>DASSRN010000476.1:0-5417 GCA_035701785.1 Acetobacteraceae bacterium | reverse complement strand
GCGTGCTGCTGATCGTCTCGGGCGGCATCGCGGCCTACAAGGCCCTGGAACTGATCCGGCTGCTGCGGGGGCGCGGCTGCGGCGTTACCTGCGTTCTCACCGCCGCGGGCGCGCAGTTCGTCACCCCGCTGTCATTACAGGCGCTGAGCGAGACCAAGGTTTACACCGACCTGTTCTCGCTGACCGACGAAAGTGAGATGGGCCACATCCAGCTCTCACGCAGCGCCGATCTGGTCGTGGTGGCGCCCGCTTCGGCTGACATCCTGGCGAAGATGGCCGCGGGCCTTGCCGGCGACCTCGCGTCCACGCTGCTGCTGGCCACCGACAAGCCGGTGCTGGTGGCGCCGGCGATGAATGTGCGGATGTGGCAGCACGCCGCGACGGTCGCCAACATGGCGGTGCTCGCAGCGCGCGGCATCCACGTCGTGGGACCGGATGAGGGTGCGATGGCCTGCAACGAGTACGGCCCTGGCCGGCTCGCCGAACCGCCCGCCATTCTGGCAGCGATCGAGGCACTGCTCACACCGACGCGTCCACTAGTCGGACGTCATGCGCTGATCACCAGCGGACCGACGCATGAGCCGATCGACCCGGTCCGCTACATTGCCAACCGCTCCAGCGGGCGGCAGGGTCACGCGATCGCGGCTGCGCTGGCCGATCTCGGCGCCCGGGTCACGCTGGTGAGCGGGCCGGTGTCGATGCCGGATCCCACCGGGGTTACCGTCAAGCGGGTGGAGAGCGCGCAGCAGATGCTGGATGCGTGCCAAGCGTCACTGCCCGCGGATGTTGCGGTGTTCGCGGCCGCAGTCGCCGACTGGCACGTTGCGCGCGCGGCGTCCGGCAAGATCAAGAAGCTGCCCGGCGGCGCGCCTCCTGCGCTGGAGCTGGTGCCGAACCCCGACATCCTGGCGACGATTGCGCAGCCCGGGCCGGAACGTCCCCGGCTGGTGGTCGGCTTTGCTGCCGAAACGGACGACCTGATCGCCAACGCGCAGGCCAAGCGCACGCGCAAGAACGCCGACTGGATCGTCGCCAACGACGTCTCGCCGGCGACCGGCATCATGGGCGGCGAGGAGAACGTGGTGCACCTGATCACCGCCGATGGTGTCGAGGACTGGCCGCGGCTGGCCAAGCAGGAGGTAGCGCGCCGCCTCGCCTCACGCATCGCCGCCACACTGCAGTGACCTACACGATCCGCACGCTGACGGTGGCCGATGCCGATGACTTTCGCCGCATCCGGCTTGACGCGCTGCGTCGTCATCCCGAGGCGTTCGGCTCTGCTTATGAGGACGAGGTGAAGCTGGACCGGACGCAGTTCGCCGAGCGACTGACGGTCCCGGGGCTCACCCGCTTCGGCGGGTTCCGCGATACTGAGCTGGTCGGTTTGGCCGGTCTCGCGATGCGCGAAGGTGCCAAGGAACGCCATAAGGCCAAATTGTTCAGCATGTATGTCGAACCGGGTCACCGCGGTGCCGGACTGGCCGAGAGGCTGATCGAGGCGGTGATCGCCGGTGCACGCGAAGCAGGCGGGGTGGAGTTGCAGCTTTCAGTGACGATGGGCAACGCGCCGGCACAGCAACTCTACCGCAGGATGGGATTCAGCGTGTATGGCGTGGAGCGGCGATCGCTGAAGGTGGATGGGCGTTTTTACGACGAAGAACTGATGGCGTTCGACCTCACAGCGCCGATGCGGTCCCCAGGATGACGGTCGCCTGCGCGGAGAGCACACCGCCGTTGCCATGCACCAGCGCGGTCTCGGCCCCGGGCACCTGACGATCGCCGCACTCCTTGCGCAGCTGGCGTACTGCTTCGATCAGCAGGAACAGCCCGTACATGCCGGGATGGCAGTAGGACAGGCCGCCGCCATTGGTGTTCACCGGCAGGCTTCCCTTTGGCGCGATGCGACCTTCGGACACGAACGGGCCGCCTTCGCCCTTGGCGCAGAAGCCGAGATCCTCGAGGAACAGGATCGTATTGATGGTGAACGCATCATACAGCTCGAGCACAGCGATGTCGGCAGGCTGCATGCGCGCCATGCTGTACGCCGCCGCGCCCGACTCGCGGGCACCGCTATGCGTCAGGTCCGGCATCGAGGAGATCGAGGCGTGGGTGATCGCTTGGCCGCAGCCCAGCACATACACAGGCGGCTTGCCCATGCTGCGCGCGCGGTCGGCCGTCGTCATCACGACGGCGCCGCCGCCGTCGGTGATCAGGCAGCAGTCCCGCACGGTGAACGGATCGCTGATCGGCCTCGCTGACAGCACATCGGCGACGCTCAGCGGCTTCGTCTCCCACGCGGCAGGGTTCAGCAGCGCCCACTCGCGCGCCGCCACGGCGACCTCGGCAAGTTGCTCGCGCGTGGTGCCGAACTCGTGCATGTGCCGTGACGCCGCCATCGCGTAGGCGCTGGCCGGCAGGAACGGACGGAACGGCGTCTCATACGGATTGTACTCGCGCGCCGAGGCCTGGCGGCGGCCAACCGTTCGCTGCGTGCTGCCATAGGCGATCACCGCCACGGCGCAGAGACCGGCGGCCAATGCGGCCTGCGCATGCGCAACGTGAATCTCGAACGAGGAACCGCCGACGATGGTGGAGTCGGTGTAGGCATGCGGCAGGTTGAGGTATTCGCATAGCGACATCGCCGAGGTGCGCCCCTGCGTCGTGGCGCAGAACAGTCCATCGACATCGGACAGGCGCAGCCCGCAATCGGCGAGCGCGCGATGAATGCCCTGCGCCATCAGGTCGATCGCGCTCATGTTCGCGGCGACCGCGCCGATATCGGATTCGGCGGCGCCGATAATGGCGGCGCTGCCGCGCGCCAGGCCCCGCATCATGCGCCCTCCGCCGGCGTGAAAACCGGCACCGGGGGTTCCTCGCCGTCCGGGCGATGCACGCGAAACTTCACCCGCATGCCGATGCGCACCGCGGTCGGTGCGATGTCCTCGACCCGGCTCATCATGCGGAACCCTTCGTCCACGTCGATCAGCACGACGTTGTAGGTCTCGCCCTGCTGTGCGTGCACCACGGTGGTCGCATAGACCGTGCCCATGCCTTTGCTGATCCGCCATTCCAGCCGGTCGCTGCCGGTGTAGGGGCAGATCACCCGCGGATAGAACACCGCCTTGTTCGCCTCGGGGCTGAACTGGTAGGCGAGCTCGTCCTTCTCGAGATGTTGGAGATAGGTGCCCAGCGGCGAACTCGTTGCATTCGGCATCAACCCGCCTTCCCTGACCGCTGCTTGCCGGACAGCTAACCAGAATCCATTCGTGGTGCAATCGTCTCGACGGGCGGACAGGTACGGTTCCGTCCTTCGATAGTGTTACCGACCCCTCCTGCAACCGCGAACGCACCAGGATGTTGGGCCAGGGCACGGCAAGACCTTTTGCGAGGCGCTGAGGTCGTGCGTTGTCAGACTAAAAAGCGACTCGTTCCGTCGAAAGGATCTGCGCGTGCGCGCTCTGAACACGATAACCCTGATACTGATCATCATCGGCGGCCTGAACTGGGGCCTAGTGGGAATCGCAAACTTCAACCTTGTGGGCGCGATCTTTGGCGGCACGGGCATCGACCGCGTGGTATACATAATCGTCGGACTGTCCGCGCTTTCGCAATTGGTTCCGCTCGGCCGCACGTTCAGCGTCGGCGAGGTGGATGCAGAGCGAGGCGTCGCGGATAGCCGTTATCGGTAGAAAACACGCAGTTCAGATCGTGCGCCACAGCGGCCGGGCCAGCAGCATCATCAACAACCCGGCGAGCCCGCTGGCCGCAGTCGCCCATGGCGCGCCGATCGCATCGGCCAGCCACCCGAGCGCGATGAAGCCGATCGGGCCGGTGCCGATACACACCGACAGCACGCCCAGCATGCGGCTGCGCATCTCGGGCGGCGAGGACAGATAAACCAGGGTCGCCTGCATGATGCTGAAGCCTGCACCGCCCAATCCGGTGAACAGTAGCGCGCTGCCGGCGACCGCCGGCAACGGCACCAGCGCGAACAGCGTCAGCATGATCAGATACAGCATGACGCCACCGACATAGGCGCGCCGATACAGGTTTGGCCGGCAGAACATCGCCATCAGCACTGCGCCGACGAAAGCGCCGACGCCATCCATGCTGGACAGGATGCCGATGCCCTCGGGTCCCAGTTGCAGCCGATCCTGGCCGATCACCGGCACCATCGAGGTGAACGGCCAGCCGAACACGTTGTAGATCACCGTCACGGTCAGCGTGCCGATGAGCCGCCGGTCGCCACGCACCAGCCGCAGACCTTCGGCGATCCGCGCCAGGACGGTCTCCGCTGTGGTGCCAGCGACGCTGTTTCGATAGCGCACGCGGCAGGCTGCCACGACCGCGACGGCATACAGCACCACGCTCAGGGTAAATACGCCGTCGATGCCGACCGAGGCGAGCAGCAGTCCGCCGATCGTCGGGCCCACCATGCGGCTCGCGTTGTTGGCGCCGACGTCGATCGACATGGCTTTGCTCATCTGCGCCGCGCCGACAGCCTCGCCGATCATCACGCGCCGCACTGGATTGTCGGTCGCCCAGCCGACGCCGTTGATGAAGCTCGCCACTGCCAGGTGCCATACCGCGAGCAGGTGCAGATGCGCCAAAGTCGCCAGCACGAGCGATGTCGCCACCATGCCGGAAACGACGATGATGAGCGTGGTGCGCCGCTCCATCTTCTCGGCCACCGCGCCCAGGAATGCGCCAAACAGTCCCATCGGCAGCAGGCGCAGCATCGTCATCATCGCCACGATGAAGGCGGAGCCGGTCTGCTGGTAGACGAACACGCCGACTGCGACGGTCTCCACCCAGCGCACCACGAACACAACGAGTCCGACGAACCAGAGTCGCCAGAAGTCGGCGCTCTCGATCAGCCACGCCAACTGGCCGGCGCGTTGGGCCGCAGCGGTGTCAGGCACAGGAGTTGGTCAGTGCCGGGTGGGTTCATCCTGGCCGCGTGCGCCGAGCAGCAGGATCAGGGGGCGCATGCGTTTCCTCCAGGATTGCTTGACCGCAACCCTACAACACGGCGATCGATCCACCAACGACGCGAGCTGCGTCAGTAGCGGATGGCTGGGTCGTGCATGACGAGGTCCGTCACCAGCCACGGGCGGCCACCCTGCTGGAGTACTCGCGTGAGCACGGCGGTGGGAGCCCGCCCGAACAGGATGATGTTCTGGTCGTCGCAGTGATTGGTCTGCATCTGCCGCAGGTTGGTGACCACCGCCGTGGTGGCTTGCTCCTGGTGCAGGAATTCTGCCGTCCACTGGCGCGCGGCGCGCTCCAGTTCCGGCATGGTCAGCACGAGGGTCTGCATCCTGCCCCTCCAGTCACGTCCGCGAAGCGAACGGACCACGAAGCTTGCACCGGACGCCGCGGCCGGCATTGATCCATGTCAAAGCGACAGCGTGGCT
>DASSRN010000475.1:0-5085 GCA_035701785.1 Acetobacteraceae bacterium | reverse complement strand
GCATCGCGCT
The DNA here is from genome assembly GCA_035701785.1 of Acetobacteraceae bacterium. Taxonomy (GTDB): domain Bacteria; phylum Pseudomonadota; class Alphaproteobacteria; order Acetobacterales; family Acetobacteraceae; genus JAMXLO01. Next base: position 5,075 of record DASSRN010000475.1, on the reverse strand, counting down.
GTTCATCGCCGCCAATGTGCGCGACACGACGCCGCGCCAGCGGCTGGGCACCATGCTGCTTACGCTGCCGTCGGCGTTCCTCGCCACTGCGCTGGCGGCGCTGTTATATGATCAGCCTGTCGCTTCGGCTGCGCTGCTGCCGCTGATCATGTTCGGCGTCGCGTATGGCGCGACGTTGGGTGCGCGCTGGGCGTCACTCGGCACCGTCACGCTGATCGCCTACTTCATGGGCCTGGTCACGCATGCACCGCCCGCTACGCTGCCTATGCGCTTCGTGGTGCTGCTGATCGCGGCAGGCGCGGCCGCACTGATCCGCCTGATGCTGCTGCCGGAGCGGCCGCGCGCTGAACTGGCGCGCCTGCATGCCGCGATCCACGCCGGACTGGTGCGCGTGCTGGACCGCATCGCCGCTGCGGTTGCCGCCGGGACCTGGACCGCGTCGGAGCGTGAGCGGCTGCATCAGGACATCGCCCGTCTCGACGAGACCGTGATGCTGTCGCAGGCGCGGGTCGCGACGATCGCCGCGGAGTTGCCGGGTACCCCGAACCCCTGGCTGCACCTGCTGACCATCCAACTCGGTGCTGAGCGTGTGGCCCGGGTCGCGCTGTCTGATCTGGGCTCGGCGACGGACCGGCCGCGTCTGCTGGAGGTGATTGCGGCGATGCGCCGCGGCACCCGATCGGCAGAGACAGCGGCGGGTCAACTCGGCACCGCGCTCGCACTGCTCGACAGCATCATGCACGACGAGACGGGTGCGGCGCCGGCCGCGGCGCCGCCACCGGCGTCCGCGCCGCAGGGCCTGCGCGCCGCACTCCAGACCGCTGTCGCGACGGCGCTGGCGATCGGCGCGGGCAATCTTGTCTCGCCCAATCGCTGGTACTGGGCAGCATTCGCCGCCTACGTGATGTTCCAGGGAACACGCTCGCGCGGCGAGGCATTGGTCAAGGGCATGCGCTTCGTCGTCGGCACACTGGCGGGCGTACTGTTCGGCATGCTGTTGGCCACTGCGCTGTCCGGCCACGAACTGCTTAGCCTGGCGGCGATCGTGTTGGCGGTGTTCCTGGCGTTCCAGGCCAATGTCGCGGCCTACGGCCGGATGGTGTTCTGGATCACGGTGATCCTCGGGCTGCTGTTCGGTATGCTGGGCTTCTTTCCGCCCGACCTGCTGCTGCTCCGCCTGAAGGAGAGCGCGGTGGGTGCGGCCTGCGGCGCTCTGGTCGCCTGCGCCGTACTGGTGGTGCGCGGCCGATCCGCGATCGGGGCAGCGACCAACAGCTTCCTGCGACCTCTCGGCCAGTCGGTGGATGCCGCCGCGCGGACACTGCTGGATGGCGCGGCGTCCGCGGACCTCGCGGCCTGTGTCCTGGCCAGCGAGCAGCGATACCGCGATCTGGCCGCGATTGCGCACTCCGAGCGCCTGGGGCTTGCCGCAGCGCCGGACGAGCCGGTGCGGCGGAACCTGCTGGTGCTGGAAGGGTGCGAACTGTGGACGCGCGAACTCGGGCAGATTGCGCTTCAGGGCGGCTCCGTGCAGGACCCGGCGCTGGTTGGCATCGCCCGCGATGCTGTTGCCCACATCGATGCCGCCATCAACGTGCTGGTCGACCCCGCAGCCGACCCGCCCACCGCGGCAGCCGTCGAGGTGCGGCGTGATGACCTGCCGCGGGAGGTGCGCCTGCTGCTGCGGATCAGCGCCGCACTGGCGCATTTCGCCATCACAAGGAACACGCAACGGTGATCCGTCGGGTACGGTATTCTCTGGGTGCGTGTGCCGCGCGGGCAGTCTATCGTCCGCCGGAACAGCGCCGTCCTGACCGGACGCGTCTGGTCGGGCCGGCGCCGACAGGAGGCGCCCATGCACGGACACTCGTCCGAGGCCCTGCTGCGGCTGTTCGATAGCGCGCGTCTGCGACCGCGCTACTGGGTCAACTTCGGCTTGCTGTCACTGATCACCGTGCTGGAGTTCTTCGACTTCGCGGTCGTCGCATTCCTGCTGGCGGTGCTGGGGCCGCAATGGCACCTGACCTACGGGCAGTCCGCGATCATCCTCTACAGCGGCGGCATAGGCGCGATCTGTGGCGCGGTTGCCTGGGGCAGCCTGTCGGATGCCTGGGGCCGCAAGTCCCAGCTTGTACTGGGCACGTTCATCTGCGGCTTTGGCGCCGGGGCGATCGGTCTGGTGCCGCAGGGCGCATGGGGCGTGCTGGCACTGCTGCGCTTCGTGGTGGGGTTTGGGCTGACCGCCGCGGTGACGCCCTGCCTGACCCTGGTGGTGGAGACCGCGCCGACCCGCTGGCGCACTGCGTTCTCCAGTTTCTACGTCGTGTTCGCGACCGCGGGTGCGCTACTCGCGTCGGCCACCTCGGCGACGCTGCTTGCCGCACTCGGCTGGCGAGGTCTCGCGATGCTGGGCGCGGTAACGATCCCGGTCGGCATCGCGATCGCTCTCGTGGTGCCGGAATCAGTGCGCTGGCTGGCAGCGAAGGGGCGCTTCGGCGAAGCGCGCGGGTTGGTCGCGCGCCAACTCGGACTGCCGCTTGAGCAGGTGCCGCTGCCGACCGAGCCGCCGGTCGCGCCGCCTTCTGCCAGCCTGGCCGAGTTGTATCGCAGCCCGCTGCGGTTCTGGGAGACGGTGGTGATCTGGGGCGGCGCATCGACGGCCGCCTACGGCGTGTATCTGTGGGGACCGACGATCGTGTCGCTGCTGCTGGGCATCTCCGTGCCGGCAGCGGCGGGGTATTTCGTGTTCGTCGCCGGCGCGGGCGTGGTGGGCAAGATCGTCGTGTCGTTCGTCTCGCCGATCATCGGGCGCCGCCGCTGCGGCCAGTTCTGGGGATTCCTGGCCGCCATCGCACTCGGCTGCGCCGCGGTGTTCAGCAACACGTTCATCGGCAGCGTGCCACTGCTGGTGGTGTTCCTATGCTGCTCCACCTTCGGCATCGACGGCAGCTTCTCGAACCTGGCACCTTACACTGTCGAGGTATTCGGCGTTCGGCTCGGTGCACGATCGTCGGGACTGGGCCAGGCGGCGAACGGTGTCGGCAAGATCCTGGGGCCGCTGAGCCTTGCGCTGATCGCCGGCACCGGCAACGTCGTGTCGCCGCACGCCACCGCCGGAGCGGTGCTGCCCGCCTTCATGTTCCTGGGCTGCGCCATGCTATGTGTCGGGCTATCGTTCAGCATCGTGGGCATAGAGACACATGGCGCGCCGATGGCGCTGCATGAGGAAACCGAGAACGAGGCCACCGAACAACGGCCTGCCGTCGCACACTGAGAACCATAGGAAACGATCACATGGACATGCCCGTAACCATTCAGGACAATCTGTTCACCGACGAGGTCATCGCCGACCCATACGCCTATTATGGCCGGCTGCGCGAACAGGACCCGGTGCACTGGAACGAGGCCTATTCGCTGTGGGTGATCACCCGCCACGACGACTTGGTGTGGCTGACGCGGCATCACGAGATGTTCTCGTCCGCGGTGTTCATGAACGACAAGCGGCCGGCCTATCCGCCGATCAATGAATCCGATCTCGGCCTCTACGAATACGTCAAGAACTACCAGGGCAACCAGTTCATTCAGCACGACCGTCCCGAGCATCTGGAGATGCGGCGGGTGATGCACGGCTACTTCACGCCGAAGTCGATGGAGGCGTGGCGTCCGTTCGTGAAGGTGGCGGTCAAGGAACTGCTCGACGAGGCTGAGGCGAAGGGCAGCATGGACGTGATGCGCGACCTGGCGACGCCGCTGCCGGTGCTGGTGATCGCCGAGATGATGGGCGTGCCCCGCGAGGATCGGCCCTATATCAGAGAATTGGCCGAGAAGCTGCTGTATATCGGCCGCGGCGAGTACGACCGGATGAAGCCGCTGACCGAAGGCATGCGCGGCATGATCGACTACGTCTCGCCGCTGGTGGACCGGCGCATCGTTGATCCGGGCGACGACTTCATCTCCGTGCTGGCGCAGGGCGAGAAGCGCGGCATCTTCACGCGGCACCAGGTGCTGGTGAACACCTCGCTGCTGCTGCTCGCGGGGCATGAGACGACGATCAACCTGCTGTGCAACGGCACGCTGGCGTTCCTGCGTCATCCGGATCAGTGGGAACTGCTGAAGCAGGATCCGGCAGGACGTGCCAAGCTCGCGACCGAGGAATGCCTGCGCTACGACTCGCCGGTGGTCTCGATCCAGCGCATCGCCTCGGAGGATGTCGAGATGCGCGACAAGGTGCTGCGCAAGGGCGACCGGCTGCGCTGGTTCATCTCTTCAGCCAATCGTGACCCCGATGCGTTCGAGGAGCCCACCCGCTTCGACATCGGCCGTCATCCGAACCCGCATGTCGCGTTCGGGTCGGGCACGCATCACTGCCTGGGTGCGACGCTGGCGCGCGTCGAAGGCCAGGAGGTGTTCAAGGCGCTGGCAGAGCGTTTCCCGAACATGTCGTTGGATACAGAGGAGCTGGACTATCAGCCCAGCATCACCTTCCGCTCGCTGAAGTCCCTGCCGATCACCTTGCACTAGGAGAAAGACAGTGGCTCGGAAGCTGCGCGTCTGGGTGGACCCCCACGCCTGCGTCGGCAACGCGATGTGCGAGGCGATCGCACCCGCGGTGTTCAAGTTGAACGACAACCGTCAGTCGGAGGTGGTCGATCCCGCCGCCGACACCGAGGAGAAGATACTGGAGGCAGCGGAGAACTGCCCGGTCAGCGCGATCTACGTCGAGGACGCCGAGACCGGGGAGCGATTGTTCCCGTAGCTGCCTGGTGACGCAGGCCGGCGGGTCGATGGATCTGGCTGATGCAGGCGATGGCGAGCCACGGCTGCATCAGCTATGTGTGTCTGCTGATCAAGGACGCGCTGCTTCGGGTTCAGGACCTGGGCGGAGCGATCAGCCAGCGACGCCTGAGACTGTACATCCGCATCCGTCCGTAATCCTTGGCGGCTGACACCTGGCCCACGTACTCGCAGACGAAGGGGCTGTCTCGCTGTGCGGCGAGCGCGGCGGCGAATGCCTCGGTGACATAGACGGTGCCAACCGGCGTGATCGGCTCGATGCGCGCGGCACGGCTGACATG
>DASSRN010000474.1:0-3275 GCA_035701785.1 Acetobacteraceae bacterium | reverse complement strand
CCTTCGGCGGCCAGCGCCTCGATCTCGAACCAGATGCGGTAGCGATTGGCTGGCGCCCAGATGGCCTCCATCTCTGGCCTGGTGTAACGGGGAACCATCGCTGCCCTGTCCCGTGCTGGTGAAGGGTCAGCTAGACCGGCGCACTGGCGACTGACAAGGGCAATCACCGCATGGAGATCTCGCTGACCCAGGACCTCGCGGCCCTGGTCCAGGTGATCCTGATCGACGTCACCTTGGCCGGCGACAACGCCGTGGTGGTGGGCCTGGCAGTGGCCGGCCTGCCCGACCGGCAGAAACGCCCGGCGATCCTGCTGGGCATCCTGGGTGCGACGGTGATCCGCATCGCGCTGGGCGCCATCGCGCTCAAGCTGCTGGCGATCATCGGGCTGCTGCTGGCCGGTGGCCTGCTGCTGCTCTGGGTGTGCTGGAAGATGTTCCGCGAACTGCGACAGGCGCGCAGTCACGCGGCGGCCGCCACCACGGAACGCAAGACGCTGCGCCAGGCGATGACGCAGATCGTGCTCGCCGACGTGTCGATGAGCCTCGACAACGTGCTGGCGGTGGCTGGTGCGGCGAGTGGGCGCACCTGGATTCTCGCGACGGGGCTGCTGCTGTCAGTGGTGCTGATGGGGGTCGCTGCGAATCTGCTGGCGCGGGTGTTGGAGCGGCAGCGCTGGGTCGCGTGGGTGGGCCTGCTCATCGTATTGTATGTCGCTGCCTCGATGATCTGGCACGGCTCGTTCGAAGTGGCGGGCGCTCTGTCCGACTGATCGCGCTCTCTTGATGGGATCGCACCCGTCACGCGGGAACTCACGAGAAAGCGACGGTGGGTTGACCCATTTTCGCCACGAAATCACGTCCTCCTGCCGGCATCGAAACATGCAGCGGGGGACTACTATCATGCCGAATCGTAGACCGGTTCTGATCGTCGAGGATGACGAGACGCTGCGAACGATGGTGACGGAATATCTTGATGATACCGGCGAGTTCGTGGTGACCACGGCGCCGGACATCGAGGCAGCCGATCGCATCCTGGCTGACGAGGATGCGCATTTCGACGCGATCATCCTCGACATCGGCCTGCCAGATGGGGATGGCCGCGACTACTGCGCGCGACTCCGCCGCAACGGCCACAGCATGCCGATCATCATGCTGACCGGAGCGATCGAAGAGACCGACATCGTACGCGGCCTCGATTCGGGCGCCGTCGACTACATCGCCAAGCCGTTCCGCGCGGCAGAGTTGCTGGCTCGCCTGCGCGCGCAGCTACGCGTGTTCGACCGCAGCGAGCAAGTGGTGTTCCCAGTCGGTCCGTACACCTTCCGACCAGCGAAGAAGCTGCTGCACGACCCGGCAAAGAACCGCCGCATCCGCCTGACGGACAAGGAGACGGCGGTGCTGAAGTTCCTTTACCGCTCCGACTCGGCGGTGAACCGGCAGATCCTGATGCACGAGGTTTGGGGCTACAACTCCACAGTGACCACCCACACGCTGGAAACGCACATCTACCGCCTGCGCCAGAAGATCGAGGCGGACCCGGCGAATCCGTCGCTGCTGGTGACCGAGGGCGGCGGCTACCGCCTGCGGCCCGAGCCGGCGCCCGTCGCGCACTGGTGACCTTGCCCGGCCGGGGCGCTGACTCGGCGCCCCGGCCGTCCTATCTTGGGTGGGTATCCTGGCGAAGGAGGATCCCGCCATGCTCAATCCCACCTCACCGCTGCCGCTGAAGGACCCGACGCTCTTGCGTCAGGCGAACTGCATCGACGGCAAATGGGTGCAGGCCGATAGCGGTCGCACGATCATCGTGAAGAACCCGGCGACCGGCGAGCCGATCGGCGAGGTGCCGGCGCTCGGGGTGGCAGAAACGCGGCGTGCCATCGAGGCGGCGCATCGGGCGCAGGGCGCGTGGCGGGCGATGCTGGCAAAAGACCGGGCGGCGATCCTGCGCAAGCTCAACGACCTGATGATGGCGAACGCCGACGACCTGGCGGTGATCATGACTGCCGAACAGGGCAAGCCGCTGGCCGAGAGCAAGGGCGAGATCGCCTATGCCGCGAGCTTCATCGAGTGGTTCGCCGAAGAGGGCAAGCGCATTTATGGCGACACCATTCCGCAGAACGCCAAGGGCCGGCGCATCCTGGTGCTGAAGGAGCCGATCGGCGTGTTCGCGGCGATCACCCCGTGGAACTTCCCGGCTGCGATGATCACCCGCAAGGCCGGTCCGGGTTGGGCCGCCGGCTGCACCGGGGTGATCCGACCGGCGAGTCAGACGCCGTTCAGCGCGCTTGCGCTCGCGGTACTGGCGGAGCGTGCCGGCATGCCGGCGGGCGTGTGCAACGTCATCACCGGACCCTCGGGCGAGACCGGTGGCGAACTCACCTCTAATCCGCTGGTGCGCAAGCTGACCTTCACCGGTTCCACCGAGGTGGGCGCCAAGCTGCTGGCGCAATGCGCGCCGACCATCAAGAAGACCAGCATGGAACTGGGCGGCAACGCGCCGTTCATCGTGTTCGACGATGCCGATCTGGATGCTGCGGTCGCCGGCGCGATGGCGAGCAAGTACCGCAACACCGGCCAGACCTGCGTATGCGCGAACCGCATCCTGGTGCAGGACGGGGTGTACGACGCGTTCTCCACCAAGCTGAAGGCGGCAGTAGAGGCGATGAAGGTCGGCAACGGCATGGAGCCCGGCGTCAGCCAGGGTCCGCTGATCAATGCCGACGCGGTGAAGAAGGTCGAGGAGCACATCGCCGATGCGCTGAAGCGTGGTGCATCGGTGGTGACCGGCGGCCAGCGCCACAAACTGGGCGGCAACTTCTTCGAACCCACAGTGCTCGCGAATGTGCCGAACGACGCGATGATCTTCCGCGAGGAGACGTTCGGTCCGGTGGCGCCCCTGTTCCGCTTCAAGACTGAAGACGAGGCGATCAGGCTGGCCAACGACACGGAGTTCGGCTTGGCGTCGTATTTCTACGCGCGCGACGTAGGTCGGATCTTTCGCGTCGCCGAGGCGCTGGAGTACGGCATGGTCTGCGTCAACGACGGCATCCTCTCGACCGAGGTCGCCCCGTTCGGCGGCGTCAAGGAGAGCGGCATCGGCCGAGAGGGCTCGAAATACGGCATGGAGGAGTTCCTCGAGGTCAAGTACCTCTGTGTAGACGGCATTTGACGCCCCCATGAGCGGTCCTGCATCCGAAGGCCGACTGCGAGATCTCGAGGACAAGCAGGATATTGCCGAGGTGCTCTACGCCTATTGCGCCTACCTCGACCGCATG
>DASSRN010000473.1:0-16494 GCA_035701785.1 Acetobacteraceae bacterium | reverse complement strand
AAAAGCGGCACGCTCTCCTACGAGTGCGGCTACCGGCTGGCGCAGTCCGGACTTGGTCAGAGTATCTGGGTCGGCGTCGGTGGCGATCAGGTGAAGGGCGTGCGCTTCGCGGACCTGCTGCCGACGTTCTTCGCCGACCCGCGCACCGAGGCGATCATCCTGGTTGGCGAGGTCGGCGGCAACGAAGAAGAAGAATGCGCCGACGCAATGCTGCGACTGGGCCCGCGCAAGCCAATTTACGCACTCATCGCCGGTCGTGAGGCGAAAGAGGGCATCGCTATGGGCCACGCCGGCGCGCTTGTGCTCGGCGAGACAGGTTCGCTCGCGTCAAAGACGCAGCGGCTGGCAGCCGCCGGCGCACGTGTGTTCAACTCGATCGATGCGCTGGTGACTGCCTGCCTGCGCGATTTCAGTCGGGCTTGAAGTCCATCGCCGCACCGTTCATGCAGTAGCGCTGACCGGTCGGTCGCGGTCCATCGGGGAACACATGGCCCAGATGCCCGCCGCAGCGGCTGCAGTGCACCTCGGTCCGGCTCATGAAGAAGCTGCTGTCGTCGCTGGTGCCGACGGCGCCTTCCAATGGCTGGTAGAAGCTTGGCCAACCGGTCCCGCTTTCGAATTTCGTATCCGAGGCGAACAGGTCCTGGCCGCATCCAGCACAGATGAACCGGCCGTGCCGCTTCTCAGCGTTCAGCGGACTGGTGCCGGCACGCTCGGTGCCATGCTTGCGCAACACCTGGTACTGCGCCGGGGAGAGCTTCGCACGCCATTCTTCCTCGGTATGCGCGACCGGAAATGTCTCAGTGTCAGTGGTGTGCGACGAACCGAACAGCTTCATCAGGCGGCCTCCTCGGGTCCTGGTTGTGCATAGTATAGGGTGCCGTATCTGGCTGTGGGAGGACTCGCGATGGCCGCATTCCGTGACGCACTGCTGCCGGTATTGCCGGAAGACGGCACCGGTGCGGCACTGGCCGGGCGCATCTGGCGCCCGGACGTTGCCGGCCCATCCGTCGTCGCGGTACGCAATGGCGAGCTGATAGACGTCTCGGCAACCTTCGCCACCATGCGCGACCTGTGCGAGGCAGATTCGCCAGCCGACCGCCTGCACGCCGCGGACGGTGAACGCGTCGGCTCACTCGACGACGTCCTGGCCAACACGCCACCCGATACGCGCGACGCGAAGCGCCCCTGGCTGCTGGCGCCGATCGATCTTCAGGCGATCAAGGCGGCTGGCGTCACCTTCGTGCTGTCGATGATCGAGCGCGTGATCGAAGAACGCGCACGCGGCGACCTGAACGCTGCGGCAGCCATCCGCGCCGAGGTGAATCGCCTGGTCGGCGACGACCTCGCCAGCCTGAAGCCAGGCTCGGCCGAGGCAGCGCATCTGAAGCAGGTGCTGATCGAGCAGGGCGCCTGGAGCCAGTACCTGGAAGTGGGCATCGGCCCCGATGCGGAGATCTTCACCAAGGCCCAGCCCATGGCCGCCGTCGGCACCGGTTTGGATGCCGGCATCCATCCCAATTCGTCGTGGAACAATCCAGAGCCCGAGGTTGTGCTGGCCGCCGCGTCGTCCGGCCGGATCGTCGCGGCGACCCTGGGCAACGACGTGAACCTCCGCGACGTCGAGGGCCGTTCGGCCCTGCTGCTTGGCAAGGCGAAGGACAACAATGCGTCCTGCGCGATCGGCCCGTTCCTGCGCTTCTTCGACGCACACTTCAGGCTCGACGACATCCGGCAGACGACCGTCTCATTGCGCGTAGCGGGCGAGGACGGCTTCACGCTCGAGGGTGCGTCTTCGATTGCGAAGATCAGCCGCGACCCGGCCGATCTGGTGGCGCAGATGGTGAACCGACATCATCCGTACCCGGACGGCGCCGTGCTATTCCTCGGCACCATGTTTGCGCCGGTAGAAGATCGCGATGCGCCCGGCAAGGGCTTCACCCACAAGCCAGGCGATATCGTGACGATCGCTGCACCGAAACTCGGCCGGCTGGTGAACCGCATGATGCCGACCGATCAGTGCGAGGCGTGGAACTTCGGTGCCGGCGCGCTCATGCGAAATCTTGCGACGCGCCGGCTCCTATAGGTCCGCCAACGGTCAGCTCAGCACAGCCTCCGTCTTCCGCTTGATCAGGTCGAAGTCGATTTCAGCCGCGAGGCCTGGCCCGGTCGGTGCATGCATCAGCCCCTCGCGATCGATCTCCAGTTCCTTCGCCATTCCGTACTTGTGCGCGCCATCCGGCAGCAGCACCTCGAACATCGTGGTGTTTCGGATCGCCATGCACAGATGCAGGTTCGCCAGGTTGTTCAGCGAATTGCCCGAGTGATGCACTTCGTACTTGATGTTGAACGCCTCACCCAGATGCGCGGTCTTCAGCATCGTTGTGAGTCCGCCCTTGTTCGGAATATCGCCGCGCAGGTAGTCGGTCGCCCGTTCGGTCAGCCAGATCGGATAGGTCTCCAATCCGCCCGCCGGGAACTCCGTCGCCATGATCGGGATATCCAGCTTCTCCCGCAGCTTGACGTAGTTGTAGATGTCTTCGTCCGACATCGGATCTTCGTACCAGTAGAAGCCCAGTTCCTCGATCGCCCGGCCAACCCGCAGCGCATCGGTGTAATTGTAGCTCCAGGTGGAATCGAGCATGACCCGGAAGTCGTCGCCCACCGCCTTACGCACCGCCTGGCACACCTTGATGTCCTGGTCGGGATCGCGTGGCGGATGGATCTTGTAGGCACGCCAGCCATTCGCCTTGAACGTCTGCGCCTGATCGACATAGGCGCCGATATCCGGCAACACCTGCGAACTTGCGTAGGCCAGTATGGATGTGCGGCAGGTCCCCATCAGGGCGTGCACCGGCAGCTTGGCGATCTTGCCGCACAGGTCCCACAATGCAGTGTCCACCGCGCCGATCGTGCGATATGAGACGGCGCGCGACACCAGGCGCATCGCGCCATGCAGCCGCTCACGTTCCAGCGGATCCTGTCCCATCAGCATCGGCTTCAGCGAACGGATCAGCTGCGGCCCGTCCATCGACGCCGGATTGGTCGCTGATCCGAGAAACGCCTGGCCTTCCAGGCCCGCATCGGTGTGGATGCGCAGCAGACCCAGATTGCTGTTGCCAGCAGTGGACGTGCCAGTGTGGTAATTGGTGGCCGGGATGTTGTCCCAGGTGAAGATCGTGAGCGTTACGTCGTCGATCTTCATGGCAGATTCCGATGCGTGCCGTCGCAGCGCGGCTTATTGCCGGTGTTCTTGCAGCCGCAGAACGGGATCGTGCCGGACTCTTCAGCCTTGAACTCGACAGGCGCGAAGCCGCTGCCCTTATGCGAGCCGTCACAGAACGGCTGGTTGCCGCTCTTCCCGCAAGCGCACCACCAGTACGATTTGCCTGCCTCGACCTCCATCCGGTAGGGGCTCTTCTGCGCGACGACTGGTTGCGTGCCTGACATTTCCGTTCTCCCTTCGCTTCAAGCCGGTTCGACGCCGTAGTCCCGTCGTGCGGCCGCTCGTGTAACGTATCCATCCAGCAGGTCCTCGGAAAGACGTGCCCTGTCGCGGCTCTCGGGTGGGCCATAGCCGCCCGAACCGGGTGCCTCGATCACCACCAGCGATCCAGCAGGCGCGATAAAGCCGCCCTTGCTGGTAAGCTTGCGCGCGTTGCCGGTGGGCGGAATGAGCTCCAGTCGTGCAGCGGCGCCTGCGAGGCCGCCGGCTAGCCCGAACGGCGGCGTCACAGTGCGCTCACAGCAGACCGCGGCGTGGGCGTCACGCTCCAGCACCTGCCAGACGCGACGCACACCGAGACCGCCCCGCCATGTGCCGGCACCGCCGCTGTCCGGAACCAGCGCGTATTCCTGCACGCGGAGCGGAAAGCTCATCTCGATGATCTCGATCGGCGTATTCATCATGTTGGAGACCGTGGACGCCACCGCGTTGATGCCATCCTTCACCGGTCGCGCGCCGAAGCCGCCTTTCACCGACTCGTAGCTGACATAGCGGTCGCCGCTGCGATAGTCGGTGCCGCCGAATGTCATCACCGCCGATGTGCCCTGGGACCCCGCCATCACCGTCCCCGGCGTGAAGCTGAACATCGCTGCCATCACCATGTCCGCGACGCGGTGCGACATTTCGTGGTTGGCGTAGACCACCGGAGCAGGCAATTGCGCGTTCACCACCGACCCAGGCGGTGCCGTCACCGTCACCGGACGCCAGCAGCCGGAATTCGGCGGGATCAGGCTTTTGGGATCGGCGATCATCTTCAGCGCACAGAACACGCCCGAAGCGGTCACGGTCAGCGGCGCATTCATCGGCCCCGCCACCTGCGGATCGGAGCCGGTGAAGTCCGCGATGATTGTGTCACCCCGCTTGCTGATGCGCAGCTTCACGGTGAACGTCTCGTCATCGATCTCGCCGGGCGCGACGACACCATCGCCGTCGAAGACATCAGTGAACTCGGCCTCGCCGTCAGGGAGCGCGCGCAGTGCAGCCCGCATCATGGTCTCGGAGTAATCCTGCACCTCCTGCATGACACCCAGCAGCGTCTCAGTACCATATTTAGCAGCCAGCGCCTGAAGCCGTGACGCAGCGCGCCAATTGGCCGCGACCTGCGCACGGAGATCGCCCAGGCGTTCACTCGGCGTACGCACATTGGCAAAGATGATCGCCTCGATCGCCGGGTCCGGCCTCCCGTCGCGATACAGGCGTATAGGCGGCAAACGCAGCCCCTCGCCATAGATCTCGGTCACCGCACCATAGCTGCCGGGCGTGGCGCTGCCGATATCCGGCCAGTGCGCACGCACGCAGCCGAACCCCAGCAGGCGTCCCTCATGGAAGGCCGGAGCAACGACGTTGACATCCGGCAGGTGCGAGCCGCCCTGGTATGGATCGTTGTGGATGAACACGTCCCCCGCCGCAACGTCAGGGAACGCCCGCACGACGGCGCGCACCGCATCGGGCATCGAGCCAAGATGGATCGGCAGATCGGGGCCCTGCGCCACCATGTTGCCGCTGACATCGAAAATGCCGCACGAGTAGTCGCCGGCCACCTTCAGCAGTGGCGAAAATGCTGTCTTGGCCAGCACGATCTTCATCTCTTCGGCGGCGCAGATCAGCGCGTTCTTCACCACCTCGAAGCGAGCCGGGTCGGTCTTCAGGCGTGGCACAGGTTGCTCCATCTTCAGGCGCGCTCCAGCCGGATGTAGCCAAGTTCATCGATCAGCGCCTGCCATCGCGGTGGCACCACGATGGTCGAATCCATCGCCTCGATGATCGCCGGCCCGTCGACCCGGCTGCCGGCGGCAAGCCCTTCTCGCCAGAGCACCGGCGTCGCGGCGAACCCCGTTGCCGGAAACCAGATATCGCGGCTCCGTCCGCGCGCGTTAGCCGCGTCTCCCCGCTGAGCCAGCACAAGATCGGGCAGCCTGCCGACCGCCGTCACCCGCAGGTTCACCAGCTGCACACTCTCGGCACGGTTCGCATGTCCATACGTCTGCTCATGCCGAGTGTGGAACGCGTCGGCGAGCCGCTTCAGCGTCTCGTGTGTGACCGCACCGTCGGCGATCGGCACTGTCAGCTCGTAGGCCTGGCGCCTGTAGCGCACGTCCGCCTGTCGCAGAAGGCCCTGGCGTTCCGGCGGCACGCGCGCAGCACGCAGCATCTCGCGCCCTGCCCGTTCCATACCGGCGATGACGTCCGCAATGCGCTCCGGACTGACGCTGCCCAGATCGGCATATAACGTGCGCGACCAGTCACGCCGCAAATCGCTCGCCACCAGCCCAAGCGCGGAGAAGGCCCCTGGTGCCGGCGGCACAATCACCTCCGGGATCTGCAATTCCTCCGCCAGCGGCACCGCATGCACCGGACCCGCGCCGCCGAACGCGACTAGCGTGAACTCCTGCGGATCATGTCCGCGCTCGATCGACACGATCCGTAATGCCTGCGCCATATTCGCGTTCACCACCTCGACAATGCGCGCGGCGGCCTCAGGAACCGTCAGCCCCAGCGGCCGCGCGATCGCCGCATCGATGGCACGCTCAGCCGCCGCGACGTCAATCCGCAGAGCACCGTCGAGCAATGCGCTCCGATCCAGATAGCCCAACACGACATCGGCATCGGTCACGGTCGGCTGCGTTCCGCCGGCGCCATAGCAGGCAGGCCCCGGCGACGCTCCCGCGCTGCGTGGACCAACCTTCAGCGCGCCGCCAGGATCCACCCATGCGATCGAACCGCCGCCGGCGCTTACTTCCGCCAGATCGATCACCGGCACGCGGATCGGATGTCCCGTGCCATGCATCCAGCGATTGGCATGCCCAGCCCCGCCGACCTCGTACTCCGCGGTGACCGACACTTCACCATTGACGATGACACTGGCCTTGGCGGTCGTCCCACCCATGTCGAACGAGATCAGGTCGCGCCGTCCAAGCTGCCGCCCAACAATCGACGCAGCGATTACGCCGGCTGCGGGGCCCGATTCCACTGCCATCGCCGGCATGCGCAATCCCTCGGCGATATCGAACATGCCGCCCGAGGAACCCATCACGTGCAGTTGCGGCAGCCCCAGCTCCGATGCGGCACGCTGCAACCGGTCGAGATACGACGCCAGCACCGGACCCACCACTGCACACACGGCCGTGGTACTCGCGCGTTCGAACTCGCGTATCTCCGGCAGCACCTCGGATGACAGATACACCTGCACGCCAGGCAGCGCGGCGCGCAGCACCTCACCCACGCGCCGTTCATGTGCGTCGTTCAGGAACGAGAACAGCAGCGATACGGCGACCGTCTGCAAGCCGGCCGCACGAATGGCGTCGACCAGCGCCGGCAATTCGTCCTCCGCCAGAGGCGTCACCACCGCACCCTGCGCATCGATCCGTTCGGTGAGCTCGAACCGCCAGCGGCGCGGCACCAGCACCGCAGGCGCATCCTGCAGCAGGTCATACAGATCGGCCCGCGACGATCGCCGCAGCTCCAGCAGGTCGCGCATGCCACGCGTCGCGACAAATCCAGCGCGCGCACCGCGGTTCTCGAGCAGCGCATTGGTCACCACAGTGGTTGCGTGCGCCAGCAGCGCCACATCGGCCGCATCGAAGCGGTTCGCATCCAGCCCTTGCCGGATACCATCGATCACCCCGCGACCGAAATCGTCCGGCGTGGTGGGAAGCTTGGCGATGGCGATCCGGCCGGTCGCCTCCTCTACCATGGCGACATCGGTGAAGGTGCCGCCGATGTCGATGCCGATCCGCCAAGTCATCCGATAGAATCCTGTCTCATGGAAGCGATACCGTCCCGAACCATGCCAGAGCATCGCCCCGACCCTCGGTCAACCCCGGCACGGGCAACCTCCCGGCTGATGCTGTTCTTCGCCATCGTCTACACGGTCGAAGGGTTCTGCCAGGCGAAGAGCGGCGTCGTGTGGCAGCCCCTCACCTATTACCTGAAGGAGACGCAAGGCTGGGACGCGGTGCAGATCGCAGCCTCACTGGCAGTACTGGACGTCCCTTGGGTGGTGAAGCCCATCTATGGCATCGTATCCGACTTCCTGCCGCTGTTCGGCTATCGCCGCCGATCCTACCTGTTGCTGAGCAGCGCGGCGGCGGTCGTCGCCTTCCTCTTCACGACACAGACCGTCGCGCCGGCTGCGATCGTGTCGGCTCTGCTGCTGACCTCGATCGCGATGGCCGTTGCCAGTACGGTGTGTGGCGCTTTGCTGGTCGAGAACGGGCAGCGCTACCGGGCCAGCGCAGCCTTCGTCAATCAGCAGTGGCTGTGGTTCAACGTCGCAATGATGGTGGCCTCGCTACTCGGCGGCCAGCTGATCGAGTGGCTGCCCCCAGTTGCGGCGTTCCACGCATCCGCCGCAATCGCCGCAGTGGCACCCCTGGCGGTGTTGGTCAGCACAATCGCGCTGGTCGAAGAAAGCCGCGCGCCGATGGACGCCGAAGCGGTGCGTCAGGCGCTGCGAGGCTTCCTCGCGACGTTACGCTCGCGCACGCTGTGGCTGATCGCTGGCTTCCTGTTCCTCTACTATTTCAGTCCCGGCTTTGGTACCCCGCTCTATTTCCACATGACCGATGACCTGCACTTCTCGCAGGGTCTGATCGGTCTGCTGTCGTCGGCAAGCGCCGGCGGCTGGATCGCTGGCGGATGGCTCTACCGCTACCTGCCCCGCCAGATATCAACGCGGACACTGCTCAACATCAGCATCCTGGCAGGCACCCTGTCTACGCTGGCCTATCTGGCGATGGTCGATGTCCCGAGCGCCGTTGCGGTCTGGACCTTCAACGGCCTGGTCAACATGATCGCAAGCGTCGCCACACTGACCCTGGCAGCCGACCATTGCCCCCAGCGGTCAGAGGGGTTTGCCTTCGCGGCGCTCATGTCGGTGATCAACATCGCGACCCCACTGCACGATACGATCGGCGCATATCTGTACGAGCATCTGTTCGATAAGCAGCTTGCGCCGCTGATCCTCGTCTCGGCGGTGTCCACCGCGCTGATCTTCCTACTGGTCCCGTTGCTGGGTGACGCGGCGGAAAAATAAGGGCAGGCATATGCCGGTCGGGGTACCGCATATGCCTGCCCCCACGTACGCCGTGCGGATCAGTGGGGACCGATGATACGCATTCGGGGAGGACGTATCACGGGATCCGATCGCACTCACGGCGCCGAGTCTAGCCACGAGAGCCCTGTGGCGCTGCGACCCAACCCTGTCGTGTCGCAGGCAAGGACCTAGTGGCATTCGTCATTTTCCGAAACAGGAAGGATGCCCCGCCTGCTTTCGGCGAAAAATGCGCACCCAAAATCGTCGAAGCGCCCCCTGAACTCAAGCGGGTAATTACCGGCGGGCCTTCGCCGAATTTCCTGATTTGTTCCCGGAGCCTCCACGACCCTCTGCGTTCAGCGAGCTAGCCTGAAGAGCCGAAGAGCATTGAAATCCGGCTGCAAATCCGTTTCAACGGATGTCTCTAACTCCTTTCCCCATACCGTCACTGCCTTTGGGCAGCTTTGCTTTACACACGAAATAGCAACAAACTCCGTTACGCGCCAGCAAAATCTGTGGCGCCTCATGAAAATTTGCTTTTTCGCTAATTCAGTGCCGGAAAACAGCCAGCACGATCTCGATCGCGATCAGCAGAACGATCACCGCCTCCATCAATGCAGCCCTGGCTGCCGAGGCCTCGTGATACAGCGCTGTGTAGCTGTCGCGGATGATCGCCAGCTTGCGATCAACCGCCGCGCCCACCGCCCTGACCCGGAACGACTCGAGAGCGGCCGCATAGACGCGCGCGAGGTAGACGTCCTCGGTGACCTGCAGCGCGTTGTCCACCTTCTCGGTCAACTCGGTCACCTCGGCGACCAGCGTCGTCAGGCGGCGCGCGAGGTTGGCGAAGCGCCAGGATGCGAACAATC
The DNA here is from genome assembly GCA_035701785.1 of Acetobacteraceae bacterium. Classification (GTDB taxonomy): domain Bacteria; phylum Pseudomonadota; class Alphaproteobacteria; order Acetobacterales; family Acetobacteraceae; genus JAMXLO01. The sequence continues at coordinate 7,085 of DASSRN010000473.1, read as the reverse complement.
CGGCGGCGCCCTGAGCACGCTCGATCAGGTCGTACATCCGCGGTAGTTCGGCATCCAGCAACTCGTCGTAATAGCGCATCTCCAGCAGTTGGGCGTTCGCGACCTCCAGGACATCGACGACATCGGAGTCGCCGCGCGGCTCGTAGATGAACGCGCGGTCCCAGGTCAGCACCACCAGATCGTCGGTGTAGTAGGAAAAGCGTTGGCGCAGAACCTCCTGACGTGCTGACGGCGACAAGGCACGCCGCTCGCCGGACAGCAGCGGGATGAGATCGATGCGCGCCTGTAGCTGCTCCGCCGACATCGGCTCATCGAACGCTTCGACCGCAGCGATCAGGTAATCCTCCTCAACCGCCGATTTAGCTGGCCGGACCATCGCGTCATGAAAGGTTGTGCGAACCTGCGACAGCAGGCTGCCCCACAGGTTGGACTCGGCACCGGTTCCCAGCCAGCGCTCCGTCGCGTTCACCCGCTCGACGAAATCCGGCCAACGCAGGTCGCTGACGCGCTGGAGCACGGCGATTGTGAGCACGCCGAAATCGTAGAGCCTCGCGGTGACGCTGGCGGTGCCCATCTGCAGCGCCACCGGCTCCAGCCCGATCTCGACCGGCGGCACGCCAAATGCCATCGCCTTTGCCGGCGTCGCGTTGAGCTGCGCGCGCGTGCTGACCGAGCGCATCCGCCTGGCCCATAGCGCCTCTGCCTTGGCGAGATCGATGGCATAGGCGATGTCGAACAGCCGATAGGCGATGACGATGCCGGACGCGACCAGGGGTCGATCCTGGCGTACGCCGCCATCGCCCTCAGACGACGAGAAAATTCCTGAACTGCCAGGGGTCGTCGCGATCGAGGTCCTCCCCGAACAGCGTCGCCCGATCCTGAAGCGGCGTCCAGTCGCCATAGACGCCCGCCAGCTCTCCAAGATACGGACGTGCGACCTCCAGCACGCGAGCGTGGTCGATCTGATCGGCCTCGACGATACCGGCGTCCGGGTGCTCAACCGCCCAGACCAGGCCGCCCAGCACCGCTGCGGTCACCTGCAGGCTGGTGGCGTTGTTATGCGGCACCAGGCGCCGGGTCTCCTCGATCGTCAACCGCGAGCCGTACCAGTAGGCACCCCTCGCGTGGCCCATCAGCAGCACGCCCAACTCATCCATGCCGCGTGCGATCTCGTCCATCATCAGCCGCTTGCGGCTTTGCAGGTGCCAGTTCTTGCCGGCGAACTCATGCAGCGACAGCACGGCATCATCGCATGGGTGATAGGCGTAGTGCACCGTTGGTCGGTAGCGGACGGTCTCGTTCTCTCGCAGCGTCAGGTAGTCGGCGATCGAGATCGATTCGTTGTGCGTGACCAGGAAGCCGTGGAACGGCCCCTCCAGCGGCGTCCAGGTGCGCACCCGCGTCCCCGCACCAGGCCGCAGCATGTAGATCGCAGCGTCACAGCCGAATTCGTGCCGGCGTGCGTCCGCCGGCAACCAGCGTTCGTGAGTTCCCCAGCCAAGCTCCGACGGCTGGCAACCCTCGCCGGTGAAGCCGTCGATCGACCAGGTGTTCACGAACTCGCCCGGCGACTTGGCCACATCTGCTGACTGCGTGTCGCGCTCGGCGATATGGATCGTCTTCACACCAAGATCCTGTGCCAGCGCCGCCCACTCGCGCTGCGCGGCCGGCGTCGCCCGAGCCATGCCGGCATCACGCGCCAGATCGAGCAATGCCTGCTTGACGAAATGCGACACAAGCCCCGGGTTGGCGCCATGCGTCAGAACCGCAGTAGGCCCAGACTGCCCCGGCTTCGCCAACGCCAGCGCGCTCTCCCGCAGCGCGTAGTTCGAGCGCTGCGACGGCGTGAGCGACGGATCGGTGTAGCCACCCACCCATGGCTCGATACAGGTATCGAGATAGAGGGCACCAAGCTCCTGACATAGCGCGATGAGTGCCACCGACGAGACGTCCACCGACAGGTTCAGCAGGAAATCGCCCCGTCCGAGCAGCGGCCGCAGCAGGTCACGGTAGTTGTCCCGCGTTACCGGCGCGACCGTAAGCGCGACGCCGAATTCCGTCGCCACATCGCTGCCGCGCGCATCGGCGGTCAGGATGTGGATCCGTTCACGCGGCATGTCGATGTGGCGCAGGATCAGCGGCAGGACGCCCTGGCCAATGCTGCCGCACCCCAGCATGACCAGGCGCCCGGCGAAGGAGACGTGCTTCATCGGAATAGTCCTCTCACGCAGCCTCGCGCATTGCCGGCAAGGTGGCGTGGCCCGTGCCGACCAGTGGTGCATCGCGCACCTCGACCAGGCGCGCCCGATCGAAGCCGTTGAACGCAGTGCGCATACAGGCGCCATATGAGCCGAGTTGGCCGATCTCGATCCAGTCACCTTCCATGACATCCGCCGGCAACAGGAACGGGCCGCGCATCCGGTCGGCGCTGTCGCACGTCGGACCGAACAGCGAGAACTCCGCGCAGGCGTCGGACGGCGTTCCCTCCGGGCGCACCAGCCGCACCGGATAGCGGAAGCCAAGGGCGCCAGCATCGGCGAGGCTGCCGAACACCCCGTCGTTGACGTACAGCGCGTTGGCACGGCGCTGATGGACCTGCACGACGACCGAGGCTCCGCCAGCCACCAGCGCCCGCCCAGGCTCCACCCAAAGCTCCACGCCGGCCAGGCCAAGCTGCTCCACGCCCGCTTCGATCTCGGCGATGAACGCGCCAAGAGGCGGCGGCTCTACCTCGGGGTACGCAACCGGAAAGCCCCCACCCACGTCGATCACATCGATCGGCACGACCGCCGCGCGGATCGCATCGCCCGTAAGCGCCAGCGCCGTCCGCCATGCCAGCGGATCCAGGCACTGCGATCCGACATGAAACGAGACGCCGAGCCGGTCGGCGTGCGGCCGGGCGGCTCGCAGCAGGGCGGCGGCATCGGCCGGCGAGGCTCCGAACTTGCCGGACAAGTCCAGCACGGCATCGCCCTTCGGCAACGCCAGACGGACGATCAGACCCAACGCGCCTGGCACCCCGGTCGCTGCGACCTCGTGCAGGATCTTCGCCAGCTCTTCCTTTGTGTCCAGCACGAAGTCGCGCACGCCGTGCTGCGCCCACGCCTCGCGGATCGCGCTCCGAGCCTTCACCGGATGCATGAAGTGGATAGCCGCATCGGCAAACATCTGCCGCACCAGCCGGACCTCGGCAATCGAGGCACAATCGAAATGGCCGACACCGCCGGCGCGCACCGCACGCAGGATGACCGGCTCCGGATTGCATTTCACGGCGTACATCACGGCGCCGGGGAAAGCGTCGACGAAAGCGCGACTTGCCGCCTTGACCGCCGCTGGACGCAGGCAGTGCATTGGCTCCTCCGGACGCTCAGCAGCGACCAGATCGTCGACTGTCGGCAGTGCGTCCGAGGCAGTGTCAAACCGGCCGTGCAGGGGTGAAACGGCCGAGCGGGCGCGCAGTCGGTTCATGGGGGCAATCCTCGCAGACCACGACCGCACGCGCGTGCAGCGCGTCCGGCGGTCAAACCAATGGTGGAAATGCCGCGCAGCGCGACTACGCTGCGGGCGGGATTTCAGCCGTGGCTGCGACTACTTCGCATCGCGGCAAACCGGTCAGCCAACATAGACGGCTCCCTAACGACCACCGGCCCACTGGCGACCGGCTCGACCGAAAAGGACGCGTTACGTCGTTGCTGTGCTCCTGAGAGCTCGCGGCACGTGCGGATGCGTCACGCACGCCCGAAGGCGATGCATCGGAGAATATAACGCATGCACCCAATCAGCCGCTATGCGTTTTGAGCGGCCGGGGCAGACCCGGAGGACATGGTTCCCAGCAGTGCGATGTACTCCCACACCACTGTAGCGGCAGCCAGTGCGGTGATCTCCGCCACATCATAGGCTGGCGCCACCTCGACCACGTCCATCCCAACGAAGTTCATGCCGCGGAGCTGACGCAGTATTGCCTGCGCCTGCCAGGACGCCAGCCCGCCGATCTCCGGCGTGCCTGTGCCTGGAGCAAAGGCGGGATCGAGCACATCGATGTCGAAGCTCAGATATACGGGCGTGCCGCCGATCTTGGTTCGGACGCGATCTGCCACCGCCCGCGGCGCCATCGCGTGCACCTGCTGCGCCGTCATCACGGTAACGCCACGCCCGATTGTCCAGTCCCAGACCTCCCGCTGCACCGGCGAGCGGATGCCGATCTGCACCATCCGCGCTGCATCGACCAGACCTTCCTCGATCGCGTGATAGAACACCGAACCGTGTGCGTAGCGCTGCCCGAAGTTGTCGGGCCAAGTGTCCACATGCGCATCGAAATGCACCAGCGCGAGTGGCTGTTCCAGTCGGCCGCGAAGTGCGCGCAGCAGCGGCAGGGTGATCCCATGTTCGCCGCCGAGCGCCAGCAGGTGGGCACAGGCCGCCGCCTGCCGCTCGATCAGTTGGAGACTCTGTTCAATGTCGCCGAGTGCGAGGCTGAAATCGCCGATATCGGCAACATCGAGCGTTGCCGGGTCGATCCAGAATTCAGGATGATCGCCGTCCACCAGCATGCGGCTGGCACGGCGTATGGCCGCCGGACCATCACGGGCACCCGTTCGGTTCGTCGTGCCAATGTCGAGCGGGACGCCGGCGACGACGTGCGCAGCGTCGTGGTTGTGGCGCGAGATGCCCAGAAAACTGGGCGGCGTGGCGAAGGTTGGCGGACCCGCCATGCTGCGCTCCGAACGACCTTTCTCGCTATAGTGCATGTCCGCCGTCCGGCACACCAGCTTGCCCAGCCCCCTGCCCCCGGTTTAGAAGCCGCCACCCAAAGGCGAACCAAGCGGGCCGAAGCCATGAAACAGCAGGCGAACCTCATCCGGGCCGGACAGGTCATCGAGCACGATGGCCGCCGCTGGACTGTGCTCAAGCAGCAGATCATCACCCCGGGCAAGGGCGGCGCCTTCATCCAGGTCGAAATGCGCGACCTCAAGTCGGGCAACAAGACCAACGAACGCTGGCGTACCGCCGATACCGTTGAGCGGCTGATGACCGAGGAAAAGGAGTTCACCTACTCCTACACCGACGGCAGCAACCTCGTGCTGATGGACACTGAAAGCTACGAAGAGACGCACATTCCGACAGGCTTGTTGGGTGATGCGGCCCCGTTCCTGCAGGACAACATGCACGTGACTGTCGATCTGGTGGAAGGCGAGCCGGTGGGCATCCACTTGCCGCCGACGGTCGTACTCGAGGTGGTGGAGGCGGACCCGGTGGTGAAGGGCCAGACCGCCGCCTCCTCCTACAAGCCGGCCAAGCTCTCCAACGGGGTCAAGACGTCGGTACCGCCATTCATCGAGACCGGCGAACGCATCGTGGTGAAGACCGAGGACGGCAGTTACGTGGAGCGTGCCAAGGGCTGAACCATGGCACTGCGCCTCTCGCCTCACCTCACGGTGATGGCCAACGCGGCGCAGAAGGCGTCGAAGCGGTTGCTACGGGACTTCAACGAAGTCGAGCAGCTCCAGGTCTCGGTGAAGGGGCCGTCGGACTTCGTCTCCCAGGCCGATCTGCGCGCCGAGGCGACCCTGCGGGAGGAGCTGACGAAGGCTCGGCCCGGTTACGCGTTCCTGATGGAGGAGTCCGGCGCCTCCGGCTCGCAGAACTGGTCATGGCGCTGGGTGGTCGATCCGCTCGATGGAACCACCAACTTCCTGCATGGCATTCCGCACTGGGCGATCAGCATCGGCCTGGAACGCCGCCTCGCCGACGGCAATTCTGAACTCATGGCCGGTCTGGTCTACGCGCCCGCCGTCGATGAGTTGTTCTGGGCGGAAAAGGGCGTGGGTGCTTTCGTAAACGAGCGTCGTCTTCGCGTCTCGGCAAGGCGCGAGTTGCAGGACGCCGTATTCGCCACCGGCATTCCGTTCGCCGCAGTCGTGCCACAACGACGCCTCGCCTTCGCGCGCACGTTAAGCGTGCTGATGCCGCAAGTGGCCGGCATTCGCCGTTTTGGCGCGGCAGCGCTGGACCTCGCCTGGGTCGCGGCCGGGCGCTACGACGGCTATTGGGAGCTGGGACTGAAGCGCTGGGATCTTGCCGCCGGAGTGTTGCTGGTGCGCGAGGCTGGCGGCTTCGTCACAGATCCCACCGGTGCGGACCCTCGCGACACGGGTGACGTGATCGCCGCCAACCCGCATCTTCATCGGGCATTGACCGAAGCAGTCGTTGAAGGGGTGGAGCGCAGCCGGCAGACTGCCTGACAAGATGCCGTTGCTCTATCTCTGTCATCACGGGTCGTACCCGGCTAGTGTGGCGCGATGCGGATAGTCTGCCTTTTTGTGACCGCGCTGCTGTGTGCGTTCGTGTCGGCGCAAGCGCAGGTCACGGTGGACCTGCAAGCGCTGGATAATCTGCCTGGGGCGAAACCGGCACCAAAGCATTCAACCGCACAGAAGACGAAACCCGCTCCGAAGCATGTGGCTGCGACCAAGCCACGCAAGCCGCCGCAGCAGGAGGTTACCAGCAAACCTGCCGTCGCACCCGAGACGGCTACCGCGACACCGACCACTCCAACTGCTTTGCCGACACCACAGCCACAGCCACCACCGGCGACTTTGCCGACCGCGCCGCCCGACACGGTCGCGGTGGCCCCCATACCGCCGCCGCCTCCGCCGCCGCAGGCTGCGCCTCCCCCGCCGCCGCCGATTTCAGAAGGGGCGACCAGCGCCGCGTTGACAACCAACGCGGGATTGCGCGTGACATTCGGCGCGGGACAGACCGACCTCAGCCCGGCCAGCGCCGAAGCGATCAGGAACGTCGTCCAATCAGCATCGGCCAGCGACACGACCAGCTTCAACGTCGTCGCCTATGCCGCGGGAACGCCAGAGGATCCCTCGACAGCCCGTCGCCTGTCGCTGTCGCGCGCTCTCGCCGTTCGCAGCGCTCTAATGGCTGATGGCGTCGCCTCGTCGCGCATTTTCGTGCGCGCCCTCGGCGCCACTGGCGGTGAAGATGCCCCCGACCGCGTCGACCTCGCTGTCATGGGTGGCAACGCCGGCAGCAAGAGCCAACCGCAGTGACGCGACAGAACAGCTACCTGATCC
>DASSRN010000472.1:0-19255 GCA_035701785.1 Acetobacteraceae bacterium | reverse complement strand
CAGCGCGCCTGACACACAGTCCTCGTCAATATCGCTTGCATCCAGGCGCCCGTCGCGCACCTGCTCGGCTAATCGGCGCGCCGCGGCGGCGATCTCCGATCGCGCGCCGTAGGACAACGCGACCGTCAGGTTGAGACGTCCATTGGCGCAGGTGGTGCTTTCGGCATCCTCCAGGCTGCGCTGGATATCCGGGTCGAACCGCGCCCGTTCGCCGATGATGCGCAAACGAATGCCATTCGCCTTCAACTCGGCGATTTCGCTCTTGAGATACTGGCGCAACAGCCCGGTCAGGTCGATCACCTCACCCGCGGGACGGCGCCAGTTTTCGCTGCTGAATGCGTACAAGGTAAGCCAGCCGACGCCTTGCTGGATTGCCGCCTCGATCGTGCGGCGCACGGCGCGCGCGCCTTCGCGATGGCCGGCGATCTTTGGCAACCGCCGCGCCGCAGCCCAGCGCCCGTTGCCATCCATGATGATGGCCACATGCGATGGGATCGACGCCGGCGATGCGGCGGCAGGGCGACTGAAGGCAAGCGACATCTGCGGATCAGACCTGGCGGATGTCCTTTTCTTTCTCTGCCAGCGAGTCGTCCACACGCTTGATGTACTGGTCGGTCAGCTTCTGCACATCGGTGCTCCAGTCCTTCGCCACGTCCTCACCGATCTCGTGCTTCTTCTCGTGCGTCTTGACCTGTTCCATGCCGTCGCGGCGCACCGCGCGCACCGCGACCTTGGCGCCTTCGGCATACTTGTGCGCCATCTTGACCAGCTCGTTCCGCCGCTCGGTGGTGAGTTGCGGGATCGGCACCCGTACCAGTTGCCCGTCGGAGGCTGGGTTGAGACCCAGGCCTGAGTCGCGGATCGCTTTCTCCACCGCGCCTACAAGGCTGCGGTCCCACACCTGCACGGTCAGCATGCGCGGCTCCGGCGTGCCGACCGTGCCAACCTGGGTCAGTGGTGTGTCGGTGCCGTAGGCATGCACCTTCACCGGCTCCAGGAGCCCGGGATGGGCACGTCCGGTGCGCAGTCCGTTGAACTCCCGCCGGAGGGTTTCCAGCGCGCCGTCCATCCGGCGGGTCAGATCCTGTTTCAGCTTGCCAACGTCAGCTTGTGCCATAACGGCCTCCCGGGGTCCCTTATTGCTGTTCGACGATCCTGGTGAAGCGGCCCTCGCCGCGCACGACGGCTGCGAAGGCGCCCGGTGCGTGAATGTTGAAGACCACGATCGGCAGCGCGTTCTCACGCGCCAGGCTGATCGCGGCGGCATCCATGACCGCAAGTTCGTTGGCGAGCACATCGAGATAAGTCAGCTGCTCGTAGCGGCTCGCATTGGCGACCTTGCGCGGGTCGGCGGAATAGACGCCATCGACCTGGGTGCCCTTGAACAGTGCGTTGCAATGCATTTCTGCGGCGCGCAGTGCGGCGGCTGTGTCGGTGGTGAAAAACGGGTTGCCCGTGCCGGCGGCGAAGATCACCACCCTGCCCTTCTCCATGTGGCGCTCGGCGCGGCGGCGGATATAAGGCTCGCACACCGAGGACATCGGGATCGCCGACTGCACCCGGGTCGGCACGCCGCATTTCTCCAGCGCCGACTGCATCCCGAGCGCGTTCATCACCGTCGCCAGCATGCCCATATAGTCGGCCTGGGCGCGTTCCATCCCGGCTGCGGCACCGGAAATTCCGCGGAAGATGTTGCCGCCGCCGATTACGATGCAGACCTGCACGCCCATGCCGACCACGTCGCCCACGTCATTGGCGATGGCGCGGACGGTTTCGTTGTCGAGGCCGTACTCGCGGCGGCCCATCAGGGCCTCGCCCGACAGTTTCAACAGGACGCGCTGGTAGACCGGTCGGTCTGGCATAGAAAAGCGGGTCCCCGACGGTGGCGCCGGCACCCTACTGGCAGGCGTCCCTACGAACAAGCTTCGGCGGGAGTTCGCACAGCCCTCCAGTCCAAGCTGACCGGCAAGATTTTCTGCCATGCGAGCTGGCGCCGGGCGATACAATCCCCCATATTGGAGCAGGTCCCCAGCAGAGCGAGGCGCAATTTGGCACTGCTCGACAAGTCCCCCAAAGGCCCGGTCTGGCCACGCACCTGACTGGCCCGACCGCTAGATGGCGCCGTACCCGGGGACGCCAAAGCGCGGGTGTTGGGTGATCGTCTCGTAAAGCCAGAGCGCAAAGGCATAGCGGGATCGGGAGCGCGCGGGATCGGGCGCGATCCTCCGTTCGTGGCAGATCTGTTCCAACATCAGCGTGATCTGGTACAACAGCCCACTGCCGATGATGTCGTTGATGTCCTCGATGCGGACATAGCGTTTGTGACACAGAAGGCCGATGTCCTCGATAAATGACGCCACGACCAGGAAGGCGGCATAGGCTTTCTCATCCCCTTGGATTTGGATCCTTTGGTGGATGTAGTGCGACGGCGTGGTGATCCTTGGATCGCGCTGGTCCGCCGCAAGTGCGTCGAACTCCTGCTGGAGCGACGACAGAAACTCCCGTGCACCGGCGACCGTCTCGGAGTCCCATTTGCTCGAGACCTCCATGTAGACTGATGCAGTCCGCGCGGCTTCGGACTGTCGGTTGTGCTCGACGAATGCGGCGCTCTGGCGGACGAATGCCCGGAGCTGTGAATCGGCTACATACAGGGCGATGGAGCCGATTATGGCTGCCAGGATCACCGCGAGGAAACTGCACTCCTCCAGGATCGCCCGCACCACGGCATCATGACCGATCCAGAATGCCTCTCCGACGGTTTGGTTACCGCCAATGCTGCGCAGTCCAGTAACGTAGAGCAGCATGGCAAGCTCGAACCCACAGATCGTGGCGATGATCACGACCACCCAGAAGGACAGGCCGAAATATGTCCCTCGTATCTGCGGCCGCTCCCGCGGGTTGAGTCCGTATCGGGCATCGGGACGGCGCGCTCCGTTACGCGGCCTGATCGAGCGTGGACGTTGTATCCAGGGTCGTGGCGCGGCGCAGGTCGCGCGGCTGGTTCTCGTCGTGCGGCCGGCCGCGATGCATGGTGCAGCGATTGTCCCAGATCACCACGTCGCCGACCCGCCAGGTGTGGCTGTAGACAAATTCGCGCTGCGTGGCGTGGGCGGTGAGGTCCCACAGCAGCAGCCTTCCGTCGGCCACTGGCCAGCCGATCACGTGCGAGGCGTGCGCGGACAAATAGAGGGTCTTACGCTGCGAGCCCGGATGCAGCCGGACCAGTCGCTGTGGCGACGGCGGATACTGCTCGCGCTCGCCGGGCGGGAACTCCGTCACGCCGATCTGGCCGCGCGACCAGAACACGTCGTGCAGCACGACCAGCGGATCGATTGCCTGCCTGGTCGGATCCGGCAGCGCGTCGTAGGCGGCACGCATGTCGGCGAACTCGGTTTCACCGTTGCCGAACGGCGAGGGCGGCGGGAGCGTCACAGCGTGGAGCAGGCCCAGCACCACCGGCACCGGCATGTATGACGCATCGGTGTGCCACAGCCGGTTGCCAAGGCTGTCCAGCCGCCGCCGGTCTTCCAGCTGCCGGACCTTGTTGTCCTCATCGAGGTTGGAGATGTCGCCGATCTGCGGAATGGCCAGCCGGCGAGGCCCGCCGCGTGCGGCGGCGCGGCCGATCTCCAGCGGACCGAAGCGGGCGGCAAAATCGCGCAGCTTCGCATCGCTCAGGCGCTGGTCGCGGAAGACCACCACGGCATAGCGGTCGAGGGCAGACCAGATCGCATCGACGCCTGCGGCATCGAGCGGCTGGGCCAGATCAATGCCGTCGATCTCGGCGGCGAAGCTCGGTCGGAGCGGACGGATGTCCATGGCGATGGTGCAAGCCCGTACTGCTGTCCAGGCAGCACGCTAGCCCGGGCCGGCGCGGCATTGCAAAATGCGCGCCGAGGGGACGGCACACATGAAAATCCAGGACATCGACAAGGTGAACCACCTGATCAGCGAGCTGGCCGGCATGAAGGAGCTGATCGCGCACGCGGAAAAGGCGGACCCTGCCGACTGCGAGCTGTTCATCAAGCTGCCGGGCGATGCATCGATCCGCATGTCGAGCGAGGGCGCGGCGTCAACCCACTACCAGGGCTACTCGGTCTCGCCCGACTTCCTGCGCAAGCTGCAACGCCTTGCGGTCGAGGAGCTCGATGCGCGGCGGCGCAGCATCATCGCCGAGCTCGCCGCGCTTGGGGTGGAGGCGTAGCGGCTTAGCCGATCGGACCGACGGTCGCCGCCACCTCGGAGGCGAAATCCGGCCCCTGCGGCTTGTCGATCCCCTCGCCCAGCTTGAACCGGGCGAAGCCCGCCAGATTGACCCCAGCCTTGGCGAGCACCGCCTTCACCCGGTTCTCGCCGTCGTGCACCCACACCTGCTCGAGCAGCACGACCTCCTCGTAGAACTTGCGGATGCGGCCCTCGACCATCTTCTCGATGATGTTGTCCGGCCGACCCGACTGGCGCGCCTGCTCGACCAGCACCGCCTTCTCGCGGGCGAGCGACGCCGGGTCGACGCCGGCGATGTCGATCGCCTCGGGGCTGCTGGCGGCGATATGCATGCCGACCTGGCGACCAAGGGTCTCCAACGCCGCCATCTCGCCGGTGCCCTCGATCGCCACCAGCACGCCGATCTTGCCCAGGCCGGGCTTCAGCGTGTTGTGCATGTACGTGGCGACCACGCCGCCGCCGACACTCAGCACGCGGGCGCGCCGCAGCGTCATGTTCTCGCCGATCGTGGCGATCAACTGGGTCAGCTCTTCGGCTACCGTGCGCCCGGTGTCAGGAAAGGGCGCCGCCTTGATCGCATCGAGGTCCTCGCCGACGCTCAGTGCCAATTGCGCGACGGCTGCGACAAACGCCTGGAAGCTGTCATTGCGGGCGACGAAGTCGGTCTCCGCATTGACTTCGACCATGGCGGCGCGGCCGGGCGCCGAGGCGATGCCCACCAGGCCCTCGGCGGCGACACGGCCCGACTTCTTGGCCGCGGCGGCCAGACCTTTGGTGCGCAGCCAGTCGACTGCAGCCTCCACGTCGCCGCCCGACTCGGTCAGCGCCTTCTTGCAGTCCATCATCCCCGCGCCGGTCTTGTCGCGCAGGTCCTTCACCATCGCGGCGGTGATTTCAGGCATGATTCCGATCTCTCCGGGTCAGGCGTTGGTCGCTTCGGCGGGAACCTCGATCTCCGGCATCGCTTCGGGCGGCAGGTTCTCGACCGCACCCAGGTCGGCGCCCGACGCCGCCATCTCGGCACTGATGCCGTCCAGCACCGCCCCCGCGACCAGGTCGCAGTAGAGCGTGATGGCGCGGATCGCATCGTCATTGCCGGGCACCGGATAGGTCACGCCGGTCGGGTCCGAGTTGCTGTCGAGCACAGCGACCACTGGGATTCGTAGCTTATTCGCCTCTTCGACCGCCAGCTTCTCCTTGTTGGTGTCGATGATGAACAGGATGTCCGGCAGGCCACCCATCTCCTTGATGCCGCCCAGCGCGCGATCGAGCTTTTCCTTGTCGCGCGTGATGTCGAGCACCTCTTTCTTGGTGAGGCCTTCGATGTTGCCCGACAGCATCTCCTCGATGTTGCGGAGCCGCTTGATGGAGCCGGTGATGGTCTTCCAGTTGGTCAGCGTGCCGCCCAGCCAGCGGTGGTTCACGTAGTACTGGCCGCACCGCTTGGCGGCATCAGCCACGTATTCCGCCGCGGCGCGCTTGGTGCCGACGAACAGCACGCGGCCGCCGGCGGCGGTCACGTCGCGGACGGCGCGCAGCGCGCGGTCCAGCAGCGGCACGGTCTGTTGCAGATCGATGATGTGCACCTGGTTGCGCACGCCGTACAGGTAGGGTCCCATCGCCGGGTTCCAGCGGCGGGTGTGGTGGCCAAAATGCACGCCGGCCTCGAGAAGCTGGCGCATGGAAAAGTCGGGCATCGCCATGGGGCGGATCCTTTCGCTTCGTCCGGTTGTGCCTCCGCGGGGCTCCGTCTTACGACACCGGACCCGTCCAGCGATCAATCTGGCCGGGAAAGGCGCCCCGCGTGTGAATTGCCGGCAGCGCCGGCGCGGCGGGATATGGCCGGGACCGGCGGGAATGGCAAGCCTTGCGTTGACGGATGGCCATTCGCGACTTACCCATCCCGCCCCGCGCGGCCACCCCGGGCGCGGGCATCGACCCCGAGTCCGCCGAGGCGACATGCTCCGCCGCGCCGAAACCCTGCTGGATCCGACCTCCCGGCTGCCCGAAGTCCCGCCGACCGAGGGGCTATGGCAATTCTATTGGCACTTCATCCGCCAGGAGCGCTGGCTGGCGGTGGCGCTGTTCATATTCGGCGGCATGATCGCCATGCTGGACGTGACCATTCCGGCCTTTATCGGCCGTGTTGTCGGCCTGGTCTCCAGCCACAAACCCGAGGCGCTGCTGCACGAAACCTGGCCGCAGCTGCTGGGCATGGCCGGCGTGGTACTGATAGCGCGGCCGCTGGTGTTCATGGGTCATGTCGTCCTGGTCAACCAGATCGTGAACCCCGGCTTGTCCAACATGGTCCGCTGGCAGAACCACTGGCACGTGGTGCGGCAGAGCTGGACCTTCTTCCAGAACGACTTCGCCGGCCGCATCGCCAACCGCGTGCTGCAGACCGGGCCGTCGCTCCGCGAGAGCCTGGTGATGTCGTTCGATGCGGCCTGGTACATCATCGTCTATGGCAGCAGCGCGCTGCTGCTGCTCGCCTCGACCGACTGGCACCTGACGCCGCCGATCCTGCTGTGGTTCGTCGGCTACGCCTGCATTCTCCGGTACTTTGTGCCGCGGCTGCGTGAGCGCTCGCGCGCGGTCTCCGAGATGCGCTCCACGCTGACCGGCCGGGTGGTGGATAGCTACACCAACATCCTGACGGTCAAGCTGTTCTCCCGTGCCCGCGACGAAGACGCCTTCGTGCGGGAGTCGATCGACCTCCACACCGGCGCGTTCCGAGACCAGACGCGGATGACCACTGGCTACGTGGTGATCCTGTCGCTGATGAACGCCTCGCTGATCGTCTCCACCGCCTCGCTGGCGATCTGGCAGTGGAGCAACGGGCGCATACCGGTTGGTGCGGTGGCGATGGCTCTGCCGCTGTCTTGGCAGATCACCAACATGGCGGGGTGGGTGGCGCGCAGCGTCACCTCGATCTTCGAGAATATCGGCACGGTACAGGACGGCATGCGCTCGATCGCGGTGGAGCGGCTGATGCCGGATCCGCCCGGCGCCACCGAACTCCGGGTGACCCGCGGCGAGATCCGCTTCGAGAACCTGCATTTCGATTACGGACGGATGCCGCACCCCGGGCGCGGCGGAATACTGCACGGCATCGACCTGCGCATCGCGCCTGGCGAGCGGGTCGGGCTGGTGGGGCCGTCCGGCGCCGGCAAGTCGACGCTGGTGAACCTGTTGCTGCACTTCTACGACCCCGAGCAGGGCCGGATTCTGATTGACGGCCAGGATATCGCCACGGTGACGCAGGAGAGCCTGCGGACGCAGATCGCGATGGTGACGCAGGACACGTCGCTGCTGCATCGCTCGATCGCCGACAACATCCGCTACGGACGCCCGCAGGCGACGCAGGCGATGATCGAAGAGGCCGCCCGCCGCGCCGAGGCGCACGATTTCATCGTGGGCCTGGAGGACTGGCATAGCAGGCATGGCTACGACGCCCATGTCGGCGAGCGCGGCGTCAAGCTGTCCGGCGGCCAGCGCCAGCGCGTGGCATTGGCGCGGGTCATCCTGAAGGACGCGCCGATCCTGGTGCTGGATGAGGCCACCTCGGCGCTGGATTCCGAGGTGGAGGCGGCGATCCAGGGTCAGCTCGACGGGCTGATGGAGGGTCGGACGGTCATCGCCATCGCTCACCGGCTGTCGACCATCGCACGGATGGACCGCCTGGTGGTGCTCGACCGCGGGCGCATCGTCGAATCAGGCACGCACGCCCAATTGTTGGCCGAGAACGGCACCTATGCGCGGCTGTGGCGCCGGCAGTCGGGAGGATTCACGCCGGAACTGCTGGATGCTGCCGCGAAGTAGGCGGGTCAGGTCGCGCCGCTGAGCTGCTGACGGACCAGATCGGCGACGCGATGGAGTTCCTGCGGCGGCAGCTTGCCGACGACGGTGTAGCCCACGCCCTTGTCGATCCAGGCGAAGCCGTCGACCTGCGCAGTGCCGACCTGCTGGATCGGCATGCTGGCGGCCGTGTTCAGCGGCAGCACGAAGACTGTGAGCCTGACCTGCTGCGGATCGTCGTACATGAACAGGCCGGCCGGCCCGTCCGGCGTGGCAGCCAGGCGCCCACCCATGTAGCTGTAGCCGCTGGCCGACAGGTCAGGCGGTGCCACTTGATGGTTCAGACGGTTCGACACCCAGCGGGCCAGGTCGTCCCGCTGCTGCGCGCCAAGTTCCGTCGGGCGGCGGCGGTCGGCGGTGTAGACCACGTGGTTGGCCATCGCCTGCTGTGCCATCAGCGCGAGTGACGAAGGCACTTCGGGCTGGCTGCCGTGGAGGAACCAGCCGCCGGCGCCGCCGATGCCGAGTGCCAGCACGACGGCTGCTGCGGCGCGCCACGGAATGCGGCGCTCTTCCAGTCGTTCCGCGATCAGCGGCTCAAGGCTCAGGCGCGACGGGATCGGCTCGCCGGCGAGCGGAGCAAAGGCCGCGCGCAGCAGATCGCGCTGTTCCCGCCATTCGTCGACCCGCCGGGCCATGGTCGGCTGGGCCTGGAGGTATTCAGATACGGCGGTCGCACGCTCAGGCGATAGCTGCCCATCCACCCAGGCGTGCAGCTCTTCTTCGGCAATGGGACGGGTCATGTCGCTCATTTGACCCTCCGCAAAGCGGGGCGGGGTTCGTCCTCGGTCAATTGCCGCAGACGCTCGCGGCCCCGTGCCAGCCGCGACATTACAGTGCCGACGGGGATGCCGAGGACGTTGGCAGCATCCGCGTAGGACATGTCTTCGACCGAAACCAGCAGGATCACGCTGCGCTGCTCCACCGGCAGTGCATTCAGCCCACGGAGCAGGTCGCGCCACTGCAGGCTGCTTTCCTGGTCCGGGCGGATGCTCACTGCGGCTTCGTGCGCCTCTTCGATCGGTTCGCCGGCCGGGCGAGACTTGGCTCGCCGCAATTGGCTGATGAACAGGTTATGCATGATCGCGAACAGCCAAGCCCTTACGTCTGCGTCATCACGTCTGGTGTGCAGCTTGTCCAACGCACGGACCAGACAGTCGTGCACCAGATCATCTGCATCGTCACGGTTCCGGAGCAGCGCGGCGGCATAGCGGCGAAGCGCCGGTATGCAGCCCTCGATTCGGCTGAGAACACCTGAGACGGTCACAGCACTGCCATGCCCGCACACCGCCCAAGCCGAAGGGCCATGCACATTGGTTGCGTCTGCTCCACCCCCGCCCCGACAGACGCAGGCCGCGACATTTTATTCCACACACGTCGCCCGCTGGACGCCAGACGGCGAGCGGCCGAAGCTGGGCCGATCGGAGGAGAGACAGCCATGAAGATCACGAAGGTTGAACCACTACTATTGGATCGTTTCCTCTACGTGCGCATCAGCACCGATGCTGGGATCGTTGGGCTAGGCGAATCGGGCACCTGGGGCCAACTGGAAGCCTCGGCTGCGTCCATCATCAAATACGGGGAATACCTTCTCGGCAAGGACCCATTCCCGATCGAGCACCATTGGAATGTCATGTTGCGCGCCAACCACTTCACCGGCGGCGCGATCACCGGCGCGGTTTCGGCGATCGACATCGCTTTGTGGGACATCAAGGGCAAGGCATTCGGCGTGCCGGTCTATGAGCTCCTGGGCGGACGAATGCGCCGCAAGGCCCGGCTGTATGGCCACGTGAAAGGCCGCACCATCGAAAAGCTGGTCGAGGAAGCCGTGCGGCTGAAGGAGGCAGGCTTCACCGCGCTCGGGCACCTTAACCCGCTGCTCGACGAGAGCGAGGACGAGCCATTCTACAAGCCGCACGCCGCGCGCATCGAGGAGGCGATCGACAATGTGCGCCGGCTGCGCGAGGCGGTCGGGCCGAAGGTCGACCTTTGCATCGAGATCCACCGCCGCCTGACGCCGCCCGAAGCGATCGCGCTGGCGCGCGGCATCGAGAAATACACCCCGATGTTCTACGAAGACCCGCTGCGGCCAAACAGCTTCGATGCGATGGCGGACGTGGCGCGGCACATCGACATCCCGATCGCGACCGGCGAGCGGTTTCACAGCATTTATCAATTCCAGACGCTGCTGACCCGCAACGCGGTACAGTATCTGCGGCCAGACGTGTGCCTGGTCGGCGGCATCACCGGTGCCAAGAAGGTGGCGGCGATCGCCGAGGCGCACGACGCCTGGGTCGTGCCGCACAATCCGTTGTCGCCGGTCAGCACCGCGGCGTGCCTGCAGATCGCCGCCTGCATTCCGAACTTCGCGATCCAGGAGTACCCGTCGCGCACGCCGGAGCTGGATGGCGGCAAGGAGTTGCTGGGCAACGACCTGGCGCGTGGGCTGGAGGAGCAGGTCGGCGGCTTCATCGCCATCCCGAACGGGCCGGGCATCGGCGTGGAACTGATCGAGGACGTGGAGCGGCGGTTCCCCTACCGGCCGCGCCCGATCCGGATGCGACCGCACGTCGACGGGTCGGTCGTCGACATGTAGCGCCGGCTACAAAGCGCTCTCCGTGCCGGCGAAGCGCGCCAGACGCACCGCGGTGTGTCCCCGGCTCGGACGCAGGCTTGGCATGATCAGCAGGCAGTCGTCGTGCGGCGTGCGTATTTCGGTCTGGCCATCGAGTGCGATCAACGTATTGCGCCGCGCTATCACGTCGCAGCCACGATAGGGCTGCACGAAGGTGAAATTGCTGGTCGCGGCCGTCACCGCCATCGTAACCTCGGCGAACCGCTGCGATCGGCCGGTTGTTCGTCTCGGGATCGTTGGCGCCATGTCCAGGTGTCTGAGCAGCCCAGCCACGCTGGCGGACATCATGTCCACCGTCGCCCGTTGCCAGTGCTGGCCAGCTTCGACGAGGCTTGCGGCACACGACGTGGCCGGATCGGCGAAGCGGGTGTAGTCGATCAGGCGGCGTCCCCCGGCATGGCCGTGATCGGCCACCACGAGCGCGGGCTCGCCGATCCCGAGTGCCAGTTGACGCCCCTTCGGGGATGTCCCGCATAGGATCAACGGATCGGACGGCCACAGCATGGAGTGCAGATCGAGCAGCACGTCCACCGTATCGATCAGCGGCCGGATCTCGCGTGCCCGGTCCAGTTCAAGGGAATGTCGCGGGCCATCCAGCACCGCGGCGTCCCACACCCGGTTCATGTCCTCATCCACGAAGCGCGAGAGCGTTGGCTGGCGCGGCGTGAACCGCTCGAATGCGGCGATGTTGACGAACCCGAAGGTCAGACGCCCGCACGTCGGTGTCAGGCCTTCGCGGAGCAGGCGATCCAGCAAGATCGCCCCCGCGATCTCGTTGCCGTGCATGACCGCAAGCAGCGCGACGTGTGGGCCGGCGACGCCGGACTGCCGCGTGATGAAGCCGCGAATGCCGGTGTTGCCCGGCAGCCAGCGGCTGATATCGGGCGCGACGGTCTGCACCTCGAAGGACGGCAACGGTGGCTGGACGGTCGGCATGGCTGGCGCGTCAGACCAGCACGCGATCCACCAGGCGGCGGATGAAAGCGTCGCACGCGTCAAGCTGATCCTGGGCGATCCACTCATCCGGCTGATGTGCCTGCGCGATATGGCCCGGCCCGCAGATGATCGTGGGAATGCCGGCGCCTTCGTAGAAGCCACCTTCGGTGCCGTAGCTGACCTTTCCGGTACTGTTCGATCCGGTGAGTTGCTTGACGATCGCCGTCAGCTCGTGGTCGGGGTCGAGCGAAAGGCCCGGCATGGTGGTAAGCACCTCGTATTCAAAGCCCGTGCTCGAATCGACCGCGTGCATAGCCGGCTCAATGCCGCTAGCGACCGCTCGCCGAAGGCGCTCGACATGGGCCATGCCATCGTCGCCCGGTATGGTGCGCCATTCCATGACGAATGCACAGCGCTCGGGAATGATGTTCAGGATCGTGCCGCCCTCGATGGTTCCGACATGGATGGTGGTGTGCGCCGGATCGAAGCCGCTCTCGAACGGCCCTTCCGCCGCGAGCCGCCGGGCTTCCGCGGAGACATAGGCGAGCGCCTCGCCGGCGGATTGGATGGCGTTCACGCCTTTGCCAGGCTCGCTGGAGTGCCCGGGCCTTCCACGCACGCGCACGGCCAGGTTCAGCTTCCCCTTGTGCGCCAGGATCGGCTGCATCCCGGACGGCTCACCCACCACGCACAGAGCGGGTTTCAGGCCCGACTCATCAAGGTCCTGCAGCAGCCGCCTCGCACCCATGCAGCCCACCTCCTCGTCGTAACTGATGAACAGGTGCAGCGGGCGGGCAAGGTTGCGGGCCTTGATTGCGGGCACCGCCGCGAGGCAGGCCGAAACGAAGCCCTTCATGTCGGCAGCGCCACGCGCATACAGCCTGCCGTCGGACCGGCGGAGGCTGAACGGATCGGCGCTCCAGGCCTGGCCATCGACCGGCACGGTATCGACGTGGCCGGACAGCGCGATGCCCCCTGGCTGCTGTGGCCCGACGATGGCGTGGATATTGGCCTTCTGGCCCTCGGCATCGGCACTGATCCGATACGGCACCTGATGCGCGTCGAGATAGTCACGCACGTAGGCGATCAACGGCATGTTCGAATTGCGGCTCGTGGTGTCGAACGACACAAGCCTCGCAAGCATTTCCGCAGTGTTGGACTGGGCATCCATCGGATGAGTGTAGACGGCTCCTGAGTGCCGGCCAACCGATGGCGCCGCCACAATCGGCTGATCCAGTCCGGCGCGGAGCCGCTCCGGCTTGGCCAATAGCAAAATGTTCAGCCGACCATGCGGCCTACGCCGGCAAGTATGTCGTTCCCAGTTATCAATCTCGGCTGACCGCAACAGGTCGGAGGCGACCAGCACAATGTTGCACGCGAACGGCCTCGTAGGCGGCGATGCTGTGGCGGAGCACACCCAGGTTGCGACCATCCCAGTTCACCCGCGTCGAAATCGTGAAGTCCGCGTCTGGTCTCTCGGCACGCAGCCGCTGCACGATCGCCGCGGTCTGCTCGGGCGTCTCACGCGAGCCATGCCAGCCGATGCCGGCGCCCACTATCAGTCGGCCACTTGCGAGATTCTGCAGGGTGGCAAGTTCCTTCGCCAGCAGCACTGGATGGCGCATGAATCGCAAAGCGGCGGATCAGCCCCGACGTAGCGCGTTCGCTCGCCGCCAGCACCCCGGTTTGCGCTCCGCCGGCAAAAGCCGAACGATGGCGTCAGCGGTCCCTGACCGGGATCGTGCCGGCTCGGGAGAAACGTCATGAAATACGATGTGGTGATTGCAGGCGGCGGTGCGGCAGGATCGGTGCTGGCCGGCCGGCTCGCGGCGAACGAGCATTTGTCCGTCCTCCTGCTGGAGGCCGGCCCGGACTATCCGGACCCCGCGCATATTCCCGACGACGTCCGGTTCGGCCACACGCGCTTCGCGGAAGCGCCGGACTCGCCGCACAACTGGGCGCTCCGCGGCACCATCACCGAGGAGCAGGGACAGATCCACGTCGCACAGGGCAAGGTGATCGGCGGCGGATCGTCGATCAATGGCCAAGCCATGCAGCGCGGCTTTCCCGAGGACTTCGACTCGTGGGCGGCCCTCGGCAACGACGAATGGTCATACGAGCGGGTGGTGCCCTACTTCCGTCGGTCCGAGCGCGACCTCGACGTGCAGGACAACTACTGCCACGGCACGGATGGCCCGATGCCGGTCAGGCGCCGCCAGTCAGGTCCTTGGCCTGCCATCCAGCAGGCGTTCCATGCCGCCTGCACCCAGGCTGGCTTCCCCACCACCGACGACACCAATGGCCTGCATCCTGCGGGCGTCGGCGTGTCGCCCTCGAACAACATCGATGGTGTGCGCATGAGCACCGCGATGACGTTTCTCAATCCGATGCGTGATCGCCTGAACCTCACGGTGCGGGGCAGCTGCTTCGTCCGGCGGGTCACGATCCGCGACGGCCGGGCAGTTGGCGTGGAGGTGGAGAGCGGCGGCAGGCTGTTCCATGTCGAAGCCGACCGGGTCGTGCTGAGCGCAGGCGCTATCCGCTCGCCGCAGCTTCTCATGCTGTCCGGCATCGGGCCGGCGGACCACCTGCGGCAGCTCGGCATTCCCGTGCTGCTGGACGCACCCGGCGTGGGAGAGAACCTGTGGAACCACCTCAGTGCGCAGGTCACCTTCAAAGTGAAGGATGGCATCTCGCTCGAGACGCATACCGATGCAGCGCATTTCAGCCTGCACTACACCGCCGAAGGCTCGGGCGCCATCAACGACATGCTGCTGCGGACCACCCCGGTGGTCGATGAACGGCAGGAGCGCGTGCCGGGCGTGCGCACGCGGTACCTGAACGGCGACGTTCCTCCCGAGCGCGTGGCGCGGATTTCCTGCACGCTGGGCCTGCCCGACGGCGCGGGGTACGTCAGGCTGGCCTCCGCCGATCCCACCGTTCAGCCAACCTTCAATTATCGCTATCTCCAGCATCCGAACGATGCTCGCCGGGTCCGCGACGGGCTGCGGATGGCGGTGCGGCTGCTGGCATCCGACGCCTATCGCGACGTGGTGGAGCACCGCATCTATCCGACAGATGACGTACTCGCAGATGACGTCGCTCTCGACCGCTGGATACGTCAGACCGTGGGGACCGCGCGCCACGTATCCGGCACCTGCCGGATGGGACCGGACAGCGATCCGATGGCGGTGCTCGACCAGCATTGTCGGGTCAGAGGTATTCAGGGGCTGTGGGTGGTCGATGCCTCGGTGATGCCGCGCATCCCTCGGTCAGGCGGCATCCATGCGACGGTGATCATGGTCGCGGAACGGGTGGTCGACTGGATCGCGGCCGGTTGAAGTGGCTGCAAACTATGGCTCGGAGACACATGATGCAGACGCGGGTCGAGACGCTCACGCCGCCGGACACCCAGACACCCATCGGTGCGTACAATCACGTGGCCAAAGTGGGCGAGCATATCTGGATCGGCGGCACCGCCGGCGTTGATCCGGCCACCGGGCAGCTGGTTGGGTCGGATGTCGCCGCGCAGACCAGGCAAATCCTGAGGTCGTTCCGGGTGATGCTGGACGCGGTCGGCTCCGACCTCGACCGCGTCGCGCATATCAACATCTTCCTCAAGACCATGGCGGACTTCGAGGCGATGAACGCGGCCTTACGCCGAGGTCATGGGTAAGCATCATATGGCGGGCGATCGGCTCAATCCACGGCTGATCGAACTGGTGCCCCGTTGGCCGCACTGGCACGGCCGGACCGCGTCATCGACAGCGTACTACTCGCGTTCACCGAGCTCGAGCAGTTTGACGTCGACGGGCTGGTCATCACTGGTGGCGAAACCGACGTCTGCTCCTGGCAGCTGTCATGGATGCGGTGGATGCAGGCTATCGGGTGGTGCTCGCTGCCGATGCACTATGCAGCGCCTCGGACGACTCGCACGATGCCATGCTGCGGCATTTCGGGTCGCGTTTCAGCCAGCAGGCCGAGGTCGCCGCCACCGGGGAGATCCTTGCTGAATGCCGCGAACGGTGAACACGCCGGGCGCATCTTGATCCGACGCGTGCGAGCAGGGCTAAGTTGCGAACCTGATCCAACCGCTTAACCCGAGGACGATGACCGATGACATCATGGGGTTCCGAACGGGTCCGGGACGAGGTGATCCTCGTCGGGCGTATCCTGCTTGCCCTGCTGTTCGTTGTATTCGGCTGGGGCAAGCTGATGAACTATTCTGGGACTGCCGGCTACATGGCGCAGCTTGGCGCTCCCGTGCCCTCCCTGGCCGCACTGGTGGCCATCGTAGCTGAGGTGCCCATTGCGCTGGCGATCGCCATCGGTGTGTGGACGCGCCCGCTGGCGCTGCTGCTTGCGCTCTACACCTTGGGGACTGCGCTCATCGGCCATCACTTCTGGACTCTGGAGGGCGCGCCCCGCAATGCCAATGCGATCAACTTCTATAAGAACATCGCGATCATCGGCGGATTCCTCCTGCTGTATGTCACGGGCGCCGGCAGGTATTCTGTGGATGCGCGCTTCGGACGAGGCGAGACATCGTTGCGCTGATGCGAACGGTCGTCCTGCTTGCCCTGGTTGTCGGCGGGTGCGGTCGCGGCGATCCGGGGATCAGCCGCGAGAAGGCGGAAGCCGTGCTGACGGCGTACCACTACACGGACATATCGCTTCAGGCGTCGTCCAATGGTTGGTCCGGAACCGCGATCCCGGCGAGCGGGGGATACCGGATGAACGTCACCGTCGATCGCGACGGCGTGCTGCAGATATCGCCGTGTGCGTGCGGCGGAAAGGAATTGCCGACACAGGCGACCAGGCGCGATTGACGCAATCTGGCTCCGTGCTTAAGGCAGTGCCTCGACTTTTTTACAGAACCGATTGCAACGCGCACAGCGCAGCGTGGGGAGCGATTTATGAGCCAACTTTCAATCACGCCTCAGCCCTTTGTTCTGGCGGGCCACCCTCCGCCCGGCTCGACGCTTCTCTGGCAATGGCAATATGCGGCAAGCGGCATTGCCGCCAGCGGCACGCTGACCAGTTCCAGCACGCTCGACACCACCGGCCACTTTCTCATTTCCGGCATCACCGGTTCGCGCAATGGCGATCCGGTCGTCGCGCTTGCGCCACCAGGCCAGGCGATCCCGGGCAACGAGGGTTTCCCGGTCGACGATCTTATCGGCCCGCATGGAACGTTGACTGGCAACGGCTTTGGCTATGAGACAGCCTCCGGCAACTTTGCCAATCCGTTCTTTGCCGACTTCCTCCATCCCCATACCTTTCGGGAAGTTGTATCGGAGCCGGCTTTCAGTGAGGTGTCGATCCAGTTCCAGGCACACGTCGTTCCCGGTGTCACCCTTGCAACCGCCGCACCCGCTGCACCGGTTGATGCCCTCAGGCTTGTCGTCATCGACGCGCCACGCAGCGGCTTCCTCGCACTCGATGGCACGACTGTTCAGTACGTACCGTCCGACAAAGAGCCTCGCGACCCACTGACCTTCAGCTTCGAACTGAGGGACCAGACTGGCAGCACCACACCAGTCGTCAGCGTCATTGCGGCAGGCGACGGACCGCACACGCTGACCGGCGCGGCATCCGGCTACACCGACATTTCGCTTGGCAAGGGTGACAACACTATCGCCCTGAGCGGCAGCAACAATGCGGTGACGCTTGGTAGCGGCGTGGATACGGTGCACGGGGGTACCGACGATACGATAAGCCTCGCCGGGAACACCAGCCTCGCCATTTACGGAAAGGATGAGATGGTGTTCATCGGCAAGGGCAATGTGAGGATTGATGATCAATCAATTGGCCTGACGGTGTCGATCGGGCCTACTGTCCAGCATGCGGTCATTTCGCGCTTCGCGGTCGACCGGGACGTGATCGATCTGACCGGCGGCGTTGGCGGATTCACCGATACCACCTCGGTGCTGTCCGCGTTGCAGAGCGATGGCCATGGCGGCACGCGGCTGTCGTTCGGAAACGGCGGCGTCCTCGATTTCGCGGGCGTCAGTCCAGAACAGTTGCACGCAGCGAATTTCCGCTTCGGCTAGCGCCACTGGAGACTGTACGCAACGGCCTCCCCTCTCTCGGGACCACCGTGCCAATAGCGCAAAATTGCCGCACTATGCAGCGCTGTTGGGACGTCTCGGAGGTTTCTATGACAGTCGCTTCGTCAGCCGGGCTTCAGTCGCGCGGTGTTGCGCCGGATGAGTTTGCGGCACGAGAGCAGCTCCGCGCCAGTTCGGCTGAATTTCGCGAGGACGTAATCGAGATAACGCAGGGAGTGTTTGTTGCGGTCGGCTATTCCGCAAGCAACGTGATCCTTCTTCAGGGCGAGAACGGATCCATTATTGTCGATACGTCGGCCAATCCAGTTGACGCACGCGCCATCGTAGCGGCTTTCGGCACGCGGTTGCTGCGGCCCGTTCGCGCGATCATCTATACGCACAATCACCCTGACCACTCTGGTGGGGCCAGTGTATTCGCCGGCAGCGGCAATCCGGAGATCTACAGCCATCAGACGCTGGTCGATTCCGCTCCCGAATTCGGTCGCGGGCCGCGAGGCGGCGGTGATGCCTTCGGCACAAACCTGCCGAACGCGCAGTTCATCAACGCCGGCACACAGCTCGAGTATGGCCGGGTCACACCGCATACACGAGCGGGGTTCCTACCGCCGACCAGGACGTTCAGCAGTGAAGCGGCGACGATCGACATTGCAGGTGTTCGGATGCAACTCATTCATACGCCGGGTGAGTCGCCGGAGAACGTCGCGGTCTGGATTCCGAGCAAACGCGTCCTCATCCCCGGCGATGACTTCTACAAATCATATCCCAATCTCTCACCGCTCAGAGGCGTCCGCCTGCGTTCTCCCGAGAAGTGGATCGCCAGCCTGGAAAAGATGCTAGGGCTCGATGCCGACTATCTGCTGCAAGGGCACATGCGTCCGATCCTTGGCAAGGAGGAGGTCCGCCAAGCCCTGAAGGTCTACCGTGACGGCATTCAAACCGTTCTCGACCAGACGCTCGCGGGTATCAGACAAGGCAGGACGCCGGATGAATTGGTTCAGGAGGTGAGGCTGCCACCCAAGCTGGCGCAGAGCCCTTATTTGCAGGAATACTATGGCAGCGTGGCATGGACGGTCCGTGGCATCTACGCTGATTATGTCGGCTGGTTTGACGGCAACGCCACGAACATCTTTCCGCTTCCGCCGGCTGACCGTGCGGCGAGAATGCTCGATATGGTGGGCGGTGCCAGGAAGATGCTGGCCCGGGCCCGCAGCGCGATCGAAGCGGGCGCGTTCCAGTGGGCGGCCGAACTGACCGATTACGTGCTGACCGTCGATGCCGGGGACATCGATGCCAAGCGGATTAAATCGGCCGCGCTGACGGAACTCGGCGAGCGCCAGGTCAATGCGACGGCTCGTAACTATTATCTCACCGCGGCACGGTTTCTGCTCGAGGGCCCGAGGGAGGACGCGCAGTCATCTGCCACCATCTAGGCTTTTCCGATGCCGACGCACGGATTTGAACCGTGGGCCTACTGATTACGAATCAGCTTTCACGAGCCAGGCCAGCCCTGTGTCCGCGATTGGCGCTGCTG
>DASSRN010000471.1:0-4005 GCA_035701785.1 Acetobacteraceae bacterium | reverse complement strand
CCTGATCGCCGACCTGGAACGGGGGCTGAAGGTGCTGCGGGAGTTCCCCGCAGCCTGAGGCGCGGGAACACACTTGTAGCTGCACGCGTCCAAGAGTTGGATGATGAATACCTTTGTCTTGTAGGATAATTTACCTTGACGGGAGCATTTATTCCCGTCTAGGGTTCGCGCATGGACGCGCCCGCAGACCCTAATCCGGCCGACATCCTCCGGAGGGCCACTTACTACCAGGTCGTCCATACCCTCCGCGGTGCACTCCCACCGCCAGTCACGCGGACGCTCGAGGACGCGGCCCAACGTGACCTCGCTGCCATCGCCCATGTCGCATCGCTGCTGCCCGCCAACGCCGAGGAAGCCCACCTCGCCGCCCAATATGTCGCGGCGGGCGCCCACGCGCTCGAGTGCCTGCGCATGGCCCGCGCATATCCCGATGATTCCGCCCTGGTCATAAAATGCACGGCGCAGTCTGCGAGCATGATGCGTGAGGCGCGTGGCTGGCGGGCGGCGCTGCGCCGCACCCAACTGGATCGCGAGAAGCGTGCCACCGACGCCGCAGCGCGCGATGCCGCACAGGACACCGAGAACCGCGCCCTGGCGCTGGCGGCCCAGGCGCTTGACCGCGCCCCGCCGGCACCGGCACCCGCATCGCCGCCGACGCCCGATCCCGTCGCTGAAGCCGAGCGCTATGCGCTGCAGCATCGCAAGCGCGCCGTGCTGATCCGCCGCCTGGGCCGCCTGCCCGACCGGATCGACATCGGCGCTTTGTCGCCCCAGGCGGTGCACATCATTGCTACCGGCACTACGCCAGTCCTGCGCGCGCTCGACGAAAAGCCACGCCGAAACTCTGCGCTCGCTGCCTGAACCTTCGCTGAAAACCAAGGATCCAGGGATGCACACGGATAGCCGTGTGCAGGATGCCCACTCGGCATACGCGACGCTGCAAACGACCGTTTGGTGTGGGCGCACGACGACAACGCATGCGCGGTCAGCGTGCTTCTGTGGTCCGCTGCCTCTTCCGGCATTGCCTCGCTGCGCGATCCGCCGTCTCGCCCTGTGCGGCGTGAGACGAAACCGCGCGCCTGCCCGGCGAAGACCGGGGCTAAACCATCGCCACCGGACGCACCGGCGAGCCAGTGGCGCCGCGGAATTTGGTTGCCAGGAGCACAAAGCAGAAGCTGCCCACGCTGTCGCGCGCCAGTTCGTCCAGTGCCAGGTTCTCGATCAGGTAGACGCCCGCTTCGGCCAACGCATGCTGATGCACCGGCATGGAAATGCCGCGATCTGGGTTCGGCAGCACCTCGACCGCCATGTTGTCGCAGCCGATCGCCGCCACGCCGCGTTCGATCAGCCAGTGTGCGCCAGGCAGGTCGATGCCAGGTTCGCCCTGAAGATACCGCGCATTGTCGATGCCGAAGTAGCGTCCCCAGCCGGTGCGGATCAGCGCGATATCGCCTGGCTCCAGCGTCACCTTCGCCGCCGCTTCGGCGCGCGCGAGCTCTTCCGGCGTGACCACGCGACCCGGGTTCAGATGCTGCCCGCCATCGGTGCCGGACACGTCCAGCAGGACGCCACGGGTGATCATCGGCGGCGCGTGCTCAATGCCGAGACGCTCCAGCCCCCAGTCGGTCACCGTGTCGGCAGCCGATAGCCCGTTGTACAGGCGGTCGCCCTTCGAGAAGTGGCCCAGTGCATCGATGTGCGTGCCGACATGCGCGGTCATCTCGATGCGCTCGACATTGGCGCCGGCGTCGTTGGTGGCGCCAAGCGCGCGGCGACGTCTTATGGAATCACGCCACGACGCCCAGATCGACAGCAGAAACGGCGTCTGGTTGGGCACCATGAACGGGGCACCCATGCTGATCTCGTGGCTCACGTCGTAGACGCGGCCCTCGCGCACCGACTGGAGTGCTGCCAGCCGCTTCTCCACGGTCAGCAGGTTGCCGGCGCCGATCTGGTCCGCCGGACCCCAGCGCGAGTGGTCGTGCACGGTCATCATCTCCTCCAAAACCGGCTTCGTGGAGGCTCCTCCACCCGCACCTCCGCCACCCGCGGCGGCAGATAGGCGCGCGCCGTGTCGAGCCCGGCGCAGCGTAGTAGTTCCCCGAACCTAGCCCTTTGCAGCATCGCGGTATTCTCCGGCACCGGCTGCCACAGCCGCCCGATCAGCGCATCGCCGTCGACTGCACCACCAGGGCCGAACTCGGCGAGGAAGGCCCATGCCCGGCCAGGCAGCGCGATGACGTTGAACCCGGCTGGCGCAAATATGCTTGCCGCGCCCGCCAGCGAATACGACGCCACATGACCACGGCCGTGAGGATCGAGGTAGCCCGGGTCCTCTTGGGCCACGAAGTTGGGCTGGCCGGAGTTGAACAGATACAGCGAGCCTGGAGCCGACACCGCGGCAAGCTGTGCCACCAGGAGGCGCAGTGTGGCAGGGGTCAGGTGCTCGATGACCTCGATGCAGACGCCGGCATCGAAGGTCCGCTGCATGTGCCCCAGCGTGCCGATGACGTAGTTGGGATTGCCGGTGCGATGCGGCAGCGGTGGCGGATAGAGCTCCACCGCATGGAAGCGATGGATGATCTCGGGCAGCAGCACCTCGAGCGCATCGAGCAGCCAGCCAGTGCCGGCGCCGATATCGATGAACGCTCCGATCGGCCGACGGCAATAGGCGACGGTCTCGGCCACCCGCATGATCGCCGGGCCGAAGCAGCGCTCGCGCGCAGCCTTCAGTTCCGCACTCCAGTAGTCGTCGGAATAGCCGGCCTGGCCGCCGGCCTCGACCTCCGCCAGGAACGCGGGATCGGCGAACAGTGACCCGCAGGTACCGCAGCGGAAGTAATCGACGCCATCGACGCGCCGATACGGCACGGCCTCGCCGGCCTGGCAGACGGCGCAGCGCATCAGCTGCGTCGCCGCAGGAAGCGTGCGAAGGCGGCCAGGCTGACATCCGATACGTGGTGCTCGATGCCTTCGGCGTCCTGCTCCGCCGCCTCGACCGGCACGCCGACCGCCAGCAGCAGATCGACAACCACGCGGTGACGGGCACGCACGCGGTCCGCCAGCTTCTCACCCACCTCGGTGAGGAACACGCCGCGGTATGGCTTGGCCACCACGAGGCCTTCGCGCTTCAGCCGTCCGATCGTCTTGATTGCAGTGGCATGCGAAACGCCAAGACGGCGGGCGATATCGGTCGGACGCGCCTCGCCGCCATTGGCAAGCAGATCGGAGATCAGCTCGACATAGTCCTCGTGCAGCGCGCCGGACTGCGCGGTACGCGCCTTGCCGAACCGCAGCGCCTGGGTGGGCTCGGTCGGCATCTCGGCACGCCGCGCGCTTGGCGGTGCTGCCACGGCGACTCCTTGCGGTCGTCAGTTCACACCGGGAAGAGACACCGTCAGGCCGGCTGCCTGCAAGAGCAGCAGCAGGTTGAGGCCCAGCACCATGGCTGCCGCGATCGTCGCAACCGCGCGTACCCGGCCGGAACTCGCGAACGTCCCCATCACGTCGCGCCGGCCCGACAGCACCAGCAGCGCGATCATCGGCACCGGCAGGACCAGGCTCAGCATGACCTGGCTCAGCACCAACGCATCGGTGGCCGAGACGCCCAGCGCGACCACGACCACTGCGGGAACCATCGTTGCCAGCCGACGCACCGATAGTGGAATGCGGAAGCCGACGAAGTCCTGCATGATCGTCTGGCCGGCCATCGTGCCGACCACCGAACTCGACAGCCCGGAGGCGAGCAGCGAGGTCATGAACACCGCCGCGGCTCCCGCGCCCAGCAGCGGCACCAACGTGTGATACGCAGTCTCGATCGACGCGACGTCGGCATGGCCCTGATGGAAGACGCGCGCCGCCATCGCCAGCATTGCCATGTTCACCAGCCCGGCGATGCCCAAGGCGATGACCACTTCGCGGTTGGAGTAGCCGATGATGCGCCGCCTCTCGGCGTTGGTGCGTGCAGGGACGCGTGCCTGGGTCAGGCTGGAGTGCAGGAAGATC
>DASSRN010000470.1:0-3517 GCA_035701785.1 Acetobacteraceae bacterium | reverse complement strand
ACCACCTCGACCACCATGCAAATGGCGTTGGGCGACGCGATCGCAGTGGCGCTGCTGACGCGGCGCGGCTTCACCGCGGCTGATTTCCACCAGATCCATCCAGGGGGACGGCTCGGCTCGCGGCTGCGGCGCGTGCGCGACCTCATGCACGCCGGCGACGCCATGCCGCTGGCTGATCCCGCTACCCCGATGGATCGCGCCCTGCTGTTGATCACCGAGAAGCGTTTCGGCTGCCTGGGCATCACCGACGACGCGGGGCGACTGGTCGGCATCGTGACCGACGGCGATCTGCGCCGCGCCATGGGACCGGACCTGCTGACCCGCCTGGTGTCCGACGTGATGACCCGCGGCCCGCGCACCATCGCCCCTGACGCGCTGGTGGAAGAGGCCCTGCACGTCATGAATGCGCGCGAGCGGCCGATCACCTCGCTGTTCGTCGTCGACCCGGGCGTGCGGCCTCTTGGCATCCTGCACATCCACGATCTGCTGCGCGCGGGTGTCGCGTGACGATCACGCCGCTGCCCATCCGATCAACGCCCCACCGCGCCGGCCAGCAATTGGTCTCGGCCGCCGCGGACAGGATTCGCAATCCGCCCAATCCGCGCCACCTGGCCCGGCGCCGGATCATGATCGTGCTGGTCAAGCTGCTGCTGCCGGTTGCCGCAACGCTGCTGCTCGCCACGCTGGCCCTTTGGCCGGAGATCGGCCGGGTGGGCGATTCGGCCCGCATCGCCTACCAGCGCGCGAGTGGTGAGGTCAGCGGCGCGACCGTCACCGATGCCCACTATCGCAGCGTGGATGACCACGACCGCCCCTTCACCGTCACCGCGGCGACGGCACGGCAGGTGAGCCAGGAGCGCATCGACCTGGTCAAGCCGAAGGCTGATATCACGTTGGGCGACGGCACCTGGCTGATGCTTCAGGCCAAGCAGGGCGTCTTCCTTCAGCACGCGAATCAGCTCGACCTGTCCGACAACGTAACGCTGTATCGCGACGACGGCACCACGGTGACCACAGCCAGTGCTTCGGTGGATCTGAAGAACGGCGCCGCCGCGAGCTCCGAGCCTACCCATGCCGAGGGCCCGTTCGGCACGTTGGACGCCCAGTGCTTCACCATGACCGACAAGGGCACTGCCATCCAGTTCGCCGGACCAGCGCATCTTGTGCTGAACGGGTCGTCGCCATGAACCGCTGGGCGGCCCTCTGTGCGGCACTGGTGGCTGTCGGCGCGACAGGCGCGCCCGGTCGGGCGCAGCAGCTCGACTTCTCGCACGGCGGCCCGATCTCGATCACCGCCAGCGATGGGATGGAGTGGCGACAGGAACAGCGCGAGGTGATCGCGCGTGGCAACGCGAAGGCCGTCCGGCAGAACGTCACCGTCGTCGCCGACCGGCTCATTGCCTTCTATCGCCCGAAGAATGGTGCGGCCCCGCAGCCTGCGGCACAGGGCATCGTCAACGGACCCGATACCGGCGGCAACGAGATCTTCCGCGTGCAGGCCGAGGGCAACGTGCGTATCTTCACCCCCACCGACCAGGCGGTCGGCGATCGCGCGGTCTACGACATGGACCAGGCCGTGCTGGTGATGACCGGTCGGGCGCTGAAGCTCACCACGCCGAACGACGTGCTGACCGCACGCGACAGCCTGGAATACTGGTCGCAGAAACACATGGCCGTGGCTCGCGGCAACGCAGTGGTGGTGACCAACGACGGCCGGCGCCTCGCGGCCGATACACTGGTCGCCTACACCACCGAGGCCCCGGCGACGCCGGGTCAGCCGCAGAATGCAGAAGACCCGCTGGCCGCCTCCGGCAAGCTGCAAAAGGTCGAGGCATTCGGCAACGTGACGGTCCGCACCGTGACCGACACGGCGATCGGCGACCGCGCGGTCTACGTGCCCGACAGCGGCATCGCACGACTGGCCGGACGCGTGCGCATCACGCGCGGCGAAAATCAACTCGATGGTACAGAGGCGGAGGTCAACATGAAGACGGGGATCTCCCGGCTGCTTGCCAACTCTGGCGGACGGGTCCAGGGACTGGTCATTCCAAACGATGCCACCAACCAGCAGCTGACCGGGCCGAAGCAGCCGGCGCCGGGCGGACCGAAGTGAACGACGTCGTCATGCCAGCGCGCCCTACCTCCGAACTTCGCGTCGTCGCGGGCAGTAAGGGGCTGGCCGCGCGCGGGGTCGGCAAGACCTATCGGAAGCGGCCGGTCGTCCGCAACGTATCGATAGAACTGCGGCGCGGCGAAGCGGTCGGCCTGCTGGGTCCGAACGGCGCGGGCAAGACCACCACATTCTACATGATCGTCGGCCTGGTGAAGCCTGACACCGGCGGCATCCACCTCGACGGCGCAGATATTACCAGTTTGCCAATGTATCGCCGCGCTCGGCTTGGTATCGGCTATCTGCCGCAGGAAGCGAGCGTTTTCCGGGGACTGAACGTCGAGCAGAACGTGATGGCAGCGCTCGAGGTGACGGAACGCGATCCGGATCGGCGCGACGTCATGCTGGACGAACTGCTGGCGGAATTCGGCATCGGCCATCTGCGCCGCACGCCGGCGCTGGCGCTGTCGGGCGGTGAACGTCGCCGCGTCGAGATCGCGCGCGCGCTGGCGACCCAGCCGGCCTATATCCTGCTGGACGAACCGTTGGCCGGCATCGATCCGATTGCGGTCAACGAAATCCGTGACCTCGTGTCGCACCTTAAAGACCGCGGCATCGGTGTGCTGATCACCGACCACAACGTGCGCGAGACACTCGGCATCATCGACCGCGCCTACATCATGCATGACGGCCAGATGTTGATGCAGGGCAGTCCGGAAGAGGTGGTCACCAACCACGATGTCCGCCGCTTCTACCTGGGCGAGCGCTTCAGCCTGTGACGACCGGCGTGAAGACTTTGTTTGTTTCGATACGATAGGATGAGGGTCCGAAGAGCCTTCAGGGACCCGGCGGTATCATGGCTCTAGCGCCGCGGCTCGATCTTCGTCAGACGCAGACGCTGGTGATGACGCCGCAGCTGCGTCAGGCGATCAAGTTGCTCCAGTATTCCAATGTCGAGGTCGCAAGCTTCGTCGAAGAGGAGCTCGAACGGAATCCGCTGCTCGAGCGCGATGACAGTCCGGAACTGCCGGACACCGAGCGCGCCGCGCTGGACCAGTTGCCGGAGCGCGTCAGCGAGGCTGCCGATGCCGCGCAGCTGGCGACCGCGGATACTCTGCCGAGTGAGACGGCGGCGCCGCTTGATGCCGACGCCGGCGAGACCTACGACGCCGGCAGTATCGCTGACGGCGCGCCGGCGAGCGCGATCACGGGCCATGGCGGCGCGCGTGACTTCGATCTCGATGAACGCGACATCGACGACCTTGCTGACGCAAGGCGACCGCTGCGCGAGCATCTTGGCGAACAGCTGCGCCTGTCGTTCGCCGATCCGGTCGACCGCATGATCGGGGCGCATCTCATTGCGCTGCTGTGTCCCGCCGGCCGACTGACCGCGGAGCCGGCGGCGAT
>DASSRN010000469.1:0-7819 GCA_035701785.1 Acetobacteraceae bacterium | reverse complement strand
TGTCCTGGATGCAGGTGCTGCGCATCGCCTACGACAGCGGCGTGCTGACCGGGGTGGTGATCTTCCTGCTCGCGGTCGCCACCGTGTTCCAGTACCTGATGGGCCTCTCCGGTGTGCCGGAACTGCTGGGACGCCTGCTTTCGCCGCTGGAGTCCGAGCACTGGCTGTTCCTGACCGGCGTCGCGCTGATGACGCTGCTGTTCGGCATGCTGCTGGAAGGGCTGCCCGCCGCAGTCGTGCTGATCCCCGTCGTGTTCCCGGTCGCCACCAAGATCGGCATTCATCCGGTGCACTTCGACATTGTGCAGACCGCCGCCGTCGGCATCGGGCTGTTCACGCCACCCATGGGCGTGGGCCTGCTGATGGCACTACGCTTTGCCCGCGTGCCGGTGTTCCAACACGCACGCAGCTACTGGCCGTACCTCCTGGCGCTGCTGGTCGGGCTGATGCTGGTGATCTGCGTCCCGGAGCTGTCGCTGTTCCTGCCGCGCAGCGCCGGGCTGATCAAGTGACGCTCACCACAGCGGATCGATCGCACCTTTGCCCGCGAGCACCGCCGCGATATTGTCCAGTGCCCTGAAGCCCATAGCGTTGCGGGTTTCCACCGAAGCGCTGCCGATATGCGGCGACAGGATGACATTGTCCAACTCGGCGAAGCGCATATCGAAGTCCGGCTCCGAGCGAAACACGTCGAGTCCGGCGGCGAATAGTTGCCCCGACGTCAGCGCATCCAAAAGCGCTTCTTCGTCAACCAGCCCCCCGCGCGAGACGTTCACCAGCACCGCGCCGCGCTTCAGCTTCGCCAGCGCCGCTGCGTCAATGATCTTGTCGGTTGCCGCTGTCGCCGGCGCATGCAGCGACAGGAAGTCGCAGTGCGGCAGCATGTCGTGGAACGAGGCGAAATAGCGCGCGCCCTGCTCGAGTTCCGGCGGCAGCCGATTGCGCGCGTGGTACAGCACGGTCATGTCGAAGCCACGTGCACGCTGCGCCATGGCGCGTCCGATGCGACCGAGGCCAAGGATGCCGAGTGTCTTGCCGGTCACCTGGATGCCAAGCATGTCGCCCTGGCCGATGCGATAGCGCCAGCCGGCGCGCATGATCCTGTCGTATTCGTAGGCGCGGCGTGCCGCCGCGAGCAGCATCATGAACGCGAAGTCCGCGGTGCATTCGGTCAGCACGCCGGGCGTGTTGGTCACCATCATGCCGCGAGCCTTCGCGGCGGCGACATCGATGTGGTCGTAGCCGACGCTGCTGGTGGCGCCGACCCGGACGCTCGCCGGCAACTGTGCGAGCGCCTCTGCCGTCAACGGCAGCGTGTTGGTGAACATGATCGCCTCGGCGCGATGCGCTGTGGAGGCATCGATCACCTGCTGGACAGACATGTCGTCTTTGCCCTCAGCCACCACCGCGTCGAATTCGGCTCGCGCGCGTGTCACCACGTCGCTTGGCATCAGGGCGGCAAGCACCAGTCGTGAGGGCATCGGCGGCTCCTTCGGCTGCTTGGTTATCGCCAACCCTGGCAGCTTGCGAAAGGGCTGGCGCGGGGGCAGTTTGTTCCGATGTCGCGCACTGTCATCGTCGGCGGCGGGATCGTCGGTTCCTGCACCGCGTTTTTCCTTGCCGGCCACGGCGAGGTAGTCGTGCTAGAGAAGGATCCGACCTACCAGTTCGCTTCCACCACCCTCTCGACCGCGGCGATCCGCACGCAGTTCTCCCTGCCGCTCAACGTGCGGATGTCGTTGTTCGGCGCGTCCTTCCTCGAGGCAAGGGCCGAGCGCGCCGGACTGATGCGGCGTGCATACCTCGTGCTCGCGACTGAACAGGGCGAAGCGACACTGCGGGCCAACCGATCGATGCAACTGGCCGAGGGGGCAGAGGTTGCGCTGTTCGATCCGGTACAACTTGCCACGCGCTTCCCGTGGCTGAACACCGATGGCGTGGCATGTGCTACACTCGGCCTGCGCCACGAAGGATGGTTCGACGCCTACGGCCTGCTGCGCTCAGTGCGGGCCGACGCGATCGAGCGTGGCGCCCGCTATCTGCACGACGAGGTCACGGCGATCGAGGCCGAGGGGGGCCGGGCGATCGCTGTGCGCACCACGAAAGGCGAGCGGATCGTCGCCGACCACATCGTCATCGCCGCGGGTCCCGCCTCCGGCCGGATGGCAGCGCTTGTCGGCATTCATCTGCCGATCGAGCCGCGCAAGCGCACGGTGTTCGTGATCCGAGCGCCGCTCGACGGCGCGGGCATGCCCTTGGTGTTCGACACGAGCGGAATGTGGATCCGCCCGGAAGGCGATGGTTTCCTCTGCGGCATCTCACCGCCTGCCGACGTGGATCATCATCCTGGCGACGATTTCAATCCCGACCTGCATCTGCTCGATGATCCGCTCTGGCCGTTGCTCGCACAACGCATTCCAGCGCTCGAGCAGCTTAGGGTGCAGCGCGCCTGGGCCGGCCACTACGATATGTGCCTGCTGGACCACAACGCGGTGATCGGGCCGGTGCCGGAAATCCCCAACCTGATCGTCGCCTCAGGCTTTTCCGGACATGGCGTGCAGCACGGGCCGGCGACCGGCCGCGCGGTTGCCGAACTGATCCGCGATGGCGGCTACCGGTCGCTGGACCTCTCGCCGTTCGGCTATGAGCGCATCCGCGACAACCGTCCGATGCCGGAGACTGTCGTCTACTGAGCCGCGGCGCTCCAGGGATCGACCACCGGTACGTGCAGGTCGGCAAAATGGCGGGTGTTGTGTGTCGCCAGCGTGGCATGACTGGCGACGACGATGCCGGCGATCATTGTATCGCGCAGCTCCCCCGTCCGGCCTGCGCGCCTGCGTTCCGCCATCAGCTGCGCGGAGCACGCTGCGGCGACGGCGTCGAACGACACAACACGTCCCTCGATGTCCTCGGCGATGACGCGCTCGAACTCCGCTTGCAGCGCGCGACGGCGCCGGCTTGCCGGCAGCACCTCGATGCTGACGCGGATTTCAAAGAGCGAGATCGACGTTGTCCAGACCGACAACTCGGCCTGATGATCGAGCCAGGTGCGGACAGCGCGTGGTGGCGCCTGATGCATCAGCGCTGAGATCACATTGGTGTCGAGGATGACCACTCAGTCGAATTTCGGCGGATCGAGTGTGCAGCCGCGTAATTCTTCGATCTCTTCGCCATCGCGCAATCCGATCGTGGCAAAGCGGGCGGCGATCTGGGTACCCAGCCCCACCTTTGGCCGCACCTCGCCTTTTACCGCGTCGCGCAGGATCGCGCGGACTTCCTCTTCCATGCTGCGTCGGTTTGCCGCGGCACGACGACGCAGCCTGGCCTTAACCTCATCCTCCAGGTTGCGCACCACGATTTGCGCCATTCCGGCCCTCCTGCTATCATGATAGCAATTCGCACGTCGCAACGCAATCGGGCGCTTGCAAGGCCTCGAACATGCCGCTTCACTGCGGCCGCCCAACGATCCGAGGACTAAATGCCTTCTTCTCGACTGGCCGTCGACATCGGCGGCACCTTCACCGATCTGGCGCTCGAGCACGAAGGCAGGCGGTTCACGATCAAGGTTCTGACCACTCCCGCCGCGCCCGAACAGGGCGTGATGACAGGCGTGGGCGACATCCTGCGGCTGTCCGGTGTCTCGGCTGGCGACATCGGCATCGTGATCCACGGCACGACGCTCGCGACGAACGCGGTCATCGAACGCAAGGGAGCGCGAACCTCGCTGCTCACCACTCAGGGCTTCCGCGACGTGATCGCGATGGGGAACGAGAGCCGCTACGACCAATATGACCTCAACATCGTGCTGCCCGAACCGCTGGTGCCACGCCATCTGCGCCTGCCGGTGCCGGAGCGGCTGGACAACGAAGGGAACGTCCTGCTGCCGCTTGACACCGCCGCGGTTCGCGCCTTGATCCCGATGCTGCGGCAGGAACGGGTCGAAAGTATCGCGGTCGGACTGCTGCATTCCTTCGTCAATCCAACGCACGAACGTCGCGTGCGCGACATCCTCGCGGAGGAATTGCCGGACATCCAGGTGTCGCTGTCCAGCGACGTGTCGCCGGAGATGCGCGAATGGGAGCGCTTCTCCACGACCGTCGCCAACGCCTACGTGCAGCCGCTGATGGCGCGATACCTGCGCGAACTGGCGGATGGTCTCAATGCAGTTGGGGTGACCGCACCGTTGTTCCTCATGATGTCGGGCGGCGGCCTCACGACGATCGACACCGCATGCCGCTTTCCCATTCGCCTGGTGGAAAGCGGACCGGCCGGCGGGGCGATCTTCTCCGCCACCATTGCGCGTCAGTGCGGCATCGACAGCGTGCTGTCGTTCGACATGGGCGGCACCACCGCGAAGATCTGCCTGATCGACGACGGCCGCCCGCAGACTGCGCGCACGTTCGAGATCGCGCGCGTCGGCCGCTTCCGCAAAGGCTCCGGCCTGCCGCTGCGCATTCCGGTGATCGAGATGGTGGAGATCGGCGCCGGTGGTGGCTCGCTCGCACATGTCGATTCGATGGGGCGCATTGCGGTCGGGCCTGAGAGCGCCGGCGCTGATCCGGGGCCGGCCTGCTATGGCCGCGGCGGCACAGCGCCCGCAGTGACGGATGCCAACCTTGCTCTCGGCCGCTACGACCCAGCGCGCTTCGCTGGCGGCACGCTGCAACTGGACATGGCAGCGGCGCACGATGCGCTGTCAGCCCATGTCGGCAACCGACTGGGGCTCACCGCAACGATGGCCGCACTCGGCGTCATCGAGATGGTGGACGAGAACATGGCCAATGCCGCGCGCGTGCACGCGATCGAGTCAGGCAAGACGTATGAGGGTCGCACACTCATCGCCTTCGGCGGTGGCGGTCCGGTGCATGCCTGTCGTGTCGCCGAGAAGGTGGGCATCCGGCGCGTGCTGGTGCCGTCGGGAGCCGGCGTGGGCAGCGCGATTGGCTTCCTGCGCGCTCCGGTCGGCTACGAGGTTGTGCGCAGCCTGTACCAGCGCTTTTCCAGCTTCGACGTCGCTGCGGTGAACGCATTGCTGTTCGATATGGAGTCCGAAGCAATGGCCGTAGTTCGGCAAGGTAGCTTTGGCGCGTCTCTGACCCAGAGCCGGGTCGCGTATATGCGCTATGTCGGGCAGGGCCACGAAATTCCGGTGCCGTTTCCGGCCCGCGCGCTCAGGCCAGATGATGTTGCCGAAATTCGTGCTGCCTATGACCGCGAATATACACGATTCTACGACCGGCCGGTGCCGGGCTCCGACGTCGAGATCATGAGCTACGCCGTGCTGGTGGCGACGGTGCCACAGGACGACCCAGGCACCCGCATCGCCACCGGCGACGCAAAGGGCCCGGTGCGGACGCAGAACGTATGCGACACGGCGACGGGAGCCATCGCTGCGTGGGCCGTCTACGATCGCAATACGCTTGCATCTGGCGTGCAAATACCCGGGCCAGCCATCATCGCCGAGGACGAAACCTCGACGCTGGTCAGCCCGGGCTGGAACGCGACGATGAACGACCTCGGCTACATCGAAATGACGCGCGACGCCTGATCAGTCAGCGGATCGGCGAGAACGCCGATGGCATCACGAACGCATTCTCCTGCTTCACCACCACGCCGGGCGGATTGCGTGCCGGCCACTGGCCGGTTGCCGCTGCTGCCGCGCGCACCGAGGCCCGCTCGTTGGCATCCTTGTACGCCCAGATGTGTACCCACTTGTTGAGTGCGCCGAACTCTGAATACATCCCGGCGATCAGCGGCGAGAACTTCTGCCGACCTTCTATCTTCTCCGACCAGCGCTCGATCAGACCAGGAATAGCGCCCGGAATCAGCGTATACTGGCGGATTTCGAACAGCGGTCCGACCTGCCGCGGTTCCAGCGGCGGCGAGAACGGCGCGGGGACGAACACCTCACTCTGCATATCGGTGACGAACTCGGAAATCGGCGGCGGCCAGCCAGACTCCTTCATCGCCGCACCGCGCACCGCGTTGCGGTGCTCGAAGCTGTCATAGGCCCACACGTGGATGATCCGGTTCAGCGGTCCCACTTCCGTGTGCCAGAACGCGGCCAGCTTGCCGTGCTTTTCGCGTATCGGCAGCGCCTCGCCGAAGCGCTTCTCCACCTCCACGAGCGAGCCGGGCCGCAGCGTATAGGTGCGCATTTCAATGATCATCGGCGTTCTCCCCTGTCGTCGGCTGCGACGTTACGACTACTTCAGCTGATCGGCCACCTTGTCGATCCCGGCCTGCACGCACGGCTCGTCCACCCCCGGCGAACCCGATACACCGACGCCGGCGATCACGTCCTCACCCACCTTCACCGGCAGGCCGCCAGGGATCGCAATTACGTTCGGCAGCGTCACCTGCTGGTGCACCACCGGGTTGTTCTCCGCATAGCGTTTGGCGTAGGACGACGTCGCCGTGCGGAAGCTGAGGGCGGTGTACGCCTTGCGCCGCGCGTTCTCCATCGTGTGCGGGCCGGCGCCATCGGCGCGCAACGCCACCATGGTCTCGCCGGCACGGTCCACCACGACTGCGGACACCTGGTAGCCCTTGGCGCCGCAGCTTTCGATCGCAGCCTCGGCGATGGTCAGTGCGAGCGGAAACGAAAGGTCACGGTGCGTCAGCAGCTGCGCCTGGGCCTGGCCTGCGATCGCGACGACTGCCATCGCGGCGACTGCGTGCAAGCGGCCCATCCGCGCCTCCTTTCTGCCTTGCGTCGACATTGGCACAAGGCACCCACAGCGCCAACATATGCCGCGATGATCGCCTTTGCCGAATTGCTCGAACGCCTGGCATTCACTCCCTCGCGCAACGCGAAGATCGCGCTGCTGCGGCGTTATTTCGCGAATCAGCCCGATCCCGATCGCGGGATTGGATTGGCGGCCATAACTGGCGAACTGGCGTTCACCGCGGCCAAGCCCGGCCTGATCCGCGAACTTGCCGCTGCTCGCACCGATCCGGTGCTGTTCGAATGGTCGTACGACTACGTCGGCGACCTGGCGGAGACCGTTGCGCTCATGTGGCCGAGTGCGCCTACCAACGCCGCCCCACCGCGCCTGGCCGAAGTGGTCGAAGCACTGGAGGGTGCACCGAAATCGGCATTGCCCGAGATGGTGGCGGGCTGGCTGGACGCCTCCGACGCGTCGGTGCGGCTTGCGCTGCTGAAGTTGATCACCGGTGCTCTGCGGGTCGGCGCATCGGCGCGCCTGGCGAAAACTGCGCTGGCGGAACTCGGCGAGGTGCATCCAGATGACGTCGAGGAAGTGTGGCACAGCCTGGCACCACCGTATCTCGGGCTGTTCGCCTGGCTGGAGAAGCGTGCGCCGCGGCCTGATCCCGCGCAGGCGCCAGTGTTCCGGCCGCCGATGTTGGCGCATCCTTTGGAGGTCGGCGACCTTGCCGGGCTGCAGCCAGCGGACTGGCGTGCGGAATGGAAGTGGGACGGCATCCGAGTGCAGGTCGTCGCCACCAGAGAAGGATGCCGGCTCTATTCGCGTGGCGCGGACGATATCTCCGGTGCATTTCCGGAAATCATTGCGGCAATGGACTTCGACGCTGTGCTCGATGGCGAGCTGCTGGTGTTCCGTGACGGCCAGGTGGCGCCGTTCGCCGATCTTCAGCAGCGCCTGAATCGCAAGACTGTCGGTGCGCGCATGATGGCGGACTTTCCGGCAGGCGTCCGCCTGTACGATCTGCTGTTCGATGCCGGCGAGGATGTGCGCGCGCTGCCGTTCGATGCCCGGCGCGAGCGCCTGGAAGCATGGTATGCACGAACGCGCCCGGCGCGCATGGACCTTTCAGAGCTGATCCGTTTTGCCTC
>DASSRN010000468.1:0-6282 GCA_035701785.1 Acetobacteraceae bacterium | reverse complement strand
ATCCTGCTCGGCCCGCCCGGAGCCGGCAAGGGTACGCAGGCCGACCGCCTGCGCGACGACTTCAGCCTGCCGCACATCTCCACCGGCAACATGCTGCGCGCGCAGGTCGCCGAGCAGACCGAGCTCGGACTCGAGGCGAAGCGGCTCGAGGAGCGCTACGGCATCGCGCAGATCTCCACCGGCGACATGCTGCGCGCGGAGGTGGCCGCCGGGTCGGCGGTCGGGCGCGAGGCGAAGGCGGTGATGGAGGCGGGCCAGCTGGTCTCCGACGAGATCATCATCCGCATGCTGGGCAACCGGGTGGATCAGCCGGACGCGGCGAAGGGGTTCATCCTTGATGGCTTCCCGCGCACCGTGCCGCAGGCACAGGCGCTGGACCGGCTGCTGGCCGAGAAGCGCATGACGCTCGACAGCGTGGTCGAGCTTCGCGTGGATGACGCGGCACTGGTGGACCGCATTGCCGGGCGTTTCACCTGTGCGAAGTGCGGCACGGGCTACCATGACACGTTCAAGCCGACCGCGGTGGCGGGCGTGTGCGACGTTTGCGGCGCGCGCGAGTTCACCCGGCGCGCCGACGACAACCGTGACACGGTGACGGCGCGGCTGGAGGCCTATCACCGGCAGACCGCGCCGATCCTGCCGCACTATGCGGCACAGGGCGTGCTGCGCACGGTCGACGGCATGGCGGATATCGACGAGGTGGCACGGCAGATCGATGCCGTGCTGGCGCCG
This sequence comes from Acetobacteraceae bacterium, assembly GCA_035701785.1. Taxonomy (GTDB): domain Bacteria; phylum Pseudomonadota; class Alphaproteobacteria; order Acetobacterales; family Acetobacteraceae; genus JAMXLO01. Next base: position 5,550 of record DASSRN010000468.1, on the reverse strand, counting down.
CCAGGCTGAGCGTGGGTCCTCAGGCGGCGCTGGCCCAGGGCGACGCGCTGCACCAGGGAAAGCGGTACGCCGAAGCAATCGTCGCCTATCGTCGCGCACTGGAAGGCGATGCGCGCCTGTTCGAGGCGTGGTACGGGCTCGGCTGCGCCGCGGCATCGCTGGGTGCATACGGCGACGCGATCGATGCATTGCGCGAGGCGATGGCCCTGCGTCCGGATGCCCTGGGCGCGCGCTGCAACCTGTCGCAGGCGCTGTTCGAACTCGGCGAGATGGATGCTGCTGTCGCAGCGTACCGGTCCGTGACAGACGCGCGGGATGCAGAAGTCCGCGACGTTGCGCTGGGTGCGCTGGCCTGCATCGCGCCGGGCTGTGCGGATATCGGTCACGCCGCCATCCGCAGCATACGGGAACGCTGGGCGGCATCGGTCGCGCGCGACGTCCGGGCGCTGCCGCCGGCGCCGCTGCGACAAGGCGGCAAGCTCCGCATCGGCTATGTCAGCGCATTCTTCGGCGCACGCAACTGGATGAAGCCGGTCTGGGGCGTGATCAATCGGCACGACCGCGCACAGTTCGAGGTGCATCTTCTGTCTGAAGGCGCCGATCCGTCCGCCGAGAGCGGCTATGCCGATCACACCGAGGACCGGATCTGGCGCATCGCCAGCGTCCCGAACGCGGTGCTGGCACAACGCGTACGAGAGGTGGGCTTGGACGTGCTGGTCGACCTCAACGGCTACAGCCGGCAGGCGCGGCTGCCGCTGTTCCTGCATCGGCCGGCACGGCGCCATATCGCCTGGTTCAACAGCTACGCCACCAGCGGCATCGGCGCCTTCGACCTGCTGGTCGGCGATACCGCCGTGGTGATGCCGGAAGAGGAGCTTCACTACTGCGAGCGGATCGTTCGGGTTCCCGGCAGCTATCTTGCCTTCGAGGTGCTGTATCCGGTGCCGGAGGTCGCGCCGCCACCGATCCTGCGCAACGGTTGGCTGACCTTCGGTTCATTCGCCTCAGCCTACAAGATCACCGACGGGGTGGTGGCCGCCTGGTCGCGGCTGCTGTTGGATGCACCTTCGGCGATGCTGCTGCTGCGCAACCGGACGTTGGGCGAGGCGTCCAACCGGCGGTCTATGGCGGCGCGCTTCGCCCGCCACGGCCTGTCAGCGGATCGGCTGATCCTGCAAGGCGGCGCGGAGCACTTCGAGTTCCTGCGCGGCTATGCGGAGGTCGACGTCGCGCTCGATACCTTCCCCTACAATGGCGGCACCACGACCACCGAGGCGCTGTGGCAGGGCGTGCCGGTGCTGACGTTCAACGGCGACCGTTGGGTCGGTCGCACCAGCCGTTCGCTGCTGGAAGCATCCGGTCTGGGTGAATGGGTCGCGGCAGGCGAGATTGACTTCATCCGCTGCGGCGTCGCACTGGCGCGATCCCCGGACACGCCGGCCAGGCTCGCCAGCCTGCGCGCGTCGATGCGTCAGCGGCTTGCCCGCAGCGCCGTGTGCGACTGCGAAACGCTCTGCCGGGCGCTGGAGCGGATCTATCACCAGGTCGCGACAAGTTGATGGCTTCACGTTGACTCGCGGTCCGGCCGGACTATATTCCGGCGCTCCGGTGCGTTCCCAGGCGGGAACGCGCCCCCATGCACGTTCCCTAGGAGTATCGGCGTGGCACGTATTGCCGGCGTGAACATCCCGACCAACAAGCGGGTGACCATCGGACTCCGCTACATCTATGGCATTGGCCCCTCCAAAGCAGCCGAGATCTGCGAAAAGCTGACCATTCCGGACGATCGCCGGGTGAACCAGCTGTCGGATGAGGAGGTGCTGCGCATCCGCGAGATGATCGACCGCGACTATCGGGTGGAGGGCGACCTTCGCCGCGAGGTGGCGATGAACATCAAGCGGCTGATGGATCTTGGCTGCTATCGCGGCCTGCGACATCGGCGCGGCCTGCCGGTGCGCGGCCAGCGCACCCACACCAACGCCCGCACCCGCAAGGGCAAGGCGGTGGCAATTGCCGGTAAGAAGAAGGTCACGAAGTAATCTCGATCCGGCCGTAGCCACTCCAGCAGCAGGAATCTTTCAGCATGGCGAGAACCGCCACATCGACGCGCCCCCGCAGGAAGGAGCGCAAGAACATCACGTCTGGCGTCGCGCATGTCGCAGCGACGTTCAACAATACCGTGGTCACCATCACCGACGCACAAGGCAACGCGATCGCCTGGTCGTCGGCGGGCAGCCAGGGCTTCAAGGGCAGCCGCAAATCGACGCCATACGCCGCGCAGGTTGCTGCCGAGGACGCCGGGCGCAAGGCGCGCGAGCACGGCATGGAAATGCTGGAGATCGAGGTGAGCGGCCCCGGTTCGGGTCGCGAGAGCGCGCTCCGGGCACTTCAGGCCGTCGGGTTCGCGATCTCCGCCATTCGCGACATGACACCGATCCCGCACAACGGCTGCCGGCCGCGCAAGCGCCGGCGCGTGTAGGGACGGACCCCGCACGCTGCGGGGCGAAGACGGCGTTGATGGGTCGTTGATGGAACCCGGCTCCGGCCGCGGTCCGAAAGGTTGGATACATGAGGCAGAGTGCAGTCATCCAGCGCAACTGGCAGTCGCTGATCAAGCCGGAGAAGCTGGAAGTCGAGCCGGGCGCCGATCCGTCGCGCGTCGCGACCATCGTCGCCGAACCGCTGGAGCGCGGATTTGGCATGACGCTGGGCAACGCGATCCGGCGCATCCTTCTGTCATCGTTGCAGGGCGCCGCGGTCACCGCGGTGCAGATCGATGGCGTGCTGCATGAGTTCAGCAGCATCCCCGGCGTGCGCGAGGACGTCACCGACATCGTACTCAACATCAAGCAGCTGGCGCTTCGCATGCATGGCGAAGGGCCGAAGCGGATGACGCTGACCGCCACCGGCCCGGGCGAAGTGCGCGCCGGCCAGATCCAGGCCGGGCATGACATCGACATCATGAACCCCGACCTCGTGCTGTGCACGCTGGACGACGGCGTGAAGCTGGGCATGGAGTTCACCGTCAACCTGGGCAAGGGCTACCAGCCGTCCTCGGTCAACCGGCCTGAGGACGCGCCGATCGGCCTGATCCCGGTGGATTCGATCTATTCCCCGGTGCGCCGCGTGTCGTATCGCGTGGAGCCGACCCGCGTTGGCCAGGTGACCGACTACGACAAGCTGCTGCTGTCGGTGGAGACCAACGGCGCGGTTTCGCCCGAGGATGCGGTGGCGCTGGCCTCGCGCATCCTGCAGGACCAGCTGCAGCTGTTCATCAACTTCGAAGAGCCGCAGCAGATCCGCGCCGAGGAGCCGGAAGACAACCTGCCGTTCAACCGCAACCTGCTGCGCAAGGTGGACGAACTGGAGCTGTCGGTCCGGTCGGCGAACTGCCTGAAGAACGATAACATCGTCTACATCGGTGACCTGGTGCAGAAGTCCGAGCAGGAGATGCTGCGCACGCCGAACTTCGGCCGGAAGTCGCTGAATGAGATCAAGGAAGTGCTCGGCTCGATGGGGCTTGGTCTGGGCATGAGCGTGGCTGGCTGGCCGCCGGAGAACATCGAGGATCTGGCCAAGCGAATGGAAGAACCGTTCTGATTGCTGTTGTATCGCGTGATTCAGACCTCCGGCGCTTCGCCTCCGGTCATCACGCTCTGAGGGGATAGCGGGACATGCGTCACGGGGTAGCCGGGCGGAAACTCGGCGTCACATCGAGCCATAGGCAGGCGATGTTCCGCAATCTCGCGGCCGCGCTGATCAAGCACGAGCAGATCACCACCACACTGCCCAAGGCGAAGGAACTACGCCCGGTGGCCGAGAAGCTGATCACGCTGGGCAAGAAGGGCGGGCTGGCGAACCAGCGCCTGGCGCACGCCCAGCTGCGCGATGATAAGATGGTGGCAAAACTGTTCGGCGCACTGGCTGAACGGTATCGCAGCCGCGCCGGCGGCTACTGCCGGGTGCTGAAGGCCGGCATGCGCTACGGTGACGCCGCCGAGATGGCCGTCATCGAGCTGGTGGATCGCGATGTCGACGCCAAGGGCCAGGACAGCGGCCCGAAGCAGGTGCAGGAAGAGGAAATCAGCGCCGCATAGCTGCGCTGCGCGCGCGCTTCGGCCGCGGTCGTTAATCCACCGAGAAGCTCGTCCCGCACCCGCAGGCCGACTTCGCGTTCGGATTCCGCACCGCGAAGTGGCTCCCCATCAGTTCGTCCGTGTAGTCCAGCTCTGCGCCCGCGAGCAGGTCCAGGCTGGCGGGATCCACAAGCACCTTCGCCCCCGCTCGCTCGATCACCAGATCATCGTCCTGCGCTGCCTCGTCCAGCTCGAAGCGGTACTGGAACCCGCTGCATCCCCCTGCCAGCACCGCTACACGCAGCGCCGCGGGACGGCCGTCGGCGGCGACTATCTCGGCGATGCGGGCGGCCGCCCGCTCGGTCAGTCCGAACTGTTCCATGTGCCGCAAGATAGGGCGCCGTGGCGCGGAATTGAAGCGCCACTCGCCGCAGTGTAAGCCCCGCCCATGACGCGTGCGAACCCGCTGGCGCCCTATGCCGTGCATGCCGGGCAGTCGCGCGGGCGGCTGCACCTGGAACCGGAGTCGGCGACCCGCTCGCCCTACCAGCGCGACCGCGACCGCATCATCCACTCCTCGGCGTTCCGCAAGCTTCAGTACAAGACCCAGGTGTTCGTCAACCATGAGGGCGACTTCTTCCGCACCCGGCTCACGCACTCGATCGAGGTGGCGCAGATCGCCCGTTCGATCGCGCGCGAACTGGCGCTGGACGAGGATCTGACCGAGGCGCTGGCGCTGGCCCACGACCTTGGTCATCCGCCGTTCGGTCACGCCGGCGAGGAGGCGCTGAACCTGGCGATGAAGCCGTTCGGCGGCTTCGACCACAACGCGCAGAGCCTCCGCGTGGTGACCTTGTTGGAGAATCGTTACGCGGGCTGGGACGGGCTGAACCTGACCTGGGAGGCGCTCGAGGGCCTCGCCAAGCACAACGGCCCGCTGCGCCATCCGCCGGCCTACATCGCGGAATACAACGATCGCCAGCGGCTGGAACTGACCACGCATGCCAGCACGGAGGCGCAGGTGGCGTCGCTCGCCGATGACATCGCCTATCACAGCCACGACCTGGACGATGGGCTGCGCGCCCGACTGTTCGGGCCCGAGGAGATCGCGCATCTGCCGCTGGTCGGCGACGCGGTGGCCGCGGCGCGCGTCGCCAGCCTCGACGTTCCGCCACCGCGGCTGCGGCACGAAACGATCCGCCGGGTGATCGACGTGCTGGTGACTGACTTGATCACCGAGACCCGGCGGCGGTTGGACAAGCTGGCGCCGCGCGACGCCGATGCGGTGCGCCGGTCGAAGCAGAAGGTGGTGGCGTTCAGCCCACCGGTGGCCGAGGCGAACCAGGTGATCAAGGATTTCCTGCATGCACGCATGTATCGACACTGGCGGGTGAACCGGATGACGACCAAGGCGCGCGTGCTCACCACCGAGCTGTTTCGTTTGTTGCATGCGACTACCTCGCTGCTGCCGGAC
>DASSRN010000467.1:0-9450 GCA_035701785.1 Acetobacteraceae bacterium | reverse complement strand
GAGTTCTCCACCGCCGACGTCGCCTATGTGATCGGCGCCAACGACGTGACCAATCCTGCCGCAAAGACCGATTCGTCTTCGGCGATCTACGGCATGCCGATCCTCGATGTGGAGAAGGCCGGCACGGTGCTGTTCGTCAAGCGCTCGATGGCCTCGGGCTATGCCGGTGTGGACAACGTGCTGTTCTTCCGGCCCAACACCATGATGCTGTTCGGCGACGCCAAGAAGATGACCGAGGAGATCGTACAGGCGCTCGGGCACTGAGCGGGGACGTCATGGAGTTCTGGACAGAGCCGCAGATGGCGTCGATTCACAAGATGCTCAACCCGCGCTCCATCGCCATCGTGGGTGCGACGCCGCGCATGCAGTATGGCGGGCGGATGCTGGCCGCAGCGCTGAAGGCGCAGGACCGGGTGCGGGTCTATGCCGTGAATCCGCGCTACGACGACATCATGGGAGTGAAGGCCTACCCGAGCGTCACCGACCTGCCGGAGGCTCCCGACGTGGTGGGTATCGTGGTGCCGTACAGCCAGGTGCTCGATGTCATCCAGGAGAGCCACCGCAAGGGAGCGGGATCTGCGATCGTGATCTCGGCGGGCTTCGCCGAACGCGGCGTGGACGACCGGCGCGATCTGCAGGGGGAGTTGGGTGAATTCGCCCGCGCCTCCGGCATGCGCATCAGCGGGCCCAACTGCCTGGGGCTGGCGAACGTCAAGCACGACATATGGGCCACTTCGTCCTCTCGTGGGGCGTCTGGTCAGAGCGGGCCGATCGGCCTGGTGTGCCAGAGCGGCGCGACGGCGTTCGGCCCGTTCCTGGTTCGGGCTGTCGAGAATGGCATCGGCTTCAGCTACATCATCTCGACGGGCAACGAAGCCGACCTCGACTTCACGGACTTCGCTCGCTATCTGCTGGATGATCCGGACACGCGGGTGATTGCCGGCTTCGTCGAAGGCTTCAAGCGGGCCGACAAGTTTCTCGAAGTGGCGAAGCTCGCAGCAGAGCGCGGCAAGCCGATCGTGCTCATCAAGATCGGACGTTCCGAATTGGGCGCGCGGGCGGCACGCTCGCACACCGCGGCGCTGACCGGCGCGGATGCCCGCTACGATGCGATCTTCGCGCAGTACGGGGTGATCCGTGTGCAGGACTACGACGAACTGCTGGAGGTCGCGCACCTGCTGGCGCACACGCCCCCGCCCACTGCACCTGGCATAGCGGTGGTGTCGCACTCCGGCGGCATCAGTTCGCTCACTGCCGATATGTGCGGGCAGGCTGGTCTCGATCTGCCGACGCTGGGCGACGCGGCGCGTGATGGCATCAACTTCATCCTGAAGGGCTTCGGCTGGGCGGCAAATCCGGCCGACGTGACCGGCTTCGCCAACAGCGAGTCCTTCCCGCAGATTATGGAGCACATGGTCAACGACCCGCGCATGGGGACGCTGGTCGTGGCGAGTTCCGGGGCGGACACGCAGGCACAGCAGGTGATCAGCCAGCGTGATCGTACCGACAAGGGCGTAGTGTTCCTGTGGACGGGAAGCCGCGACGCCAAGTCCGGACTGGCACAGCTGAAGAACGCACAGATCCCGATCTTCTATACGCCGGACAAGCTGGCCCGCGCCCTGCAGATGCGCCTCGCGTATCACACACGGCGCGAGCGTCGCCTGGCCGACGGCTTTGCCGCGGCCCCGTCGCGAACGGCGGCGCAGGACTCGGCTATCGCGACAGCACTTGGCCTGGGGCGCACGGCGCTGTCGGAGTCTGAGAGCAAGCAGCTGTTGGCCGCCTGGGGCGTGCCGGGTGCGCACGAGGTGCTGGTCACGTCGGCCGAAGCTGCTGTCCAGGCCGCGGAGCAGCTTGGGTTTCCGGTGGTTCTCAAAGCCGATTCCCCGGACATTGCGCACAAGACCGAGGCCGGGGTGGTGCGGCTGAACCTGCGCGATGCGGCACAGGTGCGGACCGCCTACGTGGAGATCATGGCCAGTGCCACCGCCCATGCGCCGCAGGCGCAGATCAGCGGCGTGTCGGTGCAGGAGATGGTCGGTGCCGGTGTCGAGGTCATCATCGGCGTGTCGTGCGACCCGCAATTGGGCCCCGTGCTGTTGTTCGGCACTGGCGGCGTGATGGTCGAGGTGTACGACGATGTCGCCCTGCGGCGCTGCCCCATCACGCGCGCGGAAGCACAGGCGATGATCGCCGAGGTCAAAGGCGCGCGGTTGCTTCAAGGCTTTCGCGGCCGGCCGGCAGCGGACGTCGAGGCGCTCGCGGATACGCTGGTGCGGGTGTCGCACTGTGCGATGCACATGGAAGGACAGCAGGCGGAGCTGGACATCAATCCGCTGATGGTGCTGCCGAGAGGCCAGGGGGTGAAGGCGGTGGATGCACTCGTCGTGTTTCGCGGAGAATGACGGTTTCCATGCCGAGCCGAGCATCGTGACGTTCTGACCGAGCGCGCCGGCCGGCTTTCGCTGCGAGGTCGGTGATGATTTCAGAATCGGCATCGGCCGATGACGCGACGACAACTCGCGCCATTACTCCTTCAGCGCTGCCAGCCGAGCCGCATTGCGGGCGCGATGTTCCTCGCGGCTGATGACATCACCGCGCGAGACTTCGGCCAGTGCCTCGTCCACATATGGCTTGGCCCAAGCTAGATCGCCTTGTTCTTCCAGCATACGCTCGGCGATCCTCTCATCAATGAGCTGGCGCGCCGCTTCCTCCGCCGACGCAAAGTCACCGCGTGCCACATGCGCATTGATCCACGCCTGTTGTGCCGGTGTGAGGGAGATTGTCATACACGATACCAGCACAGAAAGAGCTCCAGACTACATCTGCCTGGCCCAGCAAAGCTACAATGCCTGACATGGATAAAAGGGATTGCCAGCAAACAGTCGACCAGCTTGGTACCCTACAGCAGGGCGCCGAAAAGGAAGGCGCGGTCAAGACGGTGCCTCCTTGTCCCCACTTCGGCGTCTGTGGCGGCTGCACGCTGCAAGACCAACCGGCCCAGGCCTACATCGCCGATAAATGCGACGCGCTTGCCGCCGCGTTGCGGCGCGCCGGATTTGCCGATGTGCCGCTGTCGCCCGCGGCCCACACGGGTCCCGGCGAGCGCCGCCGCATGGACCTCGCGGCGCGGCGAACACGCGCCGGCGTCACGCTTGGCCTGCATCGCCAGCGCAGTACCGAAGTCGTCGATCTGACCACGTGCGTTGTGCTGCATCCCGACCTTGTGCGTCTGCTGCCGCCATTGCGCGAGCTGCTTGCACGACTCCAAGGGTTCCGCCGTGAAGCTTCGGTGATCGCCAACCTGCTGGACACAGGCCCCGATCTGCTGCTGCGCACCGATGCGCCGCTACAGCTCGCCGACCGTGTGGCGCTCACCGACTTCGCGCGTGCGCACGCACTTCCGCGCATTGCATGGGCGCAAGGCACCGGCGAACCGGAACCGATCGCGATCCTTCGCCCACCAACCACTCTGCTGTCCGGCGTATCGGTCACGCCGCCGCCCGGCGCTTTCCTGCAGGCCTCCGCCAAGGGCGAGGCCGCCATCATCGCCGCGGTGCTCGACGCCATCCCGGCCAAGGGTCGCGTCGCAGAGCTGTTCGCCGGCTGCGGCACACTCAGCTTCGCTCTCGCCCGGCGTATGCGCGTCGCTGCCTGGGAAGGCGATGCGGCGGCCTCAGCCGCGCTGCGCAGCGCTGCGAACCATGCCGGCCTTGCCGGGCGCATCGCGGCGAAGCAGCGCGACCTTGCGCGCCAGCCGCTGCAAGCCAAGGAATTACGCGGCTTCTCAGCCATTGTGCTGGACCCACCATTCGCCGGCGCTGCCGCCCAGGTGCCGCAGATCGCCACCGCGAAGCGACCGGTTGTGGTCTATGTCAGCTGCAATCCAGCGACACTGGCACGTGATGCGCGCCTGCTTCACCAGGCCGGCTATCGCGTCACCGCAGCGACGCCGATCGATCAGTTCCTCTGGTCCACACGCCTGGAAAGCGTGGTCGCCTTCGCGATCGGCTGAGCGCTATCAGACGTGGAAGCTTTCGCCGCAGCCGCAGCGGCCCTTCTCGTTCGGATTGGTGAAGGTGAAGCCTGAAGCCAGCGACTTCACCTCGTAGTCCATCACCGTGCCGATCAGGAACAGGCTTGCCTTGCGATCCACCAGCACCGTCAGGCCCTTGTCGTTCACCACCTCATCGCCGGGACCAGGCTCATCGGTCCAGGTCATGTCGTAAGAGAGGCCGGAGCAACCTTTGGTCTTTACGCCAATGCGCAGCAGCTTGCCCTGCTCGCCCCTGGTGTACAGCGCGCGCAGGCGGTCAGCGGCAGCATCCGTCAGCGTCATCAGCGGCGGCAGCGCGCGAGGCTTTCGAGGAGATGCGACGGTCGTGCTCATGGTTCGCTCGATATCGGTTCGGGTCAGAACATGTTCAACTGAAGGCGGGCCTCTTCCGTCATGCGACTTGGATCCCACGGCGGGTCCCACACGGTCTCCACGTCGCACGACGTGACGCCGGGCACCGTCATGACCGCGTTGTGCACCTGCTCCGGCAATTCCTGCGCCGAGGGGCAGGCTGGTGCAGTCAATGTCATCTCGACTTTCACAGCGCCGTCGTCGGCGATCTCCACTGCGTAGATCAGCCCAAGTTCATAGATATTCACCGGAATCTCCGGATCGTACACCTCGGCGATCGCCGCGATTATCCCGTCCTCGGTCGGCGTCGGCGCGGTCTCGCCATCCGGCGTCCAGGCGGTGTGGCTTGCGTCATTCACTGCTCGCCTCCTTGCCGCCATCGAGCGCGGCCACCAGCGCGTGCCAGGCAAGCGTCGCGCATTTCACCCGCGATGGATACTCATGTACGCCCGCCAGCGGCTCCAGCCGTTCCAGCGGTTCGGCCAGCGCCGCATCGCAATGCGGGCACGTGCCGGTGCGCGCCATCTCGCGGAACGCGTCGAACAGCGCGTGCGCGTCAGCCTTGCTGCGACCGATCACGGTTTCTGCCATGAGGTCGGCCGACGCCACACTGATAGCGCAGCCACGCGCCTGGAAGCCGGTATCGGCGATGCTGCCGTCGGCGCCGTATTTCACCCAGACCTCGATGCGGTCCCCGCACATCGGATTGTCGCCCTTGGCCGACGCATCGAAGCTTTCCAGCCGGCGTGCATGGCGCGGGCGGCGGCCGTGATCGAGGATCACTTCCTGATACAGGTCGCGCAGGTCGTCGAACGTGTCGGTCACTTGAAGAACTCCCGCACGCGGGTCAGCGAATCAGCCAGGTAATCGATCTCATCATGCGTCGTGTAGATCGCGAAGCTGGCGCGCGCCGTACTTTCCAGGCCGAAGCGATGCATCAGTGGCTCGGCGCAGTGATGCCCCGCGCGCACCGCGATGCCCTGCCGGTCCAGCAGCGTTGCCACGTCGTGCGCATGCGCCCGATCCACCGCGAACGACACCACGCCCCCGCGATCCTGCGCGCGCCCGAGGATCCGCAGGCCCTCGATCGCGCCCAGCCGCGCCAGCGCATGGTCGATCAGCGCACTCTCGTGTGCCGCGATCGCGTCGTAGCCGATCTGCTGCACGTAATCGATCGCGGCTTTCAGCCCGATGCCTTCCAGGATCGGCGGCGTGCCGGCCTCGAACTTGTGCGGCACTTCCGCCCAGGTGGAGCGCTCGTAGGTGACCGACGAAATCATCTCGCCGCCGCCCAGGAACGGCGGCATTGCGTCGAGCAGCTCGCGCCGCCCCCACAGCACGCCGATGCCGGTCGGCCCGTACAGCTTGTGTCCAGTGAAGGCGTAGAAGTCGCAGTCCAGCGCCTGCACGTCCACGCGCCGGTGCACCACCGCCTGCGCGCCGTCGAACAGCACCTTGGCGCCGTGTGCGTGCGCGATCCGCACAATCCGCTCGGCCGGCGTGTAGGTGCCCAGCACGTTCGACATATGCGTCATCGACACCAGGCCGACCTTGCCATCGGCCAGCAGCGCCTCAAAAGCCGCCATGTCGAGTTCGCCCGCGTCGGTGATCGGCGCGACGCGCAGCTCGATACCGTTTGAGTCCCGGAGCAGCTGCCAGGGGATGATGTTGGAGTGGTGCTCCATCCCGGAGATCAGCACCGCCTGTCCCGGCTTCAACACGCCGCGACCGTAGCTGTGCGCCATCAGGTTCAGCGACTCGGTGATGTTGCGGGTGAACACCACCTCGTGCCGGTCGCGCGCGTTGAGCAGCGCGGCAACAGCGTCGCGCGCCGCCTCGTAGGCGTCGGTGGTGCGCTCGCTCATCCAGTGCAGGCCGCGATGCACGTTGGCGTATTGCGTCTCCATCGCCTCGCGCATCGCATCGATCACGGCGCGCGGCTTCTGCGCCGAGGCAGCACTATCGAGGAATACCAGCGGCTTGCCGCGGATGCGCTGCGCGAGGATCGGGAAATCCTCGCGGATGCGCGCAACGTCCAGCAGTGCGGGGCGCGTCGTGACGTTCATGCGGCCTGCCTTTCCCACCAGCGCGCGACGGCGGCTTCCAGAACGCCGCGCACCGTCTCGTCACTGACCGCTTCCAATGCCTCGGTCAGGAACGCGCGCACCAGGATGGCACGTGCCTCGCTGTCGGGAATGCCGCGGCTGCGCAGATAGAACAGCTGGTCGGCATCCAGTTCGCCCACCGTCGCGCCATGGCTGCACTTCACATCGTCAGCGAAGATCTCGAGTTCCGGCTTGGTGTCGATCTCGGCATCCGGCGACAGCAGCAGCGCCTGGTTCATCTGATAGCCGTCGGTCTTCTGCGCCGCGCGGGCCACCTCGATGCGGCCTTGGAACACGCCTTGCGATCGCCCGGCCAGCACGTTCTTCACCGTCTGGCGCGAAACGCATGACGGCGCGTCGTGCCGCACCACCGTGGTGAAGTCCGCATGCTGTGTGTCGGCGAGCAGCTGTGCGCCGTTCAGATGCGCAATCGCCTTGGGGCCGCCCAGCCGGACATGTGCCTCGGTGCGCGCGATGCGCGCGCCGATGTTCAGGCCGAAGCTGTCGTATGTGGCGTTCTCGGCGACGTCGACATAGACGGTGGACAGGTGAAACGCTTCGGGCGACTCATCCTGCAAACGGACGTGGGTCAGCACGGCGCCCGGGCCGACACGGATCTCGAAGACCGGGTTGTGCAGGTAGCTGTCGTCACCGACCGACAGCTCCAGCAGGGTCAGCCGCGCGCCCTGGCCGAGTTGGATCGCGTGCCGGGGGTGAACCGAAGAGTGGTTGATCGCCGTGTTCACCAGCAGCAGCAGCCCGGCATCGACACCGGCGGCCACGGAGAGCACCGCACCATCTTCGGCCAGCATCGTGTTCAGCGCGACCAGCGGCTCGCTGTCGGGCTGCGCCAGTGCATCGAACTCGGCACGATCCGCGAAGCGTGTGAAGGAAAGCGCGGTAGGAACCACGGACACTTCCGGATGGAACTCGCCATCGACGAACACGATGCGCGGCACATCGGCAAGTGGGATGCGATCCTGCAGCGTGCCAGTGCCGGCGACCGGTGTCGCCGGGCGCAGCAGCGTGGCATCCGCGACCGGACGCAGGCTGGTGTATTTCCACGCCTCGCTGCGACGACCGGCCGCAGCGCCTGGCAGTCCGGCACGCCGGAACGCGTCTGCCGCCGCGTCGCGCTGGTGCAAGTCACCGGGCAGGCGGTCGCGCATCGCCGCATAGCGCGCGAGGAAGCCGGCAACGCCGCTTTGCGCGATCGCTGTCATGCGACTTCGGCCGCCATGCCCGCATACCCCTTCGCCTCGAGCTCGTGCGCGAGCTCCGGCCCGCCGGAACGCACGATGCGTCCGCCTGCCAGCACATGCACCCGCGTCGGCACCAGGTGATCGAGCAGACGCTGATGATGCGTGATCACCAGCGCTGAGAATTCCGGGCCGCGCAGCGCATTGACGCCCTCGGCCACCACTTTCAGCGCGTCGATGTCGAGCCCGCTGTCGGTCTCGTCGAGGATCGCCAGCCGCGGCCGCAGGATCGCCATCTGCAGCACCTCGTTGCGCTTCTTCTCGCCGCCCGAGAACCCGACATTCACGTTCCGCCGCAGCATCTCCTCAGGCATCGCCAACCGCTTGGTCTCGGCACGCGCCATGCGCAGGAACTGCACGGCGTCGAGCTCACTCTCGCCGCGCGCGCGACGCTGTGCATTCAGCGCGGTACGCAGGAAGTTCGCGTTGCCCACGCCCGGCAGCTCGATCGGCGCCTGGAAGGCGAGGAAGATGCCGGCGACGGCACGCTCTTCCGGCGACATCGCCAGCAGGTCGCTTCCCTCGAAGGTGACCGACCCGCCAGTGACCGCGTAGTCCTCGCGACCGGACAGCACGTACGCGAGCGTGGACTTGCCGGAGCCGTTCGGCCCCATGATCGCGTGCACCTCGCCCTGCGGCACCGTCAGGTCGATGCCCTGCAGGATCGGCTTGTCCTCGATGGCGGCCGACAGGCCGCGGATTTCCAGCATGTATGCGTTCCTCTAGCCCACGGAGCCTTCCAGGCTCACAGCGAGCAGCTTCTGCGCCTCGACGGCGAACTCCATAGGCAGCTCCTTCAGCACGTCCTTGCAGAACCCGTTGACGATCAGGTTCACCGCGTCTTCTTCCGTGAGCCCGCGCTGGCGGCAGTAGAACAGCTGGTCCTCCGCGATCTTCGACGTGGTCGCCTCGTGCTCTACCTTGGCCGACGGGTTGCGGCTTTCGATATACGGCACGGTGTGCGCGCCGCACTGATCGCCGATCAGCAGGCTGTCGCACTGCGTGAAGTTGCGCGCCCCCGAGGCGTTCGGCAGCACCCTGACCAGGCCACGATAGGTATTGTTCGACCGTCCGGCGCTGATGCCCTTGGAGACGATCGTGCTTTTCGTCCGCTTGCCGATATGCACCATCTTGGTGCCGGTATCGGCCTGCTGGCGGTTGTTGGTCACCGCCACCGAATAGAACTCGCCCACGCTGTCGTCGCCGTGCAGCACGCAGGACGGATACTTCCAGGTGATCGCCGATCCGGTCTCCACCTGGGTCCAGGAAATCTTGCTGCGCGCACCGCGGCAGGCGCCGCGCTTGGTGACGAAGTTGTAGATACCCCCGCGTCCTTCGGCGTCGCCCGGATACCAGTTCTGCACCGTGGAATACTTGATCTGCGCATCGTCCAGCGCGACCAGTTCCACCACCGCGGCATGCAGCTGGTTCTCGTCGCGCATCGGCGCGGTGCAGCCTTCCAGGTAGGACACATAGCTGCCGGCATCGGCGATGATCAGCGTGCGCTCGAACTGGCCGGTGGACCGCGCATTGATCCGGAAGTAGGTGGACAGCTCCATCGGGCACCGCACGCCCTTCGGCACGTAGACAAAGCTGCCGTCGGTGAACACCGCACTGTTCAGCGCGGCGAAGAAATTGTCGGCCACCGGCACGACAGAGCCGAGATATTGCTGCACCA
>DASSRN010000466.1:0-18542 GCA_035701785.1 Acetobacteraceae bacterium | reverse complement strand
GTGCCCACGTTGAACAGGCCGCAGACGTCGGGCGCATCGAGCAGCCACAGCGCCACGTCGATGACATCGCCGATCCAGATGAAGTCGCGCCGTTGTGCGCCATCCGCCAGCCCGGGCTCCGTCGAACGGAACAGCCGAGCGCCACCGCCGGCAGCGACCTCGTCGTGCTTGACCTTCACCACCGAGATCATGCCGCCTTTGTGGTATTCGTTCGGGCCATAGACGTTGAAGAACTTCAGCCCGACCCATTGCGGCGGATGCGGCCGCTTCTCGGCGATGGCGCGTGCGACGCGCACGTCGAAGGCATACTTGGTCCAGCCGTACAGGTTCAGCGGGCGCAGCTTCTCGATCGCCGCGGGCGCCATGTCGTCGTCGAAGCCCGCGGTGCCGTCGCCATACGTCGCTGCCGACGATGCATAGACCAGCCGCACGCCATGGTTGGTGCACCAGTGCCAGATGCGACGCGACAGCTCGACATTGGTGGCCCAGGCGCGATCACCGTCCTGCGCCGTCGTGTCGCTGATCGCACCGAGGTGGTACACCATCTCGACCGGCGGACGGCTTTCCAGGAACTCATCGATCTCGTCGGGCGGCAGCAGCCGCGCCGGGGGATGCTTGGCGAGGTTGCGCCACTTTCCCTCGCTGCCCAGATTATCGACGACGATGGTTTCGAGCCCGCGCCGCCACAGGGCGGCCTGCAGGTTCGAGCCGATGAAGCCGGCGCCGCCGGTGATCAGGATCATGCCGCGGGTTATACGGACCGGGGCGAGTCCGCGGAAGGCGCCGACCGAAGGGAAGAGGGCAGGCGAATATGGCTGAACGGCCACGTTTCTTCGATGACATTGCCGGCGTTGCCGGCGGCGCGATCTCCGCACTGGCGGGTCTGCGCGAGGAGATCGAGGCCCTGGCGCGTGCCCGCATCGACGAGGCGATCCGGGCGCTGAACCTGGTGCGGCGTGAGGAATTTGACGCCATGGCCGAGATGGCGGCCAACGCCAGGACAGGGCAGGAGGCAGCAGAAGGCAGGCTGCACGATGTGGAGCAGCGGCTTGCGGCGCTTGAGGTGCGAGTCGCAACCCTGGAGGCAGCGAAAGCTGCCGGGTGAGGCTTGCGGCGCGGTGCGCAGCGTCGGTAGGCTATGATTCGTGGTTAACGAGGTCCGTGACCACCAGATGCGGTGACCAGGAAGACGCCCGGCCTTCCCAACACGAAACGGGAGACCATCATGACCTCGACGGCCCTCAGCCACGATGCCGCCGCCAATCCCCTCGACGTCATGGAACAGATCATCGCCGCCAATGACTGGGCGTTCGATCGGCGCAGCGATTCCGAGATGGCCGCCGAGGCGCCTGGCCGCTGGTGCGACTACGGCCTCTATTTCTGCTGGTCGCACGAGATCAGCGCCATGCACTTCACCTGCGCACTCGAGATGAAGGTGCCGGAGAAACGCCGGGCGGCGCTGTATGAACTGCTGGCGCTGGCGAACGAACGGCTGTGGATCGGCCATTTTGGTATGGAAGCGGATGACGGTATGCCGGTGTTCCGCCATGCCATGCTGCTGCGCGGCGCCCAGGGTGCCTCGGCCGAGAGCCTGGAGGACATGGTGGACATCGCGATCACCGAGTGCGAGCGGTTCTTCCCCGCCTTCCAGTTCGTGCTGTGGGGCGGCAAGTCGCCGCAGGATGCGCTCGCTGCGGCGATGCTGGAGTGCGCGGGCGAGGCATGAGCATCCCTTCCATCCTGCTGGTCGGCTGCGGCCGGATGGGCAGTGCGATGCTGGCCGGCTGGCGCGAGCAGGGGCTGGACGCCTCGGTGGCAGTGGACCCGGCGCCCGGTGCGGCGGCGTCCGCCGGCCCTGACCTGGCTGTTGTGCCGGACATAGGTGGGATTTCCGCGGCATTCGCGCCAGCTGCGGTGGTGTTCGCGGTGAAGCCGCAGAACGCGGCCGAGACGTTGCCGCTGTACCGGCGCTTCGGCGGGCAGGCAGTATTCCTCTCGATCATGGCCGGTCGCACGATCGGCGGCATGCGCGCGCTGCTGGGTGATGCCGCGGCGATCGTCCGGGCGATGCCGAACACGCCCGCCGCGGTGCGCCAGGGGGTCACCGTCGCGTGCCCCGGTACCGGTGTCGCCGCCGCGCAGCGCACACTGTGCGAGCGCCTCCTCCAGGCGATCGGCGTGGTGGCATGGGTAGAGGACGAAGGTCTGCTCGATCCGGTTACCGCGGTATCGGGCAGCGGGCCGGCCTATGTGTTCCTGCTCGCCGAACTGATGGAGCAGGCAGCGCGCGAGCAGGGCATCCCGCCGGACCTCGCGCGGCTGCTGGCACGCCAGACAGTGTCAGGCTCCGGCGCGCTGCTCGCCGCCAGCCCAGAAGATGCCGCCGCGCTGCGGGTCGCGGTGACCAGCCCTGGGGGCACAACCGAGCGCGCGCTTGCCGTGCTGATGGCGTCGGGTGCCTGGCCCGCCGCTCTGAGCAAGGCGATCGCTGAGGCGACGGCGCGGTCGCGGGAACTCGCCGGATAGGCGATCTCACATCGCCAGTGGACCCGTTCACGCTACTCGGCTTCATCGGCGTCGGCTGCATTGTCGCCGCCTACTTCGCCAACCAGCAGGGCTGGCTGGATGCGAGAGACTGGCGCTTCCCGACGGCCAATCTGGTCGGCTCGCTGCTGATCCTGGCTTCGCTATGGACCGCGTGGAATTTTCCCTCCGCGGTCATCGAGGTGATCTGGGCCGCGATCAGCGTATATGGCCTGATCCGGCGCCCGCGTCGGGGTCAGGCAGGCTGATCCGCAGCCCGCGTATTCGTGAAACAGAACGCGCCAACCTTTCGGGCGGCGTCGCGTTGTAGTGTCAGGCGGCCGGCTTTCGTCAACCGGCCCCTCTCGCCATCGATCTTCTTCCCGGTTGGTTGGCTGGCGAGCCGGTAGCAGTGATGTAGCGTAAGGGAGCTTCGGGGACCGCTCCGAAGCTCCTTTGCTACACCGCCTCGGCAGCGAACCGACGCGGCGCGGCGCAACAGGCGCAGCCGCCTGGATGCGACCGGAACGGTGTCGCGGCGCTCGGAGCCTCGGCGCCTCCGCCAATGGCAGGCAGTGTCAGCCCACGCGGGGCCGGATCGCCGCAGGACGGGCAGGCCTGCGGCAGGTCGAACTCGGCAATCGGATGGCTCTCGCTGAAGGGGCCGCAGCGCCCGCAATCGTAGTCGTAGGTGGGCATATACGCCTCGTTGTCGGATGCACGTTGCCCGGACTTTGCCACCGTTGTGCGGCACCGGTCCAGCCGTGCTCAGTGCGGCGCCAGCGCCCGACGGAACAGGGCAAGTGGTGCGGCAGCGAACATGGCCGGAAGGCAGATGGTCGAAACGATCGCCAGGCGCAGGACCAGCAGCCAGGCCGGGCTCTGCGGCTCCCCGAGCACTCCCGGCAGCACGAATGCGGCGCAGGTCGCCAGCGCGGACATCACCAGCAGCGACACACCCGCGCGCAACGGTCGCAGGGCTGTCGTGTGCAGTACCTTCGCGTTGGTCAGCAGCACATACGGGCTCACGAAGGCCTGTGCGCCCAGCCACACCAGCACCGCCGCGAGGGGGGTGGCAGGCCGGACCAGCAAGACGCCGACAGCAGTGGCAACGGTGCCTGCGACATTGGCGGTCAGCGTGTAGCGTGCCTCGCCTCGCGCGATGACCGCCACTCCGGCAGGAAAGGCGAGGAACAGCCAGACAGTCAGCGCAATCAGCGGCAATGCCGCTTCGCCAGACGGCTGCCAGACCGCCCCCAACAGCAAAGCGACCAGTGGCTGGATCGAAACGCCCATCGCCGCGCAAAGCGGGAATACGGCGATGCTCGACCATGCGAGGCAGCGGTCCATGTCGGTAAGCAGAGCCACCAGGTCGCGCTGCCGCTCGGACAACGGCGGCAGCATCAACCGCCACTGCGCCGTGAACGCGAGTTCGCGTACTGCATCCACCAGGCGGAATGCCATGTGCACCTGGCCGAGCGCCGCCGGTCCGGCGGTGGCGCCGATCAGCAGCGCGAACAGGCGATAGCGGCCGTGCTGCACCAGTGTGCTGGCAGTGAGCGGCATGCCGATCCGCAGCATCTCGCGCAGGCTCTGCCGGTTGTAGACATACCGGGGCCGCACCGGCGCGTGCAGCAGCAGCGACAACGCGCCGAGGGCCGAGGTGACCAGTTGCTGCGCTACCAGCGCCCAGGCGCCGGCGCCAGCCAGCGCACATGCAACGCCGGTCAGTGTCCCCAGTCCCTGGCCGATCAAAGTGCGGAGTGCCAGCGTGCGATAGGCGCGCTGGCGGGTCAGCATCCCCTGCACTGGTCCAGCCGCGCCGACCAGCGGCAGCGGCAAGGCGAGGACACCCGACATGGCCAGCAGCCGGTGGTCACCGAGCGACACCGCCAGAACCGGACCAAGTCCCGCCTGAAGTGCGGCAGCACCGCAACCCAGAGCAACGGACACGGCAAAGGCAGTGGAGAAGGCTGCGTCGTCCGCGGCCCCGCGCTGCACCAGCGGGTCGGCGAACAGCGCCGTCAGCGCCACCCACAGCAGCACATGCACCGCGACCGCCGCTGCGCCGATGCCGACCTCGGCCGGCCCCACCAGCCGCGCGACAACGAAGGCTGAAGCGAAGGACAGCAGCGCGGCGGTCATCGCTTCCACACCGGACCAGAACACGCTGCCGGCATCGCTTTGCATTATCGGCCGAATGCCTGTGCCGTGGCGGGCCGGGCGGCTGCGATCCCTAGCGCGGCAACCAGCGGCGGCAGCCACATGATACGGGCCTGGTAGCGATCGTGCGGACCGGACAGCCCGCCCGCGATCGCCGCGTTCGCCAGCAGCGCCACCAGCGTTGCTGCTGCCAGACCGGACGCAGCGCGTGACCGCCCGCCAGGCGATACGCACAGCGCAAGGCAGCCGCCGATGCCGACGATCGCAGTGACGGCATGCAACGCCTGGAGCCAGTTCGGCAGTACCAGCGAATCAGCATTCTGCCGGGACGCGGCATAGGCGGCGACCTCGAACCGAGGGAAATCCCGCTCGAGCCACGGCGTGACCGTCGCGGGCCAGGCGTGCAGGCCGTCGCCGGTCGCGAACATCGTCAGTTGGCGGCCGGTATTCCGCACGAAAGCTGCGAGTTCGCGTCCCGGTTCGGCGCGCAGCGCCGCCAGCACGATCTTGTCCGCCTCCTGCGAGACCAGTTTCCCGCCACCGGCCTGCACGACCGGACCATCCGGGTCCCACAGGAAATCGTCCCAGGTCGCAGGCAGCCGGTCGGCGAATGCGCACAGGCGCCAGCCCGCGGCCGGACACTCGCGATGCAGCGTATCCGCCCCGGGACCGTCGTAGATCACCCGTGCCAGCAGGAACACATTGCCGAACGGCGCCGGCGATACGCGGCCGAACAGGAGCGCGTTGGCCGACACCAGCGCCAGCAGAGCAGCGATCGTCGGAACGACGGCGCGCAACGGTATCGGCCGGAAGCAGCGCAGGGCAACAAGCACCACAAGCGCCAACGGCAGATGCGACAGGTGGGCCACGATCATCAAGGTTGCGAGCGAGGCCAGCCAGACCGTCTCGCGAGCTGACAATCGATCGACACCAAGTACGAGGAGCGCAAGCGCAAGGACCAGCGCGCCGGTGAATATGTCGGGCATCAGCTGCGACACCAACCACGGCAGCGGCGTTGTGACCGCGAGTGCCGTCGCCATAGGGATCAGCCACCATACCGGCGCGTCGGGCAGCAGAATGCGCCGCGTCAGGTGCAGCAGATGCGCCAACAGAAATGCCTGCACCGCGATGACCGGCCACGTCGTCAGTGTCAGGTGCAGCGGCAACATGAACGCGCTGTAGAACACCGGCCGGTCCCAGCCGGCATAGTGCTCGATCGCCTGCGACAGGTAGGTGCCGGTGTCAGAGAACACCAGCGGATAGCCATTCCAGGCGGCCGGCCACAGCAGCACTGCGGCGGCGATTATGATGGTGCAGACGGTCCCGGTGCGGCTGTCAGTCCGCATAGCCGTTCGGGTGCGCCTCGCGCCATCGCAGCGCGCTGCGCACGATCTCGTCCAGGTCGGCGAACCGTGGTCGCCATCCCAGTTCGCGGTACGCCCGTTCCGACGATGCGACCAGGACGGCAGCATCCCCAGGCCGGCGCGGGCACATGCGATACGGCACCTTGCGCCCGGATACCCGCTCGACGGCCTGGATCACCTCGAGCACCGAATGGCCGGAGCCGTTGCCCAGGTTGACCGTGATGCTGGCGCGCTCCAGTCGGTCCAGCGCCAGAAGGTGCGCGTCAGTCAAATCGCTGACATGCACGTAGTCGCGCAGGCAGGTGCCATCGGGCGTTGGATAATCGTTGCCGAACACATCGAGCTGCGGACGTCTGCCGAGTGCCGCATCGATCACCAGCGGGATCAGATGGGTCTCGGGCCGATGGTCCTCGCCATAGCGTCCGGCCGGATCGGCACCGGCTGCATTGAAATAGCGCAGCGAGGCAAAGCGCATGCCGTGCACGCGCTCGGCCCAGTGCAGCGTGCGCTCAAGAAACCATTTGCTGTCGCCATACGGCGATTCCGGATCGAGCGGCGCATCCTCCTCGATCGGCACGTGCTTGGGCGTGCCGTACAGCGCCGCGGTGGAGGACAGCACGAAGCGCAGCACGCCATTGCGCACGCAGGCCTCGATCAGGCGCATGCCGTTGGCGCCGTTGTCGATCAGGTAGGTGAACGGCTGGCGCATGCTTTCGCCGACCTGCGACAGCGCTGCGAAGTGGAACACCGCATCCCAACGTCCATCAGCCAGCACCCGGTCGACCAAGCCGGCATCCGCCAGATCGGCGACGATCAGCTCCACTCCGGACGGCACCGCGGCGCGATGGCCGGTGCGAAGATTGTCCAGCACCACCACGGCGTCACCGCGTTCGTGCAGTGCCGCGACCAGGTGACTGCCGACATAACCGGCTCCGCCGGTGACCAGAAATCGCCGCGCCATTCCCCTACTCCCGGAAGTAGCCGCCGTAGCGCGGATGGTACGCCTCCGCATCGGCATAGCCCGAGCGCACATGGACGCCGACGTCCACCCGCGTCAAGGCTACTCCCACCACATTGGCGTGCGCCTCCTCCAGGCGTTCCAGGGTGCGCTGAGCCACGCGGCTCGACGTGCTGCGCCAGCGCACGCACAGCACCGTCGCTTCTGCCAGTCCTGCCACGATGCGCGCATCGGTGATCGGCTCGGCGGGCGGGGTATCCAGCAGCACGAGGTCGTAGTCCTGCCGCAGTGTCTGCAACAGCTGCGCCATCGCTGCCGACATCAGCAGACCAAGCGCGTTGGCCTCCCATTTCCCACCCGGAATGCTGTCCGTGCCGGTCGTTGGATCCTTGCGGATGATGTCTGCCAGCTGGGCCTTGTTCCGCAGGAAATCGAGCAGGCTCGGGGTTCGCTTGCTGGACGCGGTATGGCGAAGGTCGCAATCCACGACGATCACACGCTCGCCGTTCATCGCCGCCAGGCGTGCCAGGGTCCGGGTGACAGTGGTTTTACCTTCCTGCGCGCTTGCGGCGGTGATCGCGACGATGCGTGGCTGGCCGGGCCACAGCAGTGCGGCGCGCAACGTTCGTAGCTGCTCGGCCAGCACCGACCGCGGCTTTTTCGCTGCATACGCCTCGATGCTCAGATCGCCCAGCGCGTAGCGCGGCACGGTCGGTATCAGTGCCATGCAGGGCACGCCGAGTGCTGCGCGAACGTCCTCGCTGCTGTGGAACGTGCCGTCGGTCTGCTCGCGCGCGTAGACCAGCAGCAGCCCCAGGGCGAAGCCAAATACCGTGGCACCTGCCAGCCATGGCACGGTGCGCGGATAGCTGGCCCGTTCGGGGATCAATGCCAGCGAGATCTCATGCGCATCCGGCGCCTCGATCGATTGCTGCTGGGTGATCTGCTCGATGCGTTCGAGCACCGCCTGGAGCAGGCTGCGCGAGGCATCGAGGTCGCGCAGCATTGCGTTCAGCGGCACCTGCGCCTGCGAATCCCGCGCTATCAGCGCCTGCTGACCGCCGAGATCCTTCTGCAACACCTCGACGCGCTCACGGTCGGCCCGCACCTCGGCCTCAGCCGCAGCGACGACGCGGCCGATCTCGGCGGCAATCGTGCGGTCCACATCGGTCAGCTGCGCGCGGAGCGCCTGCACGTCGGGATGCGAGGGACCGAGCCGACCAAGCATCGATTGCAGTTGGCCGGAAAGCTGGTCATGCCGGGCGCGCAGCTGCACCACGGAAGGCGCGATCTCTGCCTGCGCCGCAGCGCCGGCCCGACCACTGGCGGCATCGAGCCTGCTCTCGGCTTCGGCGAGCGCGCTGCGGGCGCGGGCGATGGTCTCGGTCAGCAGGCTGATCTGTTCGCTGCCCAGACGCGCATGCATGCCTTCAACCAAGCCGTTGCGGGCACGGTAGTGCTCGACCGCGTCCTCCTGTTCGCGCACTTCGCGCCGCAGGGTGTCGCGTCGCTCCAACAGCCATTGATGCGCCTTGCTGACTGCTCCGAACTTCGTGCCAAGCTGTGACTTCACGTAGTAGTCCATGGCGATATTGACGGCGGCAGCGGCAATGACCGGGTCTTCCGCGGGGAACGAAACCTCGAGCACATGCGACCCCTTGATCGGGGTCACCGTCAGCGCGGCCTGGACAGCCTGCAAAGTGGCGTTGCGCTGCGGATCGAGGCGCGGACCAGGCGTTTCGGCCGCAGGTGGAGGCACGCGCGGCACTACGGCGCGGTAGATCTTGATCAGGGTCCGCCGCAGCCACGACGGCGCCCGCAGCGCGGTATTGAACTCTGGGTTCGCGAGCAGATTGAGCCGGTTCACGACCTGCTCGACGACCGGGACCCCGCGCAGCACTTCAGCCTGGCTCGCGATGACTGCCTCGCTCACCGGATCGACGCGCAGGATGCTCTGCAGTTCCCGCACCTTGTACTCGCTCGCGTCGTAGAGCAGCGAGCCCGTGGCGGTATAGCGTGGCGTCAGCTGCACGATCGCGATCGCAGTGAGCAGCGGACACAGCAGGATCGATGCCAGCAAAAGCCACTTGCGCCGCCGCAGGCTGGCGAGAATGGTCGCGGCATCGACCGGCGATGGTTCTGCGCCACCGCCAATCGCGTATCCGCGCGATCGACTGCCCGGTGTCGCGGTCGCTGTTTCAGCGCGGTCCAGCATCGCCCATCCTGTCGATGCAGACCGGTGTACCGCGGCGCGCTTAATTCGCGGTTACTATTCCTTTAGCGCCGTTGCTGACTGCCGGAACGCCCGGCACGACCGCAATCCGCCTCCTGCTCGGGCGCTTCACCCGAGAACACAGCACGTCCAAAAGTGAATCAGTAGGCGGCTGACAATCCGTGATCGCGGCGGACCGCCCGGTTTTCAGCCCCTGACGATCCGCCATTGGCGCGGCTCCGACAACCACTCGACATCAAGATCCAGGGCGCTTGCCTGAGCAAGCACCCACTCCTGGGCTTCCTGGAACGATTGGCATACTTTGGTGATTGGCGGTCGTCCTCTGGTTCCGCAGCGCATGAGCGCCGCGAGAACGTCTCTGCTTCGCGGGTCAATCCAAGCCAGCACCTTTTGAGCCATCCTTCCCCCTCGTTACATCCGCTAGTTGAAGAGAAGGCCTCGTCTGCAATAGTCGTTCCGGCACGAAACCTATTGCAGTGGAAGCTTGATCCAGGGCAAAATTCCGCGCTCACGGACCTGTGAATTCTTCCGCTTCGTGCGTGATCAGTCGGTCCAGGCGGGTCCCGTCGTTGCTGATGCACGTCACCGCTGTATGCCGCCCTGCTGCCTGTCTGTATCTGGTGATCCTCAACTGATGATTCGCAAAAGCGCGGAGCGCTGCACACGCCTTTATTCCAATATTTGATGGATGATCGCTGGCGCAAACCACGTAGCTTGCGGTTAGACATCATTGGACTTTCTATTGGCAATCTGCATGCTGCATTCAATCGCCAGGGGAGCGTCGACGCGCAATGCTTGCATTCCCTCTCGCCCGCTGGCTGACGCGACATGGTGTCCACTATGGCTGGGTCATGGTGGCGATCACCTTCATGACCACTGTGTGTTCGTCCACCGCGATCAGCCTGTCCGGCATACTCGTGCTGCCGCTGATCCAGGAATTCGGCTGGGGTCGTGCTAACATCGCCGGCGTCATGGGGGTGATGCTGCTGCTGTTCGCCGGCACGGCGCCGTTCGCCGGCGCGATCCTACTGCGCTATGGACTGTGTCGCACCGTCATCGCGGCGGTCACGATGACGCTGCTGGGCCTGGGGCTCACATCGCTGATGGCGACGCTCTGGCAGTTCGCCGTGGCGTTCGGCGTGCCCCTGGGCATTGCCGCCGGCGTGCTTGCGATGGCCCTGCCGGCGTCAATCGCCAATCGCTGGTTCGTCCACCGCCGAGGCCTCGCGATGGGCATCCTGACCGCAGCCTTCGCCGCCGGACAGCTGGCGTTCATGCCGACCAATGCGTGGCTGGCGACCCATTACGGATGGAGAACTGCGCTGGTGCCGGTTGGGATCACCGCAGTGCTGTGCCTGCTGCTCTACGGGCTGTTCGGCCGTGATTGGCCGGCCGATGTGGGCCAGGCGCCATATGGTGGCCAAGAGCCGGAACCACAGGCGCACAACTCGGCTGGGAATGCGATCGTGCTCAGCCTCTCGGTGCTGCGCGACGCCGCAGGCACGCGGGTGTTCTGGGTGCTGGCCAGCACATTCCTCATCTGCGGCGTATCTACCACGGGGATCATCAGCCAGCACTTCATCCCGTTCTGCGCCGACAATGGCATCGTGGCGGTGGTGGCCGCGACATACCTGGCGGTGATGGGGATCTTCAACTTCGTCGGCACGATCGCGTCAGGCTGGCTGTCCGACCGGTTCGACAACCGCGTCCTGCTGGCTTGGTACTATGGCTTACGCGGGCTGTCGCTGATCTGGCTGCCGTTCTCCAGTTTCGACGTCTACGCACTGTCGCTCTGGGCGGTGTTCTTCGGCCTCGACTTCGTCGCGACGGTGCCGCCGACGGTGAAGCTGTCCGCGCAGCACTTCGGATCCGAACGAGCGCCCATCGTGGTGGGCTGGGTGTTTGCCTTCCACCAATTGGGCGGTGCCGCGGCGGCGTTCGCCGCGGGGGTCACCCGTGCCACGTGGGCAAGCTATGGACCGGCATTCCTCGCGATCGGGGTCACCTGCCTGGCAGCCACCGCGGCGATGTTCGCGGTGCGCGACATCCGGATGCGGCCTGCGACAGCCCGGGTCAGTTAGCGCCTTCCCGGGCAGTCGGCAGGACCAGCCAGTGCAGGCCCTGCGTGTCGTGCACCTGGACCAGCAGGTACGGCCGGCCGCCGTCAATCGCTTCCTGCATGTGCCGTCGCGCGTCGGCGGGTGAGGCAACTGGCTGCCTGTCGATGTTCACGATGGCCGATCCCGCGGTGATCCCGCGCTCCCACGCCGCACTGTCCGGTGCGACGCCATCGACAAAGGCGCCCGGAGCCTGCGGCGTCATCCCCAGCCGGGCGCGCGCATCATTGGTCAACGGTGCGAGGACAAGGCCTAGCTGGCCACGGCCTGACTCCGCTTCGTGCGGCACGGCAGTGATCGCGGTCTTACCGGCGGTCGGAAACTCGCCGATCGTGACCGGAACGTCCTGCGACTGACCGTCGCGCCATACGGTGACCTGCGCCACGCTGCCGACCGATGCCGCTGCCAGCACGCGATTGAGGCGCTGCGGCTGCATCCCATTCTCGCCGTCGACCGCCAGGATTATGTCGCCCGGTCCCAGCGCGGCCGACATCGCGGGGCTGTCCGGATCGACGCGCGCCACGATCGATGCGGCAGGCGACGGCAGTCTGGCGGCGGATGCGATGTCCGGCGTCACCGACTGCACATGCACGCCGATCCACCCCAGCGTGTCATGGCCACCAGCGTTGAGCCGCTCGACAATCAGCCGCGCGTCGTCGCTGGGAATGACCAGCCCGAGGCCGACCGAGCCGGTCTCGTTGCCGCCAGTCAGGAAGGCTGTGCTGATGCCGACGGCCTGGCCGGTCTGGTCGAACACCGGACCGCCGGAATTGCCCTTGTTCAGCGCCGCATCGATCTGGAAGAACGTGCCGAACGCGCTCTCCTGCCTGACCCGGTCCAGCGCGCTCACGATGCCGGCCGTCACGGTGTTGCCCAGGCCCAGAGGGTTGCCGACGGCAAACACCGGATCGCCCTGACGCAGGTCGTCGCTGTTGCCCAGCTGAGCCGCCGGTACCGGCTTTCCGGCATGCACCTGGAGCAGCGCCAGGTCGCTGTGATCAGCAGTCGCCAGGACTGTGGCACGCAGTCGCGTGCGATCATGCAGGGTGACGATGATCTCGGTCGCATCGGCAATCACGTGACGGTTGGTCAGGATGGTGCCGTTCGGATTGATGAAGAAGCCGGAGCTTACGCCCTTGTCTTCGGTCACCGCGGTTTGCGCGGCGATGTTGCTGCCGCCTGAGACGCTGGATTGCTTCGTAATGGCGATGCTCACCACGGTCGGCAGCACCGACGCGATCATGTCGGTTGCGGACGTGGCGTTGGCAGCTGCCAGCACCCGCGGCGCCAGTGCAGGGCAAGCAGCGCACGTCACCAGAATCAACAGGAGGAACCGCGTGCCTATAGTGCGGCTGCGTCGAACATTGTTGTGCATGGTCGCCACTGGTACCGTGCGTGCGGCGGAACTTTGACCGCTTAGATCACGATCGAGGGTACGTCGCGTTAAGTCCCGGCTAATCCTCCTCCGGCATTATCCCGGTATGCGGATCGTGCGGCATCTTTCCATTGCCATGCTGTTGGCGGCAGCCAGCTGCGGCGGGCCGGGAAGGGACCTGCCGCAATTGCCTGCCGACAGCGCCGAGGAGTATCGGCTCGGGCCGGGCGATCAGGTGCGCATCATCACTTTCGGCGAGGAGAACCTGACCGGCGACTTCCGGGTCAATGATGGTGGCAAGGTGGCCTTGCCACTCGTCGGCGGCGTGCACGCGGCCGGCCTGACCGCCGGCGGGCTCGAGGCGGCGGTCGGCGCGGCACTCCGGCAGGCGCACCTCGTGCAGAAGCCCTCGGTCGCGGTGGAGATCATCGCCTATCGGCCGATCTACGTGCTGGGCGAGGTGAACAAGCCGGGGCAATACGCCTACCACCCCGGCATGACCGTGGTTACCGCCGCGGCGGTCGCCGGGGGTTTCACGTATCGTGCGATCGAAGATTATGCTGCGGTGATTCGCACAGTCGAGGGCAAGGCCGTTGAGGGCAAAGCCAGCCGGCAGGCGTTCGTGCAGCCAGGCGACGTCGTCACGGTCTTCGAGCGCCGGTTCTGACCGGAGGTGGGTTGGTGCGCTGGTGGCGGCGGCGATGGTCGTCGCGGCAGGGCCTGACACGCCGACGCCCGGGCCGCTGCGGATCATCGGCAGCCAGGCCTCGGGCTGCATCGCTGGCGCTGTGCGGCTGCCGGATGCGGGGGTGGGATTCCAGACCATCCATCTCTCTCGCAGCTCGTTCTGGGGTGCGCCGTCGACGATCGCCCGGCTGGAGATGCTGGGCGAGCAGGCGCACGCAGCGGGAATGGGCGATCTCTACCTCGAGGACATTTCGCGCCCGCGTGGCGGCCCGATGCCGGGCGGCCATCTCAGCCACCAGCTGGGCCTCGACGCCGATGTCGGGCTGGACGTCTCGACGAAGCTCGCGCTGACGGTGGCGCAACGCGAATCGGTTGAACTGCCGACCATGGTCAGGCCAGACCGAAGGGGAATCGCGTCGGAGCGTTGGACGCAGGACCAGGTCGCCCTGCTGCGCATGGCCGCCGCGCTGCCCGAGGTCGACCGCATCCTGATCAACCCTGCGATCAAGCGGCAGCTCTGCGAGGAGGTGCACGGCGACCGCGGCTGGCTGCGATTGATCCGGCCGTGGTACGGCCATGCTGCGCACATGCACATCCGGTTCCGCTGCCCCGCCGATCAGCACGAATGCGTGCAGGCGCCACCGCCGCCGCCGGGCGACGGCTGCGATGCCACACTGCAATGGTGGTTCGATCAGCTGGACGTGCCGTCGTCCACCAGGCCGTCCCCGCCGCCGAAGCCACCGCCGCTTCCTGCGGCCTGCAAGGCGGTCATGGCGGCGCCGTGATCTCCAGCCGCCGCATGGTGCGTGCGAAGGCGGCTGCGATCGCGCGCTGCGCCCGGTGCTGGCCGTCGCGCACCACCCAGACGCCGCCCACCATGACGTCGCGCACCGGCGTGGAATTGCCGCAGTAGAGCCAGGCGTCGAGCAACCCGGCGCCGCTGCGACCCAGCAGGGCAGGGTGGTCGCGGTCCAGCACAACGAGGTCAGCCAGCCGCCCCGGAGCGATCACGCCTGCATTGCGGCCGAGTGCCTGTGCGCCACCCGCGACCGCGCGCTGATACAGGTTGAGCCCGATCGATCCACCCGGTGGTGTCACCAGTGCGTTGCGCGAGCGGGTCTCGAGGCGACGGACGTAGTCGAGCCAGCGCAGTTCCTCGACCGGGCTGGTGGAGACGTGGGAGTCGCTGCCGATGCCGAAGCGCCCACCATTGGACAGATACGCATGCAGTGGAAAGCTGCCGTCGCCGAGATTCGCCTCGGTGGTCTGGCACAGGCCCGCCACAGCATCGCTCGCGGCGAGGCGCCGGCATTCCGCTGCGTCGAGATGTGTCGCGTGCACCAGGCACCAGCGGTTATCGACATCGGCGTGGTCCAGCAGCCAGGCGACCGGGCGCTCGCCGCTCCAGGCCAGGCAGTCAGCGACCTCTTTCTCCTGTTCAGCAGCGTGGATGTGGATTGGCCGATTGCCGGCAAGCTGACAGGCGAATCCCAGTTCTTCCTGTGTCACCGCACGCAGAGAATGCGGCGCGATGCCGATGGCGACCTGCGACGCCATCGTCTCGCACAGCCCGGCATAATCATCGAGCGACAGCACGAAGCGCCGCTGCGCATCGAGCGGCGGCGCGCCGCCGAAGCCGGCGTGGCGATACAGCACCGGCAGCAGGGTAAGCCCGATCCCAGCGTGCTGCGCCGCCGCCACGATGCGCTGCGCAAGCTCGGTCCTCTCGGAGTAGCGCGTCCCGTCGGGTGCGTTGTGCAGGTAGTGGAACTCGGCGACCGATGTGTAGCCGTGCAGCAGGCATTCGACATAGAGCTGCGCCGCGATCGCCTCCACGTCATCCGGCGTGAGCACGGCAAGGAAGCGGTACATAGTCTCGCGCCAGCGCCAGAAGCTGTCGCCATCAGGTCCTGCACGCTCCGCCATCCCTGCCATCGCCCTCTGGAAGGCGTGCGAATGCAGGTTGGGCATACCTGCCACGACGAAGCCCGCAAGCCGTTCGGCGTCCGCGGTGGAACGTGGCTCTACCTGAGTGATGACGCCAGCCGGGTCGATCTCGATCAGCACGCGTTCTTCGACGCGGTCCGCCAGCAAGGCGAGCTCGGCCAGATATCGCATCGCACTTCCCTGCTTGCCCGCGTTGCACTTGACCGATAACCCTATAGCACAACGGCAGACGTGTGATTGCTTCAGGTCAAAAACACAACGGTAACGGAGGAACGCATGACGTCCGCATCCGGCGATTTCGATGCGATCGTGATCGGCGCAGGGTTTTCCGGGCTCTACATGCTGAAGTCGCTGCGCGACACGCTGGGCCTGAAGGTGCGCGTTTACGAGGCCGGTAGCGGGATCGGCGGCACCTGGTACTGGAACCGCTATCCTGGTGCGCGCTGCGATTCAGACTCGTACATCTACTGCTTCACCTGGGACAAGCAGTTGCTGCAGGACTGGCAATGGTCCGAGCGCTATCCCGAACAGCCGGAGATCCTGCGCTATCTCGAGCACGTGGCTGACCGGCACGACCTGAAGCGCGACATCAAGTTCAACACGCGGGTGACGAGTGGCACGTTCGACGAGGCGCGCAATCTTTGGATCGTCCGAACCGACCAGGGCGAAGAGGTCTCGGCGCGGTTCCTGATCACCGCGGTCGGCACGCTGTCCGCCACCAACATGCCAGACTTCCCCGGGCTCGAGCGCTTCCAGGGCCGGTGGTATCACACCAGCCGGTTCCCGGATGGTGGTGTGGACTTCACCGGCAAGCGGGTCGGCGTGGTCGGCACCGGTGCCACGGCCGTGCAGGCGATCCCGGAGATCGCGCAGCAGGCGAAGCACCTCACCGTGTTTCAGCGCACCGCCAATTATTGCGTGCCGGCGCGCAACGGCAAGGTTGACCCCGAGGTCACTGCTGCGCGCAAGGCCGACTACGAGGGCATCATCCAGCGCATCCGGGAATCGCCGTTCGGCCAGGAGCGCTACTTCATCGACAAGTCGGTGCTGGAGACCACGCCGGAGGAGCGCGAGCGCGAGTTCGACCGCATGTGGGATGCCGGCGGGTTCGACTTCTGGATCGCCAACTACAAGGACATGATATTCGACCAGCAGGCCAACGACATCTGCGCCGACTACCTGAAGCGCAAGATCCGCGACACGGTGAAGGATCCGGCGGTCGCCGAGAGGCTGATCCCGAAGGGCTACGCCTATGGCACCAAGCGTCAGCCACTGGATACCAACTACTTCGAGACGTTCAACAAGACCAACGTGCTGCTGGTCGATGCGAGGACCGACGGTGCGATCGAGGAGATCACCGAGACCGGCATCCGCGCCGGCGGCCACGACTATCCGCTGGACATCATCGTGTTCGCCACCGGCTTCGATGCGATGACCGGGCCGCTGACCGCGCTCAACCTGATGGGGCGCGGTGGCTGCGCTCTGACTGACCAGTGGGCACAGGGGCCGCGTACCTATCTCGGCATCGCTATGGCTGGCTTCCCGAACCTGTTCACCATCACCGGCCCACAGAGCCCATCGGTGCTGTCGAACATGCCGGTTTCGATCGAGCAGCACGTGGACTGGATCACCGACTGCATCGTCACCATGCGGCGCGACGGCCGCAGCACGATCGAGGCGACACCAGAAGCGGTGGATGAATGGGTGGCGCACGTGGCCGAGACGGCGGAGGGGTCGCTGATGACCAGTGCGAACTCCTGGTACATGGGCGCCAATATCGCCGGCAAGCCGCGTGTGTTCCTGCCGTATCTCGGGCCGGAAGGCGTCGGCGGCTATCGACGCAAATGCGACGAGGTGGCGGCTGCGGGCTATGCGGGGTTCGCGCTGGCATAGCGGGGCAGACAATGGTGCAGAACGACTACTACTCGCAGGATGTGCACGGCCCGTATGAGCTGCACAACATCGGCGACCTTGTGCTGGAGGACGGCGGCACCATACGCAACTGCACGCTGGCCTACGCCACCTATGGCGCGCTGAATACAGCGCGCGACAACGTCATCCTGGTGCCGACCTGGTATTCCGGAACGCACAAGATCATCGAGCAGGTCTATATCGGCGCCGGCCGCGCGCTGGATCCGGAGCGCTACTTCATCATCGTGGTCAACCAGATTGGCAGCGGCCTGTCGTCGTCGCCGCACAACACGCCGCTGCCGGCCGGTATGGCAAATTTCCCCAAGGTGCGCATCAGCGACGATGTGCGGGCGCAGCGCATCCTGCTGGATCAGAAGTTCAACCTTGCGTCCCTGGCGCTTGTGGTCGGCGGCTCGATGGGCGCGCAGCAGACCTACGAGTGGGCGGTGCGCTACCCGGAGATGGTGCAGCGTGCGGCGCCGATCGCCGGCACCGCTCGCAATACCGACCACGACTTCCTGTTCACCGAGACGCTGGTCGACGCGATCACCTCCGATCCGGGCTTCAACAGGGGGTTCTACACGTCGCCATCTGATGTGCGCGAAGGCCTGCTGCGCCATGCCAAGATGTGGGCGGTGATGGGCTGGAGCACCGAGTTCTTCCGCCTGGAGCGGCACAAGTCACTTGGCTATTCCTCGATGGACGACTTCATCGTCAACTTCATGAACGGCTACTTCAGCGTCATGGATCCCAACAACCTGCTGTGCATGGCGTGGAAGTGGCAGCGGGGCGATGTGAGCCGTCCGTATGGTGGTGACCTTCGCACGGCACTGCGGCGGATCACCGCGAAGACCTTCGTCATGCCGATGTCATCCGACATGTTCTTCCCGCCGTCCGACTGTCAGGCGGAGTGGCGGCTCATTCCGAACGCCGAGTTCCGGCCGATCCGCACCGCCGACGGTCACCTGGCGCTGTTCGGCGCCGATGCCGATGCGACGGGTCAGCTCGACGCGCATCTGCGGGCACTGCTGGCAACGCCCGTCTGATCGGCGCGTCAGGCGGCGGCCTTCGCCTCGCGCCGACGCGCGTGCAGGATGAACTCGGTATAGCCGTTCGGTTGCGTGCGGCCTTCGAACACCAGGTCGCACGCCGCCTTGAAGGCCGGACCGTCGAAGCCAGGCGCCATCGGCCGATAGTTGCGGTCGCCGGCATTCTGCCGATCCACCACCTCGGCCATCCGCTGCATCGTCGCCATCACCTGCTT
>DASSRN010000465.1:0-9315 GCA_035701785.1 Acetobacteraceae bacterium | reverse complement strand
GAGCCTCTGGAAGGCCTCGACTGCGAAATCGTCGAAGGCCCGACCGACGAAGACGGCTTCATCAAGTTCTGCCAGGACGCCGATGCGGTCTACGCGAAGGGCATCCGCATCAGCAAGAAGATCATCGATGGCCTGCCCGAGCGCGTGCGCGGCATCATCCTGGGCAGCGTCGGCGTGGACAGCGTGGATGTGAAGGCGGCCACCGAGCGCGGCATTCCGGTCACCAACTGCCCCGACACGTTCATCGAGGAAGTCGCCGACCACGCGATGATGCTGCTGCTGTCCAGCTTCCGCCGCACAATCGAGCAGGACAAGATGGTGCGCGAAGGCAAGTGGCGCGAAGGCCGCCCCGCGCTGCTGCAGATTCCCCGCCTGATGGGCCAGACGCTGGGTCTGATCTCGTTCGGCCACGTCGCCCGCGCGGTTGCCAAGCGTGCCAAGCCGTTCGGCCTGCGCATCCTCGCCTATGATCCGTTCATCGAGGAACTGGTCATGGTCGAGCATGGTGTGATTCCGTGCACCCTGGAAGAGGTGCTGTCGCAGTCCGACTTCGTCTCGATGCACGCGCCGGCGCGGCCCGAGGTCGAAGGCATGCTGGGCGAGAAGCACTTCCGGCAGATGAAGAAGACGGCGATCTTCATCAACACCGGACGTGGTCCGACGGTGCAGGAAGCGGCGCTGATCAAGGCGCTGGAAGAGAAGTGGATCGCCTATGCCGGCCTCGACGTGCTCGAGATGGAGCCGCCCGGGAACAACAACCCGCTGCTCAAGATGGACAACGTCATCCTGAGCGCCCACACCGCCTCGGCCTCCGCCCGCTTCGATCCGGCACGCAAGCGCCATGTCGGCCGCGAGCTTGCGCTGGTGCTGGAAGGCAAGTGGCCGATGAGCTGCGTCAACCCGGCGGTGCTCCAGAACACCAAGCTGCGCCGCTGGCAGCCCGTGTCCATGGAACGCGGCCCGAACAGCTGACCCTCCGTCTATAGTCATGGCCGGGCTGGTCCCGGCCATGACTACAAACGCCACTACTCCGCAGCGATCGGCATTGGCCGGCGCTGCCGGTCGCGTTCCGCCTTCAGCTCCTCGGCCACCAGGAACGCCAGCTCCAGCGCCTGCGATCCGTTCAGCCGCGGATCACAGTGCGTATGGTAGCGATCCGCCAGCGTGGCCTCCTCGATGAGCTGCGCACCGCCGGTGCATTCGGTGACGTCCTTGCCGGTCATCTCGATATGCATCCCGCCCAGATGACTGCCCTCCGCGCGATGCACGGCAAAGCAGCTGCGCAGTTCGGCGACGATGCGATCGAATGGCCGCGTCTTCAGCCCCGCGGTTGTCGACACCGTGTTACCGTGCATCGGATCGCACGACCACACGACCCGGCGCCCTTCACGCTGCACCGCCCGGACCAGCGGCGGCAGTACCGCGCCGATGCGATCGGCCCCCATCCGCGTGATCAGCGTCAGCCGTCCCGCTTCGTTGTCCGGGTTCAGCACGTCGATCAGCCGCAGCACCTCGTCCGCCGTCATCGTCGGTCCGCACTTCAGCCCCAGCGGATTTGCCACGCCCCGCATGAACGCGACATGCGCGCCGTCCACCTGGCGCGTGCGCTCGCCGATCCATGGCAGGTGCGCCGAGCAGGCGTACCAGTCGCCGGTCAGGCTGTCCTGCCGCGCCAGCGGCTCTTCGTAGTTCAGCAGCATCGCGTCGTGGCTGGTGTAGAACTCCGTCGAGCGCAGCTGCGGCGCATTCGCCGTGCTCAGCCCGCATGCCGCCATGAACGCCAGCGACTCCTGGATGCGCGCGCACAGGTCGCGATAGCGCTCGCCCTGCGGTGACGCGGCGACGAACGCCTGGTTCCACTGCTGCACGCGCGCGAGGTCGGCAAAGCCGCCCTGAGTGAACGCACGCAACAGGTTCAGCGTGATCGCCGACTGATTGTACGCCCGCAGCATGCGCGCAGGGTCCGGCACGCGCGCCGCGGCATCGAACGCGATGTCGTTGACGATGTCGCCGCGATAGGACGGCAGCGTGACGCCACCCAACGTCTCGGTTGGCTGCGAACGCGGCTTGGCGAATTGCCCTGCCATGCGCGTCACCTTCACCACCGGCACCGCCGCGGCGTAGCTCAGCACCACCGCCATCTGCAGCAGCACCTTCAGCGTGTCGCGCAGCGTGTTCGCATGGAATTCGGCGAACGATTCGGCGCAGTCTCCGCCTTGCAGCAGAAACGCCTCGCCGGTCGCGGCGCGCGCCAGCTGCGCCTTCAGCGCACGCGCCTCGCCAGCGAAGATCAGCGGTGGTGAATCACGCAGCTCCGCCTCTGCGTCGGCCAACACCGTTGGATCGGGATACTCCGGCGCCTGCGCGATCGGGCAGGCGCGCCAGTCGTGTGGTGTCCACATGGCGCGTCATCGCGATCGCTGCGGCGCCGGCTGCTGCGGCGCGGGTTGCGGGGCCGGTCGCGGCACGGATGGGCCGGTGACCACGTCGAAGTCGAAATCTGAACTGAACATGCGAGCCTCCTTCGTTGAAGAGGCCGCTCCTGCCTTGGCGAAATCCGGATTTCCGATGCAGTAGAAATGCGAAAGCCGCCTTGGTGGGGCGGCTTTGGGGTTCCTGCTAGATGTGCACGATCCTAGGCCGCCGGGATGTACCAGCGGTACCAAAATCGCGTCGTGGCGATGATCTGCATCGGTGCCATGCGCAGTTCATAACCGAAATGGCCGGCAGGGCGCAAGCGCCGTTTCACGTCACCGCAGGATTGTCCGGATCCAGCACGCGCAGCACATAGTCGTTGCTCTGCGGCGCGTAGCGCTGCCACAGCCGACGCAGTTCGGCGATCGGCGTATCGTGCCAGTCCACCCGCAGGTCGATCAGCGGAAAGCTTTCGCGTTCCACCACCAAGAGATGCGCGCTTTGCACCGGCACATGTTCGCCGCCGGCCGCCAATCCCGCTTCCAATGCACCCACCAGTCTCTCAGCCAACGGTGCCGCAGCATCCACCTGGAAGGCGCGCAGCATCGCCGGCGGCACCGCGGTGCTCGCCAGGATGTTGCCGATCACGCAGACATCCTGTGCCGCAGCTTCGTTCTTCTCCGGCTTGGTGCTGGCGCCGCTGTACACCGCGCTGCGCCCCGCGGCGTCCATCACGGCCAACTGCCGCCAGTGCGCGTGCGGCGTCGAGGCGACCAGCGCATCAAGCGCCTGTCGCGGCGTGCAGCCCGAGCGCAGCAGCGCGAGCCCGCGTGGCCCGAGCCGCGGATCGGTGCGATGCTGCGTCAGCACCGCGCCGACGCCGGCTTCGGCATAGGTGCAGCGTGCGCCGACGGCGATGGACGAGGTTGCCACCGCGGCGCCGATCTGACCGGTGCGAGGGCAGCGGCCGATGAGGGAGAAGGTCATGGCTTGCGATGTCGCGATCTGCTGAGTTGGTGGCCGAGAGCGGCAATGATCACGCGCTCGCCGGCTATGTCCAGCTTGCCGCGTCGGTGCTGCTGCTCAGCAGCGCCTGGCCGCTCACCAAGATCGCGCTGAGTGCCGGCAGCACGCCGCTGTGGTTCGCCGAGGGCCGGTCGCTGCTGTCGGGTGCGACGATCGCGCTGGTGCTGGCGGCGCGCCGGCGGCTGCACCTGCCGAGAAGCGAAGACCTGCCGGCGCTGATCGCGGTCGGCGTCGGGCAACTGGGCCTCTACTTCACCTTCGCACACGAGGCAGTTGCCTGGGTCGCGGCAGGCCGCACCGCGATCCTCGCCAACACCACGACGATCTGGGTGGTGCCGCTGTCGCTGGTGTTCCTGCGCGAGCGCATCCCGCCGCGCCGCTGGTTCGCCGCAGCGTTCGGGCTGGCCGGCGTCGTCGTGCTGATGAGCCCGTGGGCGATCGACTGGTCGTCGCACAGCGTCCTGATTGGCCATGCGTTCCTGCTGGCTGCCTCGCTATCGTGGTCGGTTGCGATCATCGCCACGCGCCTGGCAACGCCGCGCTCGACGATGTTCGAACTGATGCCGTGGTGCTTCGCGGTCAGCGCCGCGATGATCATCCCGCTGATCGCCTGGCACGCGCCGCATGGCGGCATCGGGTCGCAGCCAGTGTCGTGGGCCGCGCTCGCGTATATCGGGCTGGTCGCCAGCCCGTTCGGCACGTGGTGCGTCGTGCAGGCAACTGCGATCTTGCCGGCGGTGGTCTCCTCGGTCGGCTTTCTCACTACGCCGGCAATCAGCCTGGTGCTCGCCAACCTGCTGCTTGACGAACCGATCACTGCCGACCTGATCGCCGGTTCGGCACTGATCATACTCGGCGTCGGCATCGCCGCATGGCCCGGCCGGCGATGATCCTCAACGCGATCGAGGCCGGTCATGGCGACCCGCCGCTGGTACTGCTGCATGGCCTGTTCGGATCGGCGCGCAACTTTGGCAGCGTACAGCGCACGCTGGCGCGGCACCGGCGCACGATCGCGCTCGACCTGCGCAATCACGGCAGCAGCCCGCATGGTGAGGACATGCACTATGCGACGATGGCGGCAGACGTCATGCAGACGCTGGAGCAACTGCACGCACTGCCGGCAGTGCTGCTGGGACATTCCATGGGCGGGAAGGCGGCGATGCAGACCGCTTTGGCGCAGCCCGATCGGGTTGCGCGCCTGATCGTCGCGGATATCGCGCCGGTGCCCAATCCGCCGTCGCTTATGGCGACCGCGCAGGCGATGGCGGCGCTGCCGCTGACCGCCGGCCTGACGCGTGCGGAGGCAGATGCTGCGCTGTCAGACGCGGTGCCCGACCCGGCGGTGCGGGGCTTCCTCCTGCAGAACCTGCAACTCGGCGGCCATCCCGCCTGGCGCATCGGCCTTGCCGAGATCATCGCGGCCTTCGCCGAAATCCAGGCGTGGGGCGCACCAGCCAATGCCCGCTACGACGGTCCCACGCTGTTCATCGCCGGTGCCGACTCGGACTACATCAGGCCGGAGCATCGCCCGCAGATCCGCTCCTGGTTTCCGCGCGCCCGCTTCGTGACGTTGAAGAACGCAGGACACTGGGTGCACAGCGACAATCCCGAGGGTTTTGTCGCCGTGGTCGAAGCATTTCTGGCGCGCGTGTCCTGACCTCAGCCGCGCTGGCTGTCGGCGCCGGTCCCTGTCGGCGTCACGCCCGAACGGGATGGTGCGTCGGAGTTCGGCCGAACCGTCTGCAGTTCCCGCTCGACTTCGGCGTCGCTGCCAGTGCGTTCCTCCGCCTTGCGCCGCTCCTTCTGTGCGTCTTCCTGCATCTGCTTGATGTGCGCCTCGCGCTTGTCGTCCCTGCGTTCCATGGATGCTCCCGCTGATAGCCGTCACTCGTGCAACGCCTGTCGCATGATCGCGTTTGCCCGTGAGGTGCCAACAACCGGAGGATCCGTATGAAACAGCCCCACACGGAAGAAACGGTCCGTCATACCGACGACCAGCAGAACACCGGAACCCACAAGAAACCGGGCGCTGAAGATGCGAGGGGCGCCGACCGGTTCGGCGGCACCCGCGCGGGCCAGCAGAATGTCGAGCCGACCGAAAACAAGCCCTCTCGAACCGCCTGAATAGCTCAGTGCGACCGGCCGCGGCCGGTCGTCACTTGCAATTCGTCGATACGCTTCGATGCTTGTGCTTTGGTCAGGCTCGGATCGAACTTCTCCCCAGCCTCCTCGCAGAGCGTCTTCAGGTAGGAGGCTTGGGCGCCGGTCATTGTCTCGTCGCCGGTGACCCAGTCGTCGGGGTCCTTCTCCGCGTTGCCGGACGGTTTGGCGCGGGACCGTGCTTCGTTTTCAGCATCGGATAATGCCGCTTTCAAGATAAGCGCTCCTGCGAAGGTGGTGCATGCGGAACGCCTGGCCGGGCTGCAAGTTGCGAGGCCAGTATCTGTTTTGTTCTGCCTGCAACGTTTCCTGCCTCTCGACTCCGCTGGCGGTTTCGGCTAACTCCCCGCGCTTCGTACGCGCCGCCAGGAACCCTGGGGGCGTGGCACGAAAACCTGTCCGAGACTGCACGTCGTCCTCCTGGACGGTAATGGATCAGCTGGTCCGCGTGCGGAGACGGGAGAAAGCCGAAGCCTTCGGGCGCGACCCGAGGGCCTGCCTCCTGTGGAGGACGGTTTGGTTCCGGCTTTTGGACAGGCGAACTTGGGCAAACCTGCCCGGCGCGGTCCAAACGTGTCGGGTCATATTGGAGACGATGCGTGGACCGGACTGAAAAGCGCGAGTTCGTCGCCGGTCTGCATGAGGCGCTTGCCGCCACCTCGATGATCGTGGTCACCCATAATACGGGACTGTCGGTCGCCGAGGCGACGGAACTCAGGCGCCGGATGCGGGCTGCCGGCGTGACCTTCAAGGTCGCGAAGAACCGCCTGGCCCACCTCGCCCTGGAAGGGACCCCGTTTGACGGGCTGAAGCCGATGCTGAAGGGGCCGACCGCGCTGGCGTGGTCGACTGACCCGGTGGCGGCGGCCAAGGCAACCGTCGAGTTCGCCAGGACCAACGACAAGCTTGTGCTGGTCGGCGGCTCACTCGGCTCTCAGATGCTGGACGCGTCGGGGGTGCGGGCGCTCGCCGAGTTGCCGGGTCTGGAAACGCTGCGGGCACGGATTGTGGGGATGATCGCCACCCCTGCGACCCGGGTGGCCGGCGTGCTTCAGGGGTCGGCAGGGCAGCTTGCGCGGGTGTTTGGCGCCTTTGCCAGGAAGAGCGAGGAGGGCGAGGCGGCTGCTGCGGCCTGACCCGAGCCCCCGGCTCGGCCCGGGGGTTGCATGGAACCAACCAAAGACTAGATTAGGGACACACATACATGGCTGATCTACAAAAGCTGGTGGACGAGCTGTCCAGCCTCACGGTTCTCGAGGCTGCCGAGCTCTCAAAGCTGCTCGAAGAGAAGTGGGGCGTCTCGGCTGCCGCGCCGGTTGCGGTCGCTGCGGCGGCACCTGCCGGCGGAGCCGCGGCTGCTGCCGCGCCGGCCGAGGAGCAGACCGAGTTTACCGTCATCCTGGCGAAGGCGGGCGAGAAAAAGATCAACGTGATCAAGGAGGTGCGGACCATCACCGGCCTGGGCCTGAAGGAGGCCAAGGATCTGGTCGAGGGCGCGCCGAAGCCGGTCAAGGAAGGCATCGGCAAGGACGAGGTCGCGAAGATCAAGAAGATGCTGGAGGACGCCGGGGCGTCCGTGGAGGTCAAGTAGCACGCAGGAAGGACACACACCGGGCGGGCGGTCGCGCCGAACCGCCGCCCGAGCTGATCTGGATGCGGGCGGGAATCGAGCCGGTTCCCGCCCCGCTCCGCGTTGCGGCGATGGCATGGGCAGGCAGGCAGGACATTCATGAACGCAATCAGCAGGTCGATTACCGGGCGCAAGCGCATCCGCCGCAACTTCGGGCGGATCGCGGAAGTGGCGCCGATGCCGAACCTGATCGACGTGCAGCGCGCCTCCTACGAGGCGTTCCTGCAAATGAACGTCCGGCCCGACAGCCGGCTGCATGCCGGGCTTCAGGAAGTGTTCAAGTCGGTCTTCCCGATCGATGACTTCGCCGGCCGCGGCCGGCTGGAGTTCGTCTACTACGAGTTGGAAGAGCCGAAATACGATGTCGAGGAGTGCATCCAGCGGGGCATGACATATGCCGCGCCGCTGAAGGTCATCCTGCGCCTCATCGTGTGGGACGTGGACGAGGACACCGGCGCCCGCTCGATCCGCGACATCAAGGAACAGCCGGTCTACATGGGCGACATGCCGCTGATGACCGACAACGGCACGTTTATCATCAACGGCACCGAACGCGTCATCGTCAGCCAGATGCACCGCTCGCCCGGCGTGTTCTTCGACCATGACAAGGGCAAGACGCACTCGTCCGGCAAATACCTGTTCGCGGCGCGGGTGATCCCGTATCGCGGGTCCTGGCTCGACTTCGAGTTCGACAGCAAGGATCTGGTCTACGTCCGCATCGACCGGAAGCGGAAGCTGCCGGTCACCACGCTGCTGTATGCGCTGGAAGGTGCGGCGAGCGAGCGGCTGCGGGCCGACCGCGAGGCCAAGGGCGAGCCGGTCGAACTCGGCGAAATCCGCGGCATGGATCAGGAAGAGATCCTCAACTACTTCTATCGGCAGGTGGTGTTCGACCACACGCCCAAAGGATGGGCACGGCCGTTCGATCCTGATGCATTCCGCGGCGTGAAGCTGCTGGAGTCGATCGTGGACGCCGAGACCGGCGAGGTGGTGGCGGATGCCGATGCCAAGCTGACCCAGCGCCAGGCACGGCGAATCGCCGAGAAGACCAAGGAGGTGCTGGTCGGGCGGACCGACCTGCTGGGCCGCTTCGTGGCCGAAGACCTGGTCAATCCCGAGAGCGGCGAGATCTATGCCGAAGCGGGAGAGGAGCTGACCGAGGCACGGCTGACCGCGCTGGAAGAGGCCGGCGTGACCCGGCTGCCGACGCTCGCCGTCGACCAGTCGAACGGACCATGGATCCGCAACACGCTGGCGGTGGACAAGAACTCCAACCGCGACGATGCGCTGATCGACATCTACCGCGTTATGCGCCCGGGCGAGCCGCCGACGCCGGAGACGGCCGAGGCGCTGTTCCGCGGGCTGTTCTTCGATCCGGACCGCTACGACCTTTCGGCGGTCGGCCGGGTGAAGATGAACATGCGGCTGGGCTTCGATGATGTGCCCGACTCCGTGCGCGTGCTGCGCAAGGAAGACCTGCTGCGCACGGTGAAGATCCTCAACGAGCTGAAGGACGGCCGCGGGCAGATCGACGATATCGACAATCTCGGCAATCGCCGGGTGCGCTCGGTCGGCGAGCTGATGGAGAACCAGTATCG
Organism: Acetobacteraceae bacterium; assembly: GCA_035701785.1. Lineage (GTDB taxonomy): Bacteria > Pseudomonadota > Alphaproteobacteria > Acetobacterales > Acetobacteraceae > JAMXLO01. Next base: position 486 of record DASSRN010000465.1, on the reverse strand, counting down.
CATCGGCCTGCTCCGCATGGAGCGGGCGATCCGCGAGCGCATGGGCTCGGTCGACATCGACACCGTGATGCCGCACGACCTGATCAACGCCAAGCCGGCGGCGGCGGCGGTGCGGGAGTTCTTCGGCTCCTCGCAGCTGTCGCAGTTCATGGACCAGACCAACCCGCTGTCCGAGGTGACGCACAAGCGGCGCCTTTCGGCGCTGGGTCCGGGCGGTCTGACGCGCGAGCGGGCGGGCTTCGAGGTGCGCGACGTGCACCCGACGCATTACGGCCGCATCTGCCCGATCGAGACGCCGGAAGGTCCCAACATCGGCCTGATCAACTCGCTGGCGACCTACGCCAAGGTCAACAAGTACGGCTTCATCGAGACGCCGTACATGCTGGTGAAGGACGGCGTGGTGCAGCGCGAGCCGCGCTACCTCTCGGCGATGGAGGAAGAGAAGCTTGTTGTCGCCCAGGCCGATGCGCCGATGGACAGCGACGG
>DASSRN010000464.1:0-2896 GCA_035701785.1 Acetobacteraceae bacterium | reverse complement strand
GGTAGTGTCGGATGTATTCACGAAAGCTGCTGCATCGGGCAACGGCATGATCCGGCTGCGATCGGTCCCGGCGCGCGAAATGGTAGACTGATCGCGCGCGATCGACCGGGTGGCGCAGCATGACGATCGGATACGCGTTTGAGACTGGCAGCGGCGGCCGAGCTCCATGCGAAGAGACTGCCCGGAGCGACGGTCGTGCAGCCAGGAATCCCCGCAGCGCGCTGCTGTCGATGATGTCTTTGCCGCCGGTATCGTCGAATTGCACCCAATCTTCGCCAAAGCTTTCCTGCAGCAGGCGATCAATACTCGAGCCCGCATTCTTATAGATGTGGTAATGGACGAGTACCGGCCTCATCGTTGCATATGAGATCGGTTGCATCAGTCATCTGTCAACGAACAAATCGCAACAGCAGAAAGGCCGCCGGACACGGGGTCCGGCGGCCCGTTCAGTGCGCGGAGTGGCGGCCCTATTCGGCTGCCTTCATTTCCTCGGTGATCTGCGGTGTTGTGCCCATGCTGAGCGTCCGCTGGTCGCGTCCGGCAGCGATCGCCCGCAGCCGGTTCATCACCGAACCCGTGCCCGCCGGGATCAACCGCCCGACGATCACATTCTCCTTCAGCCCGGTAAGGCTGTCGGTCTTGCCGGCCGTCGCGGCCTCGGTCAGCACCCGCGTCGTCTCCTGGAAGGATGCGGCACTGATGAAGCTGTTGGTCTGCAGCGAGGCCTTGGTGATGCCCTGCAGCACCGGCATCGCTTGCGCCGGCTTGTCGTCCTGCCCAAGCCTGCCGTTCACTGCGTCGAACTCGGTGCGGTCCACCTGCTCGCCGGCCAGGAATGTCGTATCGCCTGGATCGAGGATCTCGACCTTCTGCAGCATCTGGCGAACGATCACCTCGATGTGCTTGTCGTTGATCTTCACGCCCTGGAGCCGATAGACGTCCTGGATCTCGTTGACCAGGTAGTCGGACAGCGCCTCGACCCCGAGCACCTTCAGGATGTCGTGCGGCACGCGCGGGCCGTCGACCAGCGGATCGCCCTTGCGGACGAAGTCCCCCTCCTGCACCGAGACGTGCTTGCCCTTCGGTATCAGGTACTCGGTCTCTTCGGTGGTCTCGTCGTTCTTCACGATGATGCGGCGCTTGTTCTTGTAGTCCTTGCCGAACTCGACACGACCATCGGTCTCGGCGATGACCGCATGGTCCTTCGGCCGGCGCGCCTCGAACAACTCAGCCACGCGCGGCAGACCGCCGGTGATGTCGCGGGTCTTGCTGCCCTCGCGCGGGATGCGGGCCAGCACGTCACCCGCGGCGACCTGTGCCCCGGCGTCCACCGACAGGATCGAATCAGGCGCGAGGAAGTAGCGGGCGTCCGTGTTGTTCGGCAGCCGCACCACTTCGCCGTTATCGTCCTTCAACTGAAGGCGGGGCCGCAGATCCACGCCCTTGGCGCCCTGCTTGTAGTCCACCACCACCTTCGACGTGAGACCGGTGACCTCGTCCATCCGCTCGACCAGCGTGATGCCTTCGATCAGGTCGATGTATTCGACCTTGCCGGCGCGCTCGGTGATGATCGGCAGGGTGTACGGATCCCATTCCGCCAGCTTCTGACCACGCGCCACCTGCTGGCCTTCATCGACCAGCAGGCGTGCGCCGTAGGGCACGCGGAACCGGGCACGCTCGCGCTGCTTGTCGTCCACCAGGACGATCTCGCAGTTGCGCGACATGACCACGGGCGTGCCCTGGCTGTTCATCACCACGTTGCGGTTCTTCACCGTCACCACGCCTTCGTGGCTGGCCTCCACGCTCGACTGCTCGGCGCCGCGCTGCGCCGCACCACCGATGTGGAATGTGCGCATGGTCAGCTGTGTGCCAGGCTCGCCGATCGACTGCGCGGCAATGACCCCGACCGCCTCGCCGATGTTCACCGGTGTGCCGCGGGCGAGATCGCGCCCGTAGCAATGCCCGCAGACACCAACCTCGGAATCGCAGGTCAGCACCGAGCGGATCTTCACCGCCTCGACTCCGGCCCGCTCGATCTGATCGGCCGCGTCCTCCTCGATCAGCGTGTTGCCGTGCACGATCACCTCGTTGGAGACCGGATCAAGCACGTCTTCCGCCGCGGTGCGCCCGAGGATGCGTTCGGACAGTGCGGAAACCACCTCGCCGCCGTCCATCACCGCGCGCACCGTCAGGCCACGCTCGGTGCCGCAATCCTCCTTGTAGATGATGCAGTCCTGCGCGACATCCACCAGCCGGCGGGTCAGGTAGCCTGAGTTCGCCGTCTTCAGCGCGGTGTCGGCCAGGCCCTTGCGGGCGCCGTGGGTGGAGTTGAAGTACTCCAGCACGGACAGGCCTTCCTTGAAGTTGGCGATGATCGGCTGCTCGATGATCTCGCCGGACGGCTTCGCCATCAGCCCGCGCATGCCGGCCAGCTGGCGCATCTGCGCCGGCGACCCGCGCGCACCCGAGTGGCTCATCATCCACACCGAGTTGGTCTGCTTGCCGAGTTCCTGCTTGGAGATCTCCTTCATCATCGCGCCGGCGACTTCGTCGGTGCAGCGCGACCATGCATCAACGACCTTGTTGTAGCGCTCGCCGGCGGTGATCAGCCCGTCCTGATACTGCTGCTCGAACTCCTTCACCTCGGCCTGCGTGCGGTGGATCAATTCGTCCTTCTCCGCCGGGATGATCAGGTCGTCCTTGCCGAACGAGATGCCCGCCTTCGCCGCCTGGCCAAAGCCAAGCCCCATCAGACGGTCTGCGAAGATCACGCATTCCTTCTGCCCGCAGTGACGATACACCATGTCGATCACGTCGGAGACGCTTTTCTTCGTCAATTGCCGGTTCACCAGATCGAACGGCACGTCCGGATGCTTTGGCAGGAGTTGTGCGATCA
>DASSRN010000463.1:0-4451 GCA_035701785.1 Acetobacteraceae bacterium | reverse complement strand
GGCGCCAGCCGCCGGCACTGGCTGGTGGCGTTCCAGTCGTAGGGCGCGAGCAGCGGTGCCGTCGCCGCCATCGTCAGGATCGCCAGCAGCACGAGCGTGCCGGCAGTCGCGCCAGGCGCCCCGAGCAGTCGCGCCACATGCTTCACGCGTGCACCCGTGGATCGATGATGCCGTAGGCGATATCGATCAGCAGATTGATCAGCACATAGGCCGCCGTGGTCAGCACGACGACGCCCTGCACCACCGGCAGGTCCTTCTCGAGCACCGCCAGAACCAGCAGACGACCGATGCCAGGACGCGCGAACACCGTCTCGGTGACCACCGCGCCGCCGATCAGCAGCGCGAACTGAATGCCCAGCAGCGTCAGCGGCGGGATCACCGCATTGCGCATCGCGTGCTTGCCGACGACGCGAAGCGCGGTCAGCCCCTTGGCGTAGGCGGTGCGGATATAGTCCTGCGCCATCACCTCGATGATGCTGTTGCGCACCAGGCGCGCGAGACCACCGGCGATGAACAGTCCGACAGTGATGCTGGGCAGGATCAACGCCTCCAGCCCAGTGCCAAGCACCGGCACCCAGCCAAGTTGTGTGGCGAACACCTGGATCAGGATCATGCCGATCCAGAAACTCGGCAGCGATAATCCGGCGAGTGCGAGCGTCATGCAGAGCGTGTCAACCCAGCCGTTCGGACGCAGTCCCGCGACGACCCCGAGTGCGGCACCCAGTAGCACGCCGATCAGGAAGCCGCCGACGGCAAGCTGTAGCGTGTACGGGAACTCGGCGGCGATCAGCCGCGTCACCGGCTGACGACTGCGGAAGCTGTCGCCGAAATCGCCGCGTGCGGCGTTGGCCAGGAAGCTGACGTACTGCACGGCCAACGGCCGATCCAGGCCAAGCTTCGCGCGCGCTGCGTCCATCGCCTCGTCGCTGATCGGCGTACCTTGCAGCATCAGCAGAACCGGATCGCCCGGCGCCAGCCGCATGGCACCGAACACCACGGTCCAGGTGATCAGGAGCGTCACAATGGCGCTGGCCAGACGTCCGGGAATGCGCTGCATCGGCGCAGGATAGGTATGGCGATTGCGCAATGCCATCGGGCACCGCAGAGTGACTGCGACTTTTACGGGGAGACAGCCATGGTGACGCGTCGCGCGGTGGTTGGCGGAATGCTGGCCGCGCCGATGATCGCCCGGGGTACCGCGGCGCAGCCCGCGGATGGACTGACGGTGACCTGGGGCGAGGACGATGCGACGCCGCGCACCTACGATCCGCGCGTCACAAGCTCGCGTCACGAGTATCAGGTGATCGCGCAGATGTTCGATACGCTGGTGGCGAGCGACGGATCGAACAAGCTGTTCCCTGGCCTGGCGACGGCATGGGATGTGGCGCCCGACGGCAAAAGCGTGACGCTGAAGCTGCGCACTGATGTAGGCTTCCACGACGGCACGCCGTTCGATGCCGAGGCGGTGAAGTTCACCTTCGACAGCATCGTCGACCCGAAGACCGCGAGTGAGGCGGCGATCACCCAGTTAGGTCCTTACTCCGGCACCGAGGTGATCGATCCGCACACGGCGCGGGTGACCTACTCGCAGCCATTCGGCGCAGCGTTGGCGAGCTATGCCGAAGGCACGCTGGCGCCGGTTTCGCCGACAGCAGTGAAGCGCATGGGCAATCAGGCGTTTGCCCGCGCGCCGGTGGGTGCCGGGCCGTTCCGCTTCGTCGCATGGGAAGAGGGACGGCAGGTCGTACTCGAGCGGTTCGACAAGTACAACTGGGCACCGCCGTACAACGCGAACCGTGGTCCGTCGGCGGTGCAGCGCGTCGTCACCCGGTTCATTCCGGATGCATCGACACGCGTCGCCGCGCTGGAGGCGGGCGAGATCGACATCTCCGACGCGACGCCGATCCTCGACATGAAGCGCTTCGGCGAGACGCACGGCTACGGCACGATGATCGGCAATGCCGCAGGCATTCCATTCGGGCTGGAACTCAACGGCAGTCGCGGGATCTTCGCCGATGTGCAGGTGCGCCGGGCGCTCGCGATGGCGGTCGATCGCAAGGCGCTGAGCGAGAACCTGTTCTTCGGCCTGATCGATCCGGCGTACGGACCGCTGTCGAAGGGTACGCCCGGCTACTGGCCTGGCACCGAGGACATGTACAAGCCGGATCCGAAGGCGGCGATGGCGCTGCTGGAGCAGGTGGGCTGGAAGCTGGGGCCGGACGGCGTGCGGGTGAAGGACGGCCAGCGGCTGAGCGGGTTCTATGGCGCACCGCCGCCGCTCGAGCCGGACACTGCGGTGGAGATCCAGGCGGTGGCGCGCCGCGTCGGCTTCGACCTGAAGGTCGAGACGATCACCTTCGCACGCAATCAGGCGCTGGTGTTCGACAACGCGTTCGACATGCTGCCGGTGCGCTGGATCCAGGCGGATCCGACCTGCCTCGAAAACCTGTTCGCCAGCGCCAACATCCCGAGCCCGGGTCGCTATCGCTACAACTGGATGCAGCTCAAGGACGCGAAACTCGACGCGCTGCTGGCAGAAGGCCGCGCGGTGACCGATCCCGAAAAGCGCACCGCGGTATACGGTGAGGCGCAGAAGCTCATCATGGACAGCGCGCTGTGGTTCCCGGTGCACAACCAGGTACAGACCATCGCGCATCGTGGCGACAAGAAGGGCTATCACTTCGCCCGCGCTAGCTGGATCGCGCTGTTCTATGATGTGACCAAGGCCTGATTCGATGCATGCGCTGACCGGCTACGCCGATCGCTGGAGCGTCAGACAGGGCGACGCGATCCGCTTCATGATCTCCAGTGCGCGCGATCGGGAGTTCTCGCTGCGCATTGTCCGCCATATCTGCGCCGATCCCAATCCGGACGGGCCAGGCTATGCCGAGATCGCAATGCCAAGTGCGATCGATGGCAAACATGGGGGCAAGGAGCAGGCAGCGCATTTGGGCAGCTTCGGGTATGTCCCGTCGTTGCCGCTTGATTTACGTGATGGCGTGCGGCTGTCGGCGACGATATGGCCCACGACACCAGGCAAGTGTCGGCAAGGTCTGATAGCGCTGCGTATCGGCAAGTTGACTCTGGCACTTGGCATCGGCCCGAACGGCGGCGTGATGGCAGAGGTGGCCGGTGCCGATGGCGCATGCATGCGGGCGGAGGTTTCGTGCCGATTGCACGAACGGCGCTGGTATGACGTGTCGGCGACACTCGGCGCTGACGGTGCGCTTGTGGTTTCGCAGCAGCCGCACGCGCCGCTGGGCGATGCCGGCGATGCACAGGTCCAGGCCACTGCTCTACCCCATGGTGCAGCCGAGGTCTTCCTGGCCGCGCTGCCGCCGGATGGCGTGGCTCCGGCGCGCGACCACTACAACGGCAAGCTGGAAAGCCCAACAATTCACCGGCTGCCAACGAACGCGGTAGTGGCGGCTTGGGACTTCTCGATCGGCATGCAGAGCCAACTGGCAATGGATAACGGACCACACGCCGCGCATGCGCGCCTGATCAATCTGCCGACCCGCGCGATGACCGGAGCGAATTGGACCGGAGCAGTACACGACTGGAAGTCCGCACCATCGCAGTATGGCGCCATCCACTTCCACGACGATGACCAGGGGCCGCTTGGCTGGGGCGAAACCGCGCGGCTCGACATTGCGCTGGATTGGCCAAGCGGCTTCTATGCCGCGCATATCAGCAACGAAACGGCCGAAGACTACATCCCGTTCATCGTGCGACCGCGCCAGCCGCAGGCGGACGTGGTGCTGCTGGTGCCGACGTTCAGCTACCAGGTCTATGGCTGCTATGTCCGCCCTGGCCGTGGCGAGGAGATCGCCGAACGCGCCGCGGCGTGGGGCGCGTTGCACGAGACGCCCGACATGAACCCGCAGTTCGGCCTCTCGTGCTACAATCATCACAGCGACGGTTCCGGCGTGTCGCTGGTGACACAGCTGCGGCCGATGCTGGATACGCGACCGCGTCAGTTCGCGCTGATGGATCCTGTTGAAGGCGGTTCCGGGACTGCGCGGTGGGTCGCCGACAATTACATCGACCAGTTCCTGTCCAACATCGGCGTACCGCACGACGTGATCACCGACCACGACCTGCATGAAGAAGGAGTCGCGGCGCTGGCGCCCTATCGCGTGGTGATCGCCGCGCAACATCCGGAGTATCATTCTGAACGGATGATGCAGGGGTTCGAGGAATTCCTCGGACAAGGTGGACGGCTGATCTATCTGGGCGGCAACGGCTTCTACTGGCGCGCCGAACCATCGCAGGAACAGCCCGACGCACTTGAAGTGCGACGAGCCGAAGGCGGCATCCGCGTATGGGAGACGATGCCCGGCGAAAGTTACCACGCGTTCGGTGGCGGCTATGGCGGGTTGTGGCGACGCATCGGGCGTTCGAGCCACCGCCTGGTAGGCATCAGCTTCTCAAGCCAGGGACGCCATCTT
>DASSRN010000462.1:0-3211 GCA_035701785.1 Acetobacteraceae bacterium | reverse complement strand
GACGTGCGCTGGTCGGTGCGCTCGCACGACGAGGACGGCGACCCGCTGCTGGAGGAAACGGGCAGCTTTTCGGTCTCGCGGACTCTCGTGCAATTGGCTTCGCTCGCCATCCAGGCACGCGAGCCCAGGCGGTTCGACCTGCTGTACCGGCTGGTGTGGCACGCAAATGCCGGAGATAAGCCGCCAGAGGAGGCGATGGGGCGCGCCCAGGGCCTCGCCTACGCAGTACGTGCCGAGACGCACAAGATGCGCACCCTGCTACGGTATCTGCCGGTCGAGGCAGGCGGGCAGACACGATATATTGGCTGGTACGAGCCGGCGCACTTCGTGGTCGAGGCGAATGCGCAACTGATCGCCCGGCGGTTCCCGACACTGGCCTTCTCGATCCTGACACCAGAGGGCTGCGCGCATTGGGACACAGAAGAGTTGCGCTACTCGCAAGGCGTCTCCCGCAGCACGATCAAGGATGACGCGGGGCTCACGTCCTGGTGGGCCAGCCACGGCGCCCGACTGGAGCAGCAGGCGCGCACTGGCACCGCGATCCCAGAGGCGGAACAGCTGGACGAAGCGCCACGCGCCCCCGACACCCCGGCGCTCGGTCCGGTTGTGCTGCCGCTGCACGCCGATCCGCCCTTGCAGGATGCGATGCACGAGGCGTCGGACTGCCGCCGCTGCCACCTTTATGCACCGGCGACCCAGACCGTATTCGGCGAGGGGCCGGCGCACGCCAAAGCGCTGTTCGTCGGCGAGCAGCCCGGCGACCAGGAAGACGTGATCGGCCGACCGTTCGTCGGCCCTGCCGGCCAAGTGATGGACCGCGCCATGGAGGAAGCCGGTATCGACCGGCGCACAGTCTACATCACCAATGCGGTCAAGCACTTCAAGTTCGAGCCGCGCGGCAAGCGTCGCATCCACAAAACGCCCGAGACGCCAGAGATCCAGGCCTGCCGCTTCTGGCTCGACGTGGAACTGGTGCGGTTGCAGCCGAAGTTGGTCGTCGCGATGGGCGGCACCGCGGCGCGTGCGGTGCTGGGCCGGCCGGTGACGATTACGCGCGAGCGCGGGCGGCCGGTGGAAATGCCGGATGGGCGCGCTGCGTTCGTCACGGTGCACCCATCCTTCATTCTGCGCGTGCCGGACGAGGAAGCGCGCGAGCGCGAGTACCGCGCTCTCGTCGCTGACCTGAAGAAAGTGGCCGCCCTGATCGGCTGATTTCACACCGCGGCTGACACCGCTGCGTGCCGCTCCACCTGCACCTTGTAGTTGGCGCGATATCTGTCGCTGACCTCCTGGTGCATCGCCAGTGCCGCCGCATCGCATTCCGCCGACGGCGGATCGATCAGCTCGAAATGCCCATAGCGATCCTCACCACGCACCAGCATCGCCTTCATCCGCACCGGGCCGTTCACCCGCACATGCGTCGGGATGTAGTTCAGCCCGATCCCCACCCGGCGATGCGCCGCGCGGTTCGGTGCCGACCGGTGCACCGCCAGCTCATGATGCAGCGAGAACGAGCCCGCCGGCAGCGCCATCGCCACCGGCGCGCTGTCGTCGAACGGCTCGGTGATCGTCTGGCCGGCGCGGTTGATGCTGTGCGCGAGGCCCAGCGCCGCGTGGCGGTACTGCCTCGGTGCGCCATGGAACGAGAGCTGCTCCATGCAGCCGGCCTCGGCTGTGGCATCGGTGAGCGCCACCCAGGCGCATACCTGCTCGTGCGGCTCCAGGCCGAAATACGTGCCATCCTGGTGCCAGGCGGCATAGGTCGGCGAGTGCGGCTCCTTGATGAAGAACGTGCTGGTCCACACCAGGATGTTGGGCCCGATCACGTCCTCGATCGCATCGAGGATGTGCGGATGGCGGATCAGGTCGTTGAACCACGGTGAGTGCGCATAGGCGTGCGACCGCCATTTCACGTCCGCCTCGGCCACTGGACACCCTAACGATGCCTCCAGCCGTGCCAGACCCGCCAGGCAGGCCACCACCTCGTCCGGCGACAGTGCCGGAATCGGGAACAGGAAGCCATCACGGCGATAGGAGTCCACCTGCGCCTGGGTCAGTGCTTTCATGGGTCCACCTTGCGTTGAGACGGTTATAGCCGATGGATCCGTGATGACCGAACCCGACCTCCTGGCCACAGCACGACGGCTGGAACCGATGGTCGCCGCGCTGCGGCCGCAGTTCGACCAGGATCGCCAGTTGCCGCGAGCACTGGTCGACGCACTCCATGCAGCGGGCCTGTTCCGCATGTGGCTGCCGCGTGCGCTGGGCGGCGCGGAGCTGCCGCCGCTCGAGTTCCTGGAGGTGATCGAGGAACTGTCGCGTCAGGATGGCTCGGTGGGCTGGTGCACGGTCATCCCGGCGGGCTACGGCCGCCTATCGGGCGCGCTGGACGAGGACGCGGCACGCCATATTTTCGGCGCCGGCCTGGGCACGCTGGTCGGCACGCTGAACCCCACCGGCCGCGCGGTCGCCACGCCGGGCGGCTACCGGGTGAGCGGACGCTGGGGCTATGGCAGCTTCATCGGTTACGGCGAGTGGGTGCTGGGCAACTGCATGGTGGAACGCGGAGCCGCAGCCGAAAGCCCGGAATTCCGCCTGTGCCTGTTCCCGCGCGACGCCGTCGAGGTGTTCGACGTCTGGCATGTCGGCGGGCTGCGCGCGACCGGCAGCAACGACTACCAGGTCACCGACCTGTTCGTGCCGGAACGGAACACCATCCCGCTGGAGGACTTCCAGCCGCCACCACGCCGGCCCGGGCCGCTCTATGCGATCCCGATGACCAGCACCTTCGTCAGCTGCATCGCCACGGTGACCCTGGGCATCGCGCGGGCGGCGCTCGAGGACCTGGTGGAGATCGGCGCCCGCAAGCGCACCGCCGGCGCGGGACCCGTGCTGCGCGACAAGCCGCTGGCGCAGGCAGACCTCGCGCGCGCCGAAGCGACGCTTGGTGCCGGCCGGGCCTATCTGTTCGCTGAATTAGGCCGCATGTGGGACAACACTGTGGCCGGCCGCCCGGTGACAATCCGGGCGCGGGCGGCGGTGAAGCTCGCCGCCTGCCATGCCGCGCAGTGCGCGATCCAGGCCGTGGACCTCGCCTACCAGTCGGCGGGCGGCGCGTCGGTGTACCAGGGCAGCCGGCTGGAACGCTGCTTCCGCGATGTGCACGTGGCCGGCCAGCATGTCGCGCTCAGCATGCAGGCCAGCCTGGAGC
>DASSRN010000461.1:0-9093 GCA_035701785.1 Acetobacteraceae bacterium | reverse complement strand
CCACGGTGAACGGAGACGGCGTCGACTTCACGCCGCAGCTCAACGCGTTTGTCGAGCTGCCGTACAGCCGAATGACCGAGCAGATGCTGGCGCGTGAGAACATCCTGCACCAGGTCGCAGACGGGCACATCTTCGCCTATGGCAATCGGGCCGATGAGTTCGCCAAATTCCTCAACGGCGACACGCGGCGGCCGATGCGCAGCGGGCTGCTCAACCCGACCGAGCCGAAGAACCTGGAGATGATCGAGCTGCTGCTGGGCCGCCTGTGCGGCAAGGCGGCCAAGGGCGAGAAGCTGTGCCTGAGCATCCCGAGCGCGCCGCCCGAAGACAGCTCGAACCTGATCTTCCACGAGCGCTCGGTGCAAGGGATCTTCGAGAAACTCGGCTATCAGGCGCAGTCGGTGAACGAAGGGCTTGCGATCGTCTATGCCGAACTGAAGGATGCCAACTTCACCGGGATCGGCATGAGCTTCGGCGGCGGCATGTGCAACATCTGCCTGGCGTATCTGGGGCTGCCGGTATTCACGCTCGCCACCACGCGGGCCGGCGACTACATCGATCACAGCGCGGCGTCGGTGACGGGGGAGACACCGACCACGATCCGCCTGCACAAGGAGAACGGCTTCGCGATCAACGGTGCGACCGGTGCGGCGCTCGACCGCGCGCTGTCGGTCTACTACGCCGAGGTGATCGAGACGGCGGTGACCGCGCTGCAAGCGGCGATGGCGGAGTCACGGAAGCTGCCCCACTTCACCGCACCGATCCCGATTGTGTGCGCCGGCGGCACGACGCTGGCGGGCAACTTCCTCGACCGGCTGCGGTCCGCGATTGCCGAGACGCCGCTGCCAGTGGCGATCGGCGATGTGTACCTGGCGCGCGATCCGCTCAACGCGACGGCCAAAGGCGCGCTGGTCGGCGCCATGCTGAACATGTGAGGCGCCGCCGCGCAGCCTGGATTTCCGCGCGACAGCGTGGCAAAGGCTGCGCCCTTGGTTGTTCCAGGTGCGCTGCATGCTGCTGTTGATCCCCGGTCCCGTCACCACCCGGCCCGAGGTGCGCGACGCACTGCGCCATGATTTCGCGCCATGGGACAACGACTTCCGCCCGCTGTATGCCGGCATCCGTGAGCGCGTGCTGCGCATCGCCAGCGGCGTGTCGGGCGAACACGCGACGCTGCCGCTGCAGGGGTGCGGGCACTTCATCACCGAAGCCTCGGTCCGGACCTTCGTGCCGCTCGGGCGCAAGCTGCTGATTCCTGCGACTGGGTCGTATGCGGACCGGATGATCCGGCTGGCGCGCGAAGCAGGGCGCATTCCGGTGCCGCTGCCGATGTCGGACGTGGCGGCTATCGATCCCGATACGGTCGCCGCAGCGCTGGCGGCGGATCCCGAGATCGGCCATGTCGGTCTGGTGTACAGCGAGACCGGCAGTGGCATCATCCACGATGTGGCTGCGGTGGGCGCGGTGGTGAGGCGGCTGGGACGTCGCATGATCGTCGATGCGGTGTCGGCATTTGGCGCGCTGCCGCTCGACCTTGCGGCTCAGCCGGAGGTCGATGTGGTGGGGTTCACCTCGAACAAGTGCCTGGAGGGCGTGCCGGGCATGGCGTTCGCGGTCGCGCGGATCGATCGGGTGGAAGAGTGCGCCGGGAATGCCGGAAGCTGGTCGCTCGACCTTTCCAGTATCTACGCACATGCGGTGCGCAGCGGCTGGGGCAGCTTCCGCTTCACGCCGCCCGCACAGGTGCTGAACGCGTTCAACGTAGCGCTCGATCTGTACGAGGCCGAGGGCGGGCAGCCGGCGCGGCTGGCGCGCTACACGGCGAACATGCGCACGCTGTACGAAGGTGTGCGCGGTCTGGGGCTCACGCCGTACTTGCCGCTGCAAGTGCAGGGGCCGGTCATCGTCAACGTGCGCGCGCCGGCCGATCCGGCATGGGACCTTCAGCGGTTCGTTGATGTGCTGAAGGTGCGCGGGGTGCTGATCAGCAACTTCTACAACACCGCACAGCCCAGCTTTCGCGTCGGCTGCATCGGCGCGGTGACACCAGAGGACTTGATGCGGGCGGTCGCGGCGATGGGGGAGTCGCTGGCGGAACTCCGGATCGAGCAGCGCGAGGCGGCGTAACTTACCAGCGGCCCCCCACCTCTTGCGTCCTCTCCGTCCCGCGGGCGGAGAGGGTACATAAGACCGGCGGCTACGAGGTCCGCAGCCGCCGGTTCGCCGTTGATCGCGTCGCGGGTTTACGCGGCGTGCATAAGTTCCAGGATGTCCTCGTATACCGTCATGTTCTTGCCGAACGACACCGCCGCCGCCTGGCAGGCAGCGACAAGATGCATCCAGCGCCACGGCTCGCGTGTGTTGTGGAACTCCTCGACGATGGCCTGGTGGTGCTTGAACGCGTGCATCTCAGTGAAGCTGTCGTGGCACACGATCTGTGCGAGGCGCTTGATCAGCACCTGCGGATCGTAGCGCAGGTCCATGTACTGCTGCGCCAGGTTCACCGTCTCCTTCACTTCCGGCACCGCGCGCATCATGCCGAGATTGCTCACCTTGGACCAATCGGTCGGCGGCTGGTGGTAGATGCTGTAGGTGATCGCCTCGAGCAGATCTTCCTGCGAGCGGTGCGGCAGGGCAGCGACCGCCGCCATATCCGGCTGCAACTCGGCTTCCATGCGGTACTGGGTGGACTTCACCTCCGGCCCGGTGTGCCACAGCAGCAGCGTCAGCAGCTTGTTCTTCATGCTGAAGCCGTCGAGCCGCAGCAGGTAGCGGCGCAGGTTGGCGCTGGTGTGCAGGTGCACATCCATCGGGTTGCCGGTGAGCGAGCGCAGGAACAGCCCGGCGGCACCGATCGACAGCGCCTCGCCGGCGCCCTCCAGCGACAGGCCGTCGGCCAGCGCCTGGGCGATCATCTTCGGGATCTCGGGATACTGCTTGACCGCGCGGATCGCCTCGCCGAGTTCGCCGATCTTCGCCGTCTCGTCATCGCCGGTGCGCTGGCGCAGGATACGCGTCAGCAGGCCGTGCTGCTCGATCAGGTCGTCGGCCTCGGGCACCAGGCGCTGGGCCGGGAAGCGGGCGACGTAGCGCACCGCCGGGCGGAACAGCACCTTGAGGTGTTCGGTGCCCAGCGCCTCGAGCGCGCGCCACAGATAACCCGGGAACAGGAAGTAGTGGTCGTCGAGCGCGTTCTTCGGCAGCGCGACGCTCATCAGCAGGTCGAAGGCTTCGATCGCGGGGACGTGGTCCCACAGCCACAGGAAGATGTGATCGGCCTTGAGCGCCTCGCCGCGGCTGCACGCCTTCAGGAAGGCTTCCTTGGCCGCCTCGATGCCCTCGGCTGTCGCCTCTTCCCCTGACCCGTCGGCGGCGAGGTCGGCGGTGCGGCTGAACTTGGCGCCGGTTGGATCGAGCGGTGCGAATTCCAGCAGGGTGAACGGCGAGGTCACCGGGTCGTTGATGTGCTTGTTGGACAGCGCCACGTGCTGGAGGATCGGCAGGAACTTGTCGTCGCCTTCCAGGCGGTTCACTAGGTTGGTGATGGCGTGCAGGCCGGCGAGCGGGTGCAGCGGGCCGCCGTGGTGGCCGGGCGGCAGGTCGGCGGAGCGCACCACGGCGAGCGCCGAGGCGGTCAGCATGGTCTTGGCGTCGGTGCCGGCGCGCAGCTTCTCCAATGTGCGATCAAGAATCTCGGCAGGCGGGGTCTGCTCGATGAACTGGACCAATGGTTCTATGGATTCTGGATATTGAACGCGTGCGTGCATCATGGACTCCTCGGTCGTGCGTCTGCGCGCGGCAGGCGGCGTGCATGGTCTCGCCTTGCCGGGTCTCGCTCAGCGGCCGCCGGGGAGGGGCAACACGAGGACTCTTGGTATCGCGGCATCGTCGGACGGAAGGCGCGAAGTGTCAACTTCCGGTTTGGACGTACGGTTGCGGGTGCAACGATCAGATGGGGCCTACACCTGGTCGTAGTCGATCACCACGCGATCGGACAGCGGGTGCGACTGACAGGTCAGCACATAGCCTGCCTCGATCTCCCACGGCTCCAGCGAATAGTTCACCGCCATCTCGACCTGGCCCTGCACCAGCCGTGCGCGGCAGGTGCAGCACATGCCGCCCTTACAGGAATACGGCAGGCTGCGTCCGGCGCGGATCGCCGCGTCGATGATCGCCTCGCCGTCGGCTACCGGGAATTCGAAGCGCGCGCCGTCGCTGATCACCGTGGCGATTGCCTTCGGTGGCGCCGTCGGAGCCACGATGACGGGCCGCGGCCGTCCGCCGACACCAGGAGTGAAGCGCTCGACGTGCACACGCTCGCGCGGCAGGCCGAGGTCAGTCAGGACCGTCTGCAGCCCTTCGATCATCGGCTGCGGGCCGCAGATGAACGCGTGCGCGACCTCGCCCACCGGCACCAGCGAGCGCATCAACACGCCGACCTTCGCCGCATCGAGGTGCCCGTTCAGCATCGCGATGTCCTGATGTTCGCGCGACAGCACGTGGAACACCGCGAAGCGCGTCAGATAGCGATCCTTCAGATCTTCCAACTGTTCGCGGAACATGATGTCGGCCGTGCTGCGGTTGCCGTAGAACAGAAAGAAGCGGCCAGCCTCGTGGCGCAGCACGGTCTGCGCGATCGACAGGATCGGCGTGATGCCCGAGCCGGCAGCGAACGCAACCAGGGTGCGCGTTGCGCCTGGTTCGATCGGGATGCCGAAGCGACCGTCCGGCGTCATCACCGACAGCGTGTCGCCGACGTGCAGATGCTCGTTCACCCAGTTGGAGAACGCGCCGTCCGCCAGCCGCTTGATCGCGACACGCAGTCCGTTGTCGTCGAGCCCCGAGCAGATCGAATAGGAGCGCCGCACCTCCTCGCCGTCGATCGTGGTGCGCAGCGTCAGGTACTGGCCAGGCGTGAAGCGATAGGCGGTGTGCAGCGCCTCGGGCACGGCGAACGCGACCGACACCGCATCGGCGGTCTCGCGGCGCATGTCGCTGACGGTCAGGTCGTGGAAGCGTGGCTCCGCCATCGCAGCCGTCTTGCGCGATCGCATCGCGGCACACAAGTCTCCGCCATGAAGCAGGCGCTGCATCGGCTGAGCGTGTCCACCGACGGGCAAGGACTGTTCGACGTCACCGGCAAGATCCGCGATTGGGTCGAGACCCAGGGCATCGCGACCGGGCTGCTGACGGTCTGGTGCCGCCACACCTCGGCGTCGCTGCTGGTGCAGGAGAATGCCGATCCGGATGTGCGTGCGGACCTTGTGGCGTTCCTGCGCCGGCTGGTGCCGGAGAACGCCGGCTACCGACACCAGGAAGAAGGGCCCGACGACATGCCGGCGCACATCAAGGCGGCGCTGACGCAGACGCAGCTCAGCGTTCCGATCAGCGATGGCCGGCCGCTACTCGGCACCTGGCAGGCGATCTATCTGTTCGAGCACCGCACGGCGCCGCACCGCCGCGAACTCGTGCTGCATCTGATCGGCGAGTGACCCTACGCGGCGCGGGGCGCGCGTCGTCCCAGGCCGT
Organism: Acetobacteraceae bacterium; assembly: GCA_035701785.1. Classification (GTDB taxonomy): domain Bacteria; phylum Pseudomonadota; class Alphaproteobacteria; order Acetobacterales; family Acetobacteraceae; genus JAMXLO01. The sequence continues at coordinate 3,564 of DASSRN010000461.1, read as the reverse complement.
CGTACAGGTCCAGCATCCGCTCCTGCCAGGCGGCGATCGGGTCGTCCGGTTCCAGCAAGGCGAAGCGGCTGACGCAGCGCGGCCATTGCAGCGTCCCGAACAGGATGTGGTCGGCGTAGCTGGGCGCCTCGCCGCCGAGATACGGCTGCCGCCCCAGCACCAGGCGCGCGGGCAGCAGCGTGGCGCGGAACGCCGCCACGCGCGTGTCGCGGTCGGCCTGCACCTGCTCCAGCGTCATGCCGAAGCGCGCCTCGCGGCTCTGGCGGAAATACGCCACGTCCTGCGGCGCGACCGCGTCCAGCAGGTCGCGCACGATCAGCCGAGCGATGCCGCCCAGCACCACGCCGTCGGCCCAGGCGTTGATGAAGCGGGCATGCGCGCGGCCCGTCGCGCCGCCGAACAGCGACGGCCGGTCCCGATAGGCGTCGTCCAGGTATTCGGCGATCGCCCAGCTGTCGGATACCACGCGGTCGCCGTCGCGGATCACCGGCACGCGGCCCTGGCCGGAGAACGCCAGCGCGTCCTTGTCGGTGAAGCGCCAGGGGATGGTCTCCACCGCCAGGCCCTTGTGCGCCAGCGCCATACGCGTGCGCCAGCAGTACGGGCTGAACCGCAGCGCCGGATCGGCGCCGGCGAGGTCGTGCATCACGATCGGCATGGAACCTCCTGCATGTGGCGGGGCCGTGACAGCCGGCGACCCGGTTTGATACACAGAATGCCAGGAGGGAGAGAAGCGCGGCCCGATGAACATTCTTGCGCCACCGAAGGCCCGGCTGGGGATCGAGATCGTGCACGATCTGGTCTGCCCGTGGTGCTTCCTTGGCGTGCGGAGGCTGATGCGCACGCTGCGCCGCCGGCCGGACCTGATGTTCGACCTGACCTGGCGGCCGTTCCTGCTGAACCCCGACATGCCGCGCGCCGGCATGGCGCGGCCCGACTATGTGATCCGCAAATTCGGCGGCGAGGACCGGGCGCGGCGGCTGTATGCGTCGATCACCGAGATCGGCCGAGCCGAGGGCATCCTGTTCCGCTTCGACCGCATCCGGCGCACGCCGTCGAGCGTCGATGCGCATCGGCTGGTGCGCTACGCGGCGCGCTTCTGCCAGGCCGACGCGATAGTGGAGGCGCTGTTCTCGGCGCATTTCACCGACGGGCTGGATATCGGCGACCACACGCTGCTGATCGCGATCGCTTCGTCCTGCGGGCTGGATGGCGCGGCGGCGAAGCGCTTCCTCGCCGGCAATGGCGAGACCGACGCGGTGCACGCCGACAATCTGCGGGCGCATCGGCTGGGCATCAACGGCGTGCCATGCTTCGTCATCTCCGGGCGGCACGCGATCGCTGGGGCGCAGGAGCCGGAGGTGATCGAGCGGCTGCTGGATGTGGCCGCGGTGGAGGCGACGGAGTTGGGGGCGGGGGGTTGAAGCTTCGGCGGGTGTCTGCTCCGGGTGGTTTCGCGCTTGTCCAGCTTTGGGAACGCGAGTAGCGGAGGGCGGACTTTCCTCAATCGGGTTGGTGTCCAGCGCGGGAATTCTCAGCTCGTTGTCGATCCGGACAGATCCACGCGCAGACGTCACGTGGTAGCGTCGGTATAAGTTCATCTTCGCTTGCCGCCCCGACCTCTTTGGCACACCATTCTTGGTGCCGGTTGCGAAGCTGGCGCGACAGCAATGTCACACGGTGCAGCGACCTAACTTTCTGTCACAATCAAGCTAGAAGTACCACGAGGAATCGGGCATAGCTTACGAGCCTCTACGGATTCGCTGTATCGCATGATCGCCAATCCTGACCGACAACTCCGCCTCGATTACCAGCACTCGGTGGAGGAGAGCAATTCGCACGGAGGGACTGTCGCGATTGGCCCCCAAAAACTCCGTGTAACTCCCGTCTTCGATGCCTACTGGCGCTTCGCCGCCGAGCGGCAAGTAATCTTCTATCGCCGTCTGAAAGGATTCAACGGCACACTTACCGATGATCCGGTGCTGCGGCAGTTCAAGTTTACGAATGCGTACCGCGCCTCGGACCGCGTCAGCCAATATTTAATTCGCAACGTCATCTATCGCGAAGACCTTCCTTCGGATCCAGAAAACGTCTTCTTCCGGATACTACTGTTCAAGCTTTTCAACAAGATCGAGACATGGTCCTTGCTAGAGCGATCGCTTGGCCCGCTGACCTGGCGATCCTTTCGCTTCACTGATTTTGATCGTCTGCTAACGCACCGAATGCGTGATGGGCATTCCATCTATTCTGCGGCTTACATCATTCCGTCGGCGGCCAGTGTCTTCGGTCATTCACTGAAGCATCAAAATCATCTCGGAATGATTGAGCGGTTGATAACTGAGCACTACCCGGTGCGGCTCCAAGACTGCAAGACCATGGCAGAGGCGTTTGCTTTGCTTCAGTCTGTACCGTTCCTCGGTTCTTTCCTCGCTTATCAGTACACCACAGACCTGAACTATAGTGAGCTCACCCACTTCCGCGAGGATGAATTCGTCGTTGCTGGGCCGGGTGCCATTGACGGAATTAATAAATGCTTTGTGAATACTGGAAGCGTAAGTGCGTCGGACATAATCCGCTACATGTTCGAACATCAAGAAGAGCACTTTAGCAGGCTTGGAATCGCCTTTCAGTCGCTTTGGGGACGACCCTTACAACTGATCGATTGCCAGAACCTATTTTGTGAGATTTCGAAGTACGCTCGGGTCGCGTTTCCGGACTACGCCGGCGTGGCGGGCCGCACGCGAATCAAGCAGAAGTTCCAGTCGAGCGGCACGTTGCCGGAACCTTGGTATCCCCCGAAGTGGAAGATCGACACGCGACAAATGCCGGGATCACCTTAAGGCGTCGCGAACGTCGCCGATTGCCGTGGCCGTGCAGACCACGTCGGTCCCGACGCGGTTGAACGCGACCTTGTAGTCAACTGCCTTCAGCCGGAACGCCTGATCGCGCACTAGGCCCTTTAGTTTGACGGAGACGGTTGCCGGCGACGGAAGCCGCACTTCAATCTTACTCCAGGACGAGGGTGCATTCTTGTCGATCCCCAAGGCTTCAAGAATGGCTTGCTTCGCGGCGGCGGTTTCGGCAACTAGCCCAGTCTCCTTGGTCCAGCGGCTCTCCTGTTCGTTGAACATGCCATGTGGTGGAGTAGCCGGCATCGCGCAGGCGCCGATTCCGAGGCCAACGGTGATGCCCTGGATAGCGGGGCAAACCGTGTGTGAGAATGTAATCTCGCGGTTCGGCAAGTCGATGCGAACCGTGCCCTGCTCGGCGAGGCACAGCCGGTAGAACATCTGGAATCCGTCGAAAATCGCGTCTTCCCATTCCCGGTAGGTATTTTTCGCAACCTCAAGGCCGTCAACGTAGCTGTGAAGCAGCTTCAGCAGCTTAAAGTTGATCAGGCTTCGGTCGGCAAACATCTGCGTCGTGTACCGCCCGCAGTTGATGGGACACCGAGTTGAAGCCTATGCCGCCTCCGCGACTGGTTGAAGTTGTCTCTGTCGAAAATCGGCCGGTGACATGAAGCCGTGCCGCTCGATCAGCCAAGTGGCATTGTAGGTCTCACGG
>DASSRN010000460.1:0-3096 GCA_035701785.1 Acetobacteraceae bacterium | reverse complement strand
GGCATGGGGGTCACCAGAGGTGACGTCAATCTCGGTCCGTATCTGCCGTCGCTCGAGGCGTTCCATCAGGCAATGGCGGACTCGCTGGCGGGCCATCCGCGCCCGCTGTCCTGGCAGGCGCTGCTGGGCGGCAACGACCTGACCGACCTCGCCGGCAAGTACACATTCGTGCTGGCACAGCCGAAGCTGAATTTTGGCGCGCTGGAGCCGGGCGGCGACGCCACGGACGTGATGCGCGGCATCATCAAGAGCCTGCCGTTCGTTCAATCCGGTGATGCACGGGTGCGCATCACTGGACAGGTGGCCTTGGCGGACGAGGAGTTCGCGACCGTCGTGCAGGGGGCCGTGGTGGGGCTGATTGGCAGTATCCTGCTGATCACGCTGTGGCTGTTCCTCGCGGTACAGACCTGGCGGCTCATCGTGCCGATTCTGGCCACCCTCGGGCTCGGACTGATGCTGACCCTGCTGTTCGCTTCGGTCGCTGTGGGCACGCTGAACCTGGTGTCGGTCGGCTTCGGCATCCTGTTCGTCGGCATCGCCGTCGATTTTGCGATCCAATTCTCGGTGCGCTATCGCGAGCGGCGGTTCGAGTATCCCGATCCGGCGGAAGCGATGCGGCAGAACGCGGTGCGCACTGGGGATCAGATCCTGGTCGCCGCAGTCGCCACATCGGCGGGTTTCCTCGGCTTCGTGCCGACGGACTTCTCTGGTGTGGCGGAGCTTGGTTTGATCGCCGGCTTTGGCATGCTGATCGCGTTCCTTTGCACGCTTGGTTTCCTTCCAGCGGTCATCACGCTGTGTCGTCCGCGCGGCGAGGAGGCGGTGGTCGGGTTCTCCTGGCTGGCGCCGCTCGATGTGGCCTTCGCCCGCCACCGCCGGCCGATCCTTGTGACGTTTGCCGCCCTTGCGGCGCTGGCCATTGCCGTCTCACCGCGCCTCGAGTTCGACTCCGACCCGCTGCACACCAAGAACCCCACCACCGAGGCGATGCGCACGCTGTACGACCTGATCGAGAATCCGGTCACCAACCCGTACAGCATCAGCCTGGTCGAGAAGGATGTCGCAACTGCAGAGGCACTGAAGGCGAAGCTGGTCAAGTTGCCGACTGTGTCGAAGGTGATCGACATCCAGAGCTTCGTGCCGGAGGATCAGCAGGCAAAGCTTGCTATCGTTGCCGATGCCAACTCGATCCTGTCGCCTACCTTGCTGCCGCATCCGGCTCCGGCGCCGATCACTGCCGACCAGGTCCGCCTGGCAGCAAAGACCGCATTGGCGCAGATCGATCCCGCGCTGCCCAAGCTGCCGCGCGATCATCCGCTGGCGGCGATCGACGGCGACCTGCACCGGCTTCTGACGGCGAATGACGATGTGCTGCTGGCCACCGACCGCGCGCTGACGCGCTTCCTGCCGGACCAGCTCGACCGGTTGCGGACGGTGCTGAACGCGGAGCCCGTCACGCTTGCCTCGATCCCGCAGGAGGTGTCGCGGGACTGGCTGTTGCCCAACGGCGGGGCGCGCGTGCAGGTGCTGTCCACGCCCCAGGCGCGCAGCAGCAAGGGGCTGGCGGAGTTCGTCGCACAGGTGACCAGCGTCGCGCCGAATGCCGGCGGTTCGGCGGTGACGATCGAGGCGACAAGCGAGACCATCGTGGGCGCATTCCGTGCGGCCGCGCTGACAGCGGTGGTTTCGATCACCATCATCCTGCTGGTGGCGCTGCGGCGCGTGGTGGATGTATGCCTTGTGCTCGCGCCGCTGCTGCTGTCCGCGCTGCTGACGCTGCTGGTGGCGGTGCTGCTGCCGCTGCCGCTCAACTTCGCCAACATCATCGCGCTGCCGCTGCTGCTTGGCGTCGGTGTCTCGTTCAATATCTACTTCGTGATGAACTGGCGTGCGGGCCGGCGTGCGGTGCTTGGTTCGGCGACGGCCCGGGCCATCGTGTTCTCTGCGCTGACCACCGGCACCGCATTCGGATCACTGGCGTTGTCTGAGCATCCAGGCACCGCCAGCATGGGACGGCTGCTGCTGATCAGCCTGGCCTGTACCCTGCTGGCCAGCCTTGTGTTCATACCGGCGCTGCTGTCGAGCGTGCACGCGCGAACGCTGCGTTAAGCATTCGCCGCGATAGTCGCCGGATGCGCTGCATCCTGGCTGTCTTGTTCCTGTCATGGTCGCTCGGGGCGATCGCGCAGCCAGCCGACTGTCCGCAGGAGCCGACGACGGCGCCGGTGCTGCCGCTCGGACTGGATCTGGCTGACCGGCCCGGCGTGCCGCCCGGAACCACTGGCAAAGCCTATGTGGGGGTGCCTATGGGACCGCCGGGCATCGCCTGCGCCACCGCTCCCCCGCCGGTGACGGATGTGCTGCGCGGCGGGCCCGGGGACCTGTTGCGCGGACCCGGCAGACCGCACGTGATCATTGAGGCTCGTTGATGCAACACAGCCTTGTGAGGCGACACAACCGTCGGATCAACGATACGGACTATCACCGTATTGCTGACACGATTCGACCTGAGGTGTTGCTCATGCGCTTCTTGCCCCTGCTTCTCCCGTTGCTGCTTGCTGGATGCCTGAGCTTCAGCAGCAGCAACCCGCCGCCGCCGGCCCCGAACACTGTGGTCGTGCCTCCTGGCACCACTGTGGTGTGCCCGAATGGTATGGCACCACCCTGCTGATCATCGGAGCTGCATCGTCGCGATCTGCTTGACCTGCTGCATGACCTGACTGGCGAACAGCACCTGCGTGTTGATGGGGAAACCGGCGTCCCGCAACAGCAGGGCGGTCCACGTGTTGCAGGTGTGGAATGCGTCGTAAGTGTCGCGCCCTGCGTAGAAGGTGCTGCCTGGGTACGGGCCATCGGCAAGTCGCAATGCTGAGCCTTCGGCGGATTGCTCGAACTCGCTCCACAGCCGGTCAGCGACGCGTTGAATGCTGGCTGGCGGCAAATGCAAGGCGACAACCTCGTGTTCAGGAAAGGCCTGGGATGGTGGTGCACGCAGCGCGGTCAGCAGGATCGCGCTGTCACTCGGCAACAGCGCTGACAGCATTTCGGCCGCGCCAGTGTTATGCGCCATATAGAATTGTCTTTCTCCGAAGCCGA
>DASSRN010000459.1:0-30747 GCA_035701785.1 Acetobacteraceae bacterium | reverse complement strand
CGGCAGCATGTGGCTCAGCTTCGATGCGACCGACCGCAGCGCATCCGGCACGTAGTCGCCTGGCATGCTGACGTAGCTGCGCTCGGTGGTGCGATCGATCTGGTAGATCGGATCGCCCGGGTTCCTGCTGCCCAGGACCGGGTCGTGCGTCCGCTTCTCGGGCCACAGCATCTGCTCGATCGAGGCCTGGAATACGCGCATCCGGGCATCGACCGACGGGTCCTGTTCGAACGCATCGGCGCCCACGCTGTTGTTGAGCAGGAACGGCGCCGTGGACCACAGGCTGATCAGCGACGGCGGCCTGGTATAGCCGCGTCCGCCGGCCGGCATGGTGTATTTCCACGGCTTGCCGGTGAACGGGTCATGCACCGTGATGGTGCCGACCGATGGCAGCGTCTTGTACGACTGCGACGAGAAATTGTCCCAGATGTTGCGGGCCAGCGCATTGGTCGCCAGCGGGCTGCAGGCGTTGGTCTGCAGCAGCGTGACCGGCACGCGTGCCTCGGTGGACAGGAAATTGCCGTCAAGGAAGTCGGGCGCGCTGACGATCGCGCGCATCTGCTTCTTGTAGTCCTCGGTCTCGGTCCACGCCCAATACCTGTTCCAGCATTGCAGGTAGCCGGGGCCGGCGCAGCCCGCCGGATCCAGCCCCACAGCCGGCTTAGGCGCCTTGCTTGAATGGCAGCGCGCGCAGGTCTCTGCGAACACCGTCCTGCCGCGATCCAGTAACGCGGCGTCGGCTGTCAGGTATTTCGTCCCGCCCGGCGCGTCCTTCAGTCGGTCGGGTTTGGCGGCGTTGAGGAAGAACCAGGCGGTGTGTGGTGTCCACGCCTCGGTCGCTTGCCAATAGCTGGAGTTCTTCTCGGCGTCGGCGATCCGGATCGGCGTGATGTCCTTGCCGCCGATCACCGGGCGGAAGTGCAGCAGCCACTCCTCGCTGAACAGGCCGATGTTCAGGTAGACCCGGTTCAGGGCCCCCAGCGCGCCCACCGAGTCCGAACCATCCTTCAGCACCCGCGGGGCCCAGGCGGTGCTGGGCTTCTGAAAGAAGTTCGTCAGCGGTCCGCTCGCGAGGTAGTCGTTGAACTGCTTGTTGTTCAGTTGCCCGTCGGCCAGTTGCTCGCGTCCCCAGCGCAGCGCCTGGGCCATGCGATCGCCCAGGCTGTACACCGCATTCATCGTGCGCGGGTTGTTGATGTAGTCGGTGGACACCAGCGAGGTGTCCATCGCCCCTGGCCGGTAGGTGTGCACCAGCTGGAAGAAGTAGTTGTCCTGGTTGGCGCGATAGATGAACAGCCGGTCCACCCACATGTACTGCGCGCCGACCGTCGAGCTCAGGTCGGCCCATTCCGGGTTGGCGGCGTCGGCCGGCGGGTGCACCGGGCTTGGCCCGACATGGCAGAAGCCGCACGACATGCCGACCCGATACGGTCGCACCATGGAGGTGTCGCCGCTCCAGTATTTCGCCGGATCCCACTTCGCCTTGGCAGCGGCGTCGAACGCCGGGTTGGGGAACAGCCGCAGGCCGACGATGCCGCTGGCGTAGCCGTACAGCGACCCGACAGGAACGGTGCTGCCGCGCGCGCCGACCTTGACGCCCGGGTATTTTGCTTCGTCCTCGAACGGATCGGCCGGGCATCCCGCCTTGCGCACGTCGAGCATCATCCCGAAGCGGTTCGGATCGGGCGCGGTCGGCGCAGCCATGCAGGGCTCATTGATCAGCCCAAGCCGCTTCCAACGGTCGGCGCGGTCAGCAGGCTTGCTCGGGTCGTAGGCGACGATCTTCAGCAGGTCGAAGGCGCCGAAGGTGTAGGACGTCATGCCGTCCCAGAACCGGTCGTTTCCGCCGGTCCACACGATCCAGGTGTTGCGCCCCAGAACCGGATCGAGCCTGGTGGCCGGATCGGGCCGGAGATCGGCCCCGCCATCCATGTCGTGGAAGTAGTCCTCCAGCGGTGGCGGCAGCGACCGCGCGTCGCGTCCAGCCTGCCGCGCCTCGTCTAGCACCGTGCCGGGCCGGGGCGCATCGGCCGCGGCGGAGATGGTCAGCAGGCAGGACAGCAGCAGGACGGTAGCGGCAGCGCGCCCGGCGACTCGCGGCATGATTGTCTCCCCCTCGGTACGGGGGAGTATAGTGTCACCGTTGCGCGAAGCGGAAAGTGCCGCCGTTCACACGGCGGCACGATGGGTGGCTAGCTTGGGGCGTGGCTAGCTTGGGCGTCCCGCCTGGCCGGCGATCTGGTCCGCAACGCGGTCGATCACTTCGTCAGGCAGCGCGGCGACGATCGCGTACCCCATGCCGCCGTCTATCCAGGTGCAGCCCAGGACCTTGCCCGACGCCATGTCGTCGCGTTCCGCCTGTATCCCGCTCGCCATCGGCCGCTCCACGACGCTCAGCCGGACCCCCTGGGGGTCGTCATAGACGAACATCGCCGCAGTGCTGCCCTGCTCGGTCGCCAGCAGGCGGCCGCCCAGCAGCTTGTAGCCGAGGCCGCTGAGATCCGGTGGGGTCACCGGGCGGTGCAGCCGGTTGGACAGCCACTGCGCGAGCTGCTCGCGATCGGCACCGGCCACCTCGATCGGGTGGCGCCGGTCGTCGGCGTAGACCAGGTGGCTCGCCATGGCCTGCTGCTGCAGCTGCGACACGGCCAGTGCCACCGAATCAGGCTTCTGCGTGTTGCCGAAGAACCAGCCGGCGCTGCCGCCCAGGCCCAGGCACAGCACGGCAGCCGCGGCGATGCGCCACCAGATGGGGCGTCGCTCCTGCTCCAGCCGCTCTTCCATCAGCAGGTTCAGGTCGAGACGGGCAGGGATCGGCTCGGCCGCGATGGCCGCGAAAGCCGCCCGAAGCTCATTCCGCTGCGCGCGATATGCCGAGACCCGCCGTGCCATCACCGGCTGCGATGCCAGGTATACCTCGACCTCACGCCGCCGACCGGCGCTCAGCCGATCATCAACGTAGGCCTGCAGGTCCTCATCGTCCGGGATCGTATGATCCGCCAGCACCTTCGTATCCTCGATCTACCCGCGTCCGGCACCAGCGCCGCGTGGGTTGCACGGGAAAGACAGTTTAGCGGGTGAAAGTATTCCACGCGACAGAAACCTTTTGTGGCCGGATTAAATTTTGTTGCCGTTCCTATTTTGGCGCTGGCACGGACCGCATCACGAAGGCATTCGTTGCAGCTTATGGTTGCAAAAAGGCGCAAGTCAGGTCTGGGGAGACGCATCCGGTTCGGCAATGAACGGATAGGGGCCGGGATAGTCCTCGACATAGACCGTGTGCGACACGAAGCCGGTCGCCGCATCCCAGAGATGCAGCCCGAAAGCCGGCGGCTCGAACACGAAGGCGCCGGGGGCGGGTTCTAGCGACATCGTGACCTGGTGTGCCACTGACGGTGCGATTGTGGCGACCGCGTGGGCAACCTGCGCCACCACCGGCCGGTGGTGGTGGCCGCAGATGATCCGCCCGACCTGGGGATGGCGGCCAATGACCGCGGCGAAAGCGGCGGAATCGCGCAGCGCGATCCGATCCATGTGCGGCATGCCGCAGGCGAACGGGGGGTGGTGCATGGCCACGAGTGTCGATTTGTCCGGCGCCGCAGCCAGCGTCCGGGCGAGGAAGTCCAGCCGCGCGGGGCCGAGTTCTCCATGCGTCTGGCCCGGCACCAAGGTGTCCAGCATCACGATCCGGACCGGGTAGTCATCCAGGACAAACTGCACGAACTCCGGGTCCGAGGTGACGCCGGGGAGATGGCTGAGAGCCGCACGCATCCGGTCGCGCCGGTCATGGTTGCCGGGAATGACGAACACCGGCAGTGGCTCGAGGATACGCAGCAGCCGCTTCACGTTGGCATATTCGGCGTCCAGCCCGCCATCGGTGAGGTCGCCGGTCAGCAGCACCACGTCCGGGCGCGGTGACAGCCGGGCCACCGCGCGGAACGCCCGCTCGGTGAACATATTGGTTTCGACGACGCGGTTGGCGGGCTGTCCCACCGGCCTTACGTGCAGGTCGGTGAGCTGGCAGATCAACATTCGATACGCTCCTGGGGCTTACGACGCCTATAGCGGCAATTTCAGCCCAATTTATTCCTCTTCCGATTGCAAAAGCCCCTTGATCTGACCGAAGGGGCACTCTGGCGCTCGGGCACGTCTCCCCATACAGAGGGGGCACGCAATGCGGGAGCCCCCCAAAGATGGTCCGCCAGCTCCGGGTCGCCGTTCAGATGGACCCGATCGAATCGATCAACATCGACGCCGACTCGACCTTCGCGCTGATGCTCGAAGGGCAGAAGCGTGGTCACACACTATGGCATTACGAAGTCCGCCATATGGCGCTGCGCGAAGGTGTGAAGCGCCAGGGCGAGCGTCGGGAGGAGCGTCTGACCGCCCGGGCGCGCCCGGTCACGGTCGAGCGGAAGCGCGGCGCGCACTACCGGTTCGGCGAACCGGCGCTGTTGGACCTGGGCAGCATGGACGTCGTGCTGATGCGCCAGGACCCGCCGTTCGACATGGCCTACATCACCGCCACACACCTGCTCGAGCACATCCACCCGAAGACGCTGGTTGTGAACGACCCAGCCGCGGTGCGGAACGCGCCGGAGAAGCTGCTGGTCACACATTTTCCGGACCTGATGCCGCCGACCATGATCACCTGGGACCTCGACGCGATCCGGTCCTTCCGCCTCGAGCACAAGGACATCATCGTCAAGCCGCTGTTCGGCAACGGCGGTGCCGGCGTGTTCCGCATCAAGCCGGACGACGAGAACCTGGCGGCGCTGCTGGAAATGCACTTCGCCCGCTCGCGCGAGCCGCTGATGTTCCAGCGCTACGAGCCGGCGGTCCGGCAGGGCGACAAGCGCATCATCCTGGTGGATGGCGAGCCGGTCGGGGTGGTCAATCGCGTGCCGGCTGAGGGGGAGGCACGCTCCAACATGCATGTCGGCGGCCGGCCGGAGAAGTGTACGCTGACCGCGCGCGACCGCGAGATCTGCGCCGCGATCGGCCCCACCTTGCGCCAGCAGGGCATGATCTTCGTCGGCATCGACGTGATCGGCGACTGGCTGACCGAGATCAACGTGACCTCGCCGACCGGCATCCAGGAGATCGACAGGTTCGACGGCATCAGCATCGAGGCGATGATCTGGGACCGGATCGAGGCCCGGCGCGCCTCGTAGGGTCCAGAACTGCCGGTCAGTTGACGGGCTTATAGATTGAAAGCGACCGGGCCCCTATGGAGACCAGGTCCACGGCTGCATACTCGGCAAGCAGGCTGCGGGCCCAGGGCGCAAGCGGATAGGTCTGCGGGTCGCTGAAGACAGCAACCACATCAGGTCGATGCGCGGGGTTGCGGTAAAATGTCTCTGTCCAGGCGTTCACCTTGGGCGGCAGCGAACCGTAGAACTGCCAGAAGTCCCAGGTCGACAGCGTCATGGGGGACGCGTCCGTCAGCAGATAAATTCCTGGCGGGCGTCCCATGACGACGATCGTATTGCCGCGCCCGACCTCTCTGCCCAAGGCCGCGGTCGCCGCCGCGATGAACGCGGCCTGATCCATCGTGGTCAACAGCCCGGCGAACACGCCGTCCCTGATGCGCACTGCGGGCGCGGTCAGCGGATTGGCCGCTTCGCCATAGATGCTGGCGAATGCGCTGATGCAGAACAGCACTGCAGTCCCAAGCAGCAAGCCGCATTGCCCCGCTATCGCTTGCCCAGGCGCGTCGCGCGGAACCAGCATGGCAGGTACCAGGGCAGCCGCTGCCAGGCCACCGATCGGGAAGTTGTAGAAGCCGTTGGCCGACGTCACCGACGTGACCAGACCTGCCACAAGCGATGCAAGATAGATGACCCGAATGACGGGCTCTCCTTCGGCGCTGTCGAACGAACCCATGACGAAGAGTCCGACCAGGGCCAACAGCACCACGACATCGTGTGGGTGAAACCAAAGCGCGGTTTCGGCGGGAAAGGACGCCAATATGATTGCAAATACCAGCAGAGCGGGCCAGACGTCACGATGCCGGTGTCTGGTGGCTACGAGCAACCATATCCCAACAGCCGCCGATGCAAGACAAAGCACGTCGAATGCAGGATGGTTGGCGAAGATGTCGCGTGACCTGGCAAGCTTGGCGCTCAGGTACTCTGAGTTCTGCAAGGTGATGCTGCTGAACTCCAGGATCTGCCAGATGCGTGTCCAGCCATACAATTGCAGCAGCAGCCAGGCGCCGCATAACTGGAAGAAAAGGCAGATGATGGCATAACCGAGCAGATGCAGCCTCTCACTGCGGTTGCGCGCTGCAATCAAAGCCAACGCCAGGAACGCGAGCAGGACGACTGACAAGGTCGGATATGCAATCACCGCGGCGATCCAGGCCAAGCCCGACAGGATTGCGGCGACAACGCGGTATTGGTTTCTGGCTCGCTGCAGCGCTGCCACGCCGAACAAGGCCAGTGCAGACAGCATCCCGAACATCCCGATCGTATTGTAGGAGGGAGCGGGCAGGCTGAATGGTATGAAGCACAGGACCAGCAACGCCGATGACCAGGCGACTGCTGTGCCTCTTACGCGGCTGATGAACCAGTACTGGCAGAGACTGGCAATGGCCGCCATAGCGAGGAAGATGAAGCGAAGGAACAGTATCAAACCACGCTCGCTGCCAACGAGCCAGGTATAAAGATGTGCCGCCGGAAGCAGCAGCAGGGCGGACGCCTGGTGCACCACGAGATTCTCGCTGTGCCGCAGCCCATCCTTCAGCCATCCATCCAGGAAGGTCGCGTAGCACGCTTCGTCAAACAGATCGACGCCGATCGTCATGCGGTAGGCGAGTGAAGCCAGGACGATGACGCTCAGTCCCAGCAGCCCGAACCAGATGGCGCCCAGCCCGTGTAACTGCGGCTCAGTGAGGTCGCTGATCTGAACGGCGCTGCATCGCGGCATCACTTAATGTTTCGCCCTTCGCCGAAGTGCCGGCAAGTCGGCCCCGACCGGACGCTCATGCCAACAGTCCGGAAGGTCTGCTAATCGGGCGGAACGACTCGCATCACCAGGAGGTCGCGGCATGTTCGAAACCACTATCGCCGGCAGCCTGCCCAAGCCCGAATGGCTCGCCGAGCCCAACCGGCTATGGCCGGCCTGGAAGCTGACCGGCGAGGCGCTGGCCGCAGCCAAGCGCGACGCCACGCTGCTGGCGATCAAGCAGCAGGAGGATGCCGGGATCGACATCGTCTGTGACGGCGAGCAGTCGCGCCAGCACTTCGTGCATGGCTTCCTGGAGAACGTCGAGGGTATCGATTTCGATCGGCGGGTCGAGATCGGCATCCGCAACGACCGCTACAAGGCGATGGTGCCGACCGTCACCGGTCCGCTCCGGCTGCGCGGCCGGGTGCATGCGACCGAGGCGCGACTAGCGCGGGCGCACACCACGCGCAAGCTGAAGTTCACCCTGCCGGGGCCGATGACGATCGCCGACACCATCGCGGACGCGCATTACGGCGACCGGGTGGCACTGGCGATGGCCTTCGCCGACCTGCTGAACCAGGAGGCGAGGGCGCTCGCAGCCGATGGCATCGACGTGATCCAGTTCGATGAGCCGGCATTCAACGTGTACATGGATGCGGTGGCAGAGTGGGGCGTGGCGGCGCTGGAGCGCGCCGCCGCGGGCCTCGCGTGCAAGACCGCGGTGCATATCTGCTACGGCTACGGCATCCAGGCGAACATCGACTGGAAGGGCACGCTCGGGTCGGAGTGGCGGCAGTACGAGGCGACGTTCCCGGTGCTGGCCAGGAGCCGGATCGACCAGATCTCGCTGGAATGCCGCAACTCGCTTGTTCCGATGGCGCTGATGCGGCTGCTCGCCGGCAAGGACCTGCTGGTGGGCGTGATCGACGTCGCGACCGACCGGGTCGAGACGGTGGAGGAAGTGGCCGACACCATCGCCGAAGTGCTGTCGTATGTGCCGCCCGAGCGGCTGTTCCCCTGCACCAACTGCGGCATGGCGCCGATGCTCCGGGAGGTGGCCGAGGCCAAGCTGGCGGCGCTAGGAGCGGGCGCGGCCTTGGCGCGCCGCCGGCTCGCGGCGTAGGCTTCGGGCAACACTGGGACGAGGCGGACGATGATCCTGACGGCGAACAGCGAGGTGGTGCGGCAATTGAGGCGTCGCACCGGCAATGGCTGGCACACCACCTTCATCGGCGAGAACCGGAACACGCTGAAGCCGGGGCAGGCGGCGCCCAAGGCCGGGGTGCTGTACCCGATGGCCTTCCTGGTGGAGAAGGATGCGCATGCGGTGGTGAAGCCGCACTTCCACCAGGCCGACCAGTATCAGGTGATCGTGCAGGGCGGCGGGCGGATGGGCACGCACTCGGTGGCTACCGTGGCGGTGCACTATACCGATGCCTGGTCGGCGTACGGGCCGATCGTCGCGGCGGACGAGGGCATTTCCTGGTTCACGCTGCGCAACGCGTGGGATTCGGGGGCGCGCTACATGCCGGCGGCGCGCGACCAGCTCAGGGCGGCCCGGCAGCAGAACTTGCAGCACCGCGAGGCGACTGCGCCGTCGCTGGGCGTCGCGTCGCCTGAGGAGCTTGCGCGCACCGAGCGCGTGTCCTGCGCCGAGGTGATCGCCCAGACGCCGGACGGGATGGCGACGTGGCGCTATCGCCTGCCACCGGGTGCGAGCGTCAGCGGCCCCGATCCGTGCGAGGGCGGCGGGCAGTTCTGGATCGTGCTGTCCGGATCGGCATCGGCGGGCGGTGCGGCGGATCTGCCGCCCAACTCCTGCCTGTTCGTCGCGCCCGACGGTGGCGCACTGGCGGTGCTGGCGGGTTCAGGCGGGGCGGAGGCGCTCTGCCTGCAATTCCCGGTGCTGGCGCGGCACTGATCCAGCGAAGGGCCGCGGCGTTCAGCCGCGGCCCTTGCGATGTCAGTAGGCGAGCGCCTGCTGTTCGACCGGCACCCAGCGGCCTTCATGCACCACGGTCAGGAACGACCGGGTCGACCCGTGATGCTGGTCGGGTCCGAAGCTCAGTTGCGAGCCGAAGATGTCGGTGTAGTCGTGGATGCTCTCCATCGCCTTGATGAAGCTGTCCACCGTCAGGTCCTTGCCCGCCTTGTCGAGCGCCATCAGCACCAGGGTCGCAGCGGTGTAGCCGACCTCGCCGTGGAAGTTCGGATCGCGGTTGTAGCGTGCCTTGTACGCCTTCGCGAACGCCTGCACTGCCGGGCGCGGATCGTCGGGGTACACATACAGCGCGGGCGTCATGCAGAAATAGCCTTCCGTCGCCCCGCCGGCGAGGCTCGCCACTGCCGTGTCATAGGCGGCGAACTGCCCGACCAGATCGACGTTCCAGCCGAGTTTGCGAACGGTCTGGATGATGATGTTGGTGTCGCGCACGATGGTACCCATCATGATCGCGTCGCAGCCGGCGTCCTTCAGCTTGGCGACCGGCGCGTTGAAGTCGGTGTCGGTCGGCTTGTGCGCGGTGGTGGCGACGACCTTCATGCCCATCGCATCGGTCTGCGCTGCTACGCCGGCCAGCACATCCTTGCCGAAGTCGGTTTCCTGATACATCACGCAGAACTTCGAACGGTGCCGCTGCTCGGCGAAGTATTTCACCGCTGACCGCATCTGGTCGTAGTACGAGGCGAACTGCGCAAACTTCAGCTTGTTGTACGGCTCGTACATCGAGCGCGCAGCGGTCAGCGGGAACACGTTGGGCACATTCTTGGCGAACTGCGCCGGCATGTTGGCGTCGTTCATCGGCGTGCCGCCGTTGTCCAGCGTCATGAACACATCGTCGTTGTTGAGCAGCTTGTTCATCGCCTGCACCGCGCGCGGCACGGTGTACTGGCTGTCCTCGACGATGTACTTGATCTTGCGGCCGTGCACGCCGCCTTTGGCGTTGGCTTCGTCGAATGCCATGCGGATCGCATCGGCATTGTTCACGCCCTGCACGGCGGTGACGCCGGAGAGGTCGGTGATGGTGCCGATGACGATCTCGCTGTCGGTCACGCCGCGGACCGTGTCGGCTGCCGCGGTTCCCGCGAAGGCGCCGATCGCAATGATTGATGTAAGCATACGCAGACAGCCAAGGCCGCCGCCGGTGAAAGGCGTACCCATGAACTACTCCCACATTGTCGGCCGGTCGGCAGGACGGCCTTGGTTGCGAACGAAACGGGCCGTGCCCGCCCCGCAAAGCTAAAGCAGCCGGGAGGGAGGTCAACTTCGGGGGCGAGCTGCCGCTTAGAAGTGGCTCCAGCCGGTCCTTTCGAGCGCCATAGGCTGGCCGTCCGGTGCGCGCACCACCACGTGGGGTGAGCCGGCACGGAACTCACCGATCTGCGTGGCACTGACGCCGGCCGTGCGTGCGGCCTGCCGCAACGCCGGCTCCCGATCCGGTGGCACCGCCATCAGCACCTCGTAGTCGTCACCCCCGGTCAGGCAGGTGGTGAGCCACTCCGGCCCGGCGGCACGTGCCGCCTCCGACAGCGGCACCCGCGCCCCATCGATTTCCGCGGCGAGGCGGCTGGCCCGGCAGATGTGCCCAAGGTCCTGCACCAGCCCATCCGAGACATCCATGGCGGCCGAGACGATGCCGCCGATCGCCAGACCGATGCGCGGCTGCGGCAGGCGGTAGCGCGAGAGCAGATGACCGCTCGGGTCCGCCAGCTTTCCGCGCGCGACGGCAAGGCCCAGGGTGCCGTCGCCGATCGTGCCGGTGACAAAGATACCGTCCCCGGCGGCGGCGCCGGCACGCTGCGGCGCCTCGCCAGGTGCCACATGGCCAATCGCAGTGAGCGACAACGAGACCGGCCCGGGGGTCGAGGTGGTGTCGCCGCCCAGCAGCGTGATGCCGAATTCGAGCTGGTCCTGCCGCAGTCCGTCGGCGAACGCGGCGAACCAGTCGTCCGGCGTGCCGCGCGGCGCCGAGACGGTGATCAGATAGCCGACAGGCGTCGCGCCCTTGGCGGCGAGGTCCGACAGGTTCACCCGCAGCAGCTTGCGCCCGACCAGATCGGGCGGGTCGTCAGGCAGAAAGTGAACGCCGCCCACCATGGCGTCGCAGGTCAGCACCAGTTCGCGCCCGGTGGGGGGCGCCAGCACCGCCACGTCATCCTGGAGATCGCGCGCGCCCGGCCCGGCGAGCGCCCGGAAATGCCGCGCGATCAGCGCGAACTCGGCTGGCAGCGCGCCCGACACGGTTCAGGCCAGGTCGATCGCGTGCTGCTTCAGATCAGCCAGCGCACAATGGTCCAGCGCGCCTTCGTGAGTCGCGCGCAGCACGACGCGCGGCGCGGCGTTGGCGTCCAGCGCCTCTTGCCAACGCGGCGCGCACAGGCACCAGCGATCGCCCGGCTTGAGCCCGTCGAAGCCGAACTCGGGGTGCGGCGTGGACAGGTCGTTGCCGGCGGCCTTGCTGAACGCCAGGAACTCCGCGGTCATCACCGCGCAGACCGTATGGCTGCCGACGTCCTCCGCGCTGGTGTCGCAGCAGCCGTTGCGGAAGAACCCGGTCATCGGCTTCGTCGAGCAACTGTCCAGAGCGCCGCCCAGCACGTTGCGCGACGGGCGGCGTCCAGGCTGACGGGACGTTGCATCAAATGGCATCGCAGCCTCCTGGTCGTGGCGCCGCCAGCCTACACCGGGCCGCGGCGGATCAGAATCCCGCATCCGGCTGGGCCAGGTAGTCCAGTTCCTCCTGCGTGCTGACCCGTCCCAGCGCCGCGTTGCGGTGTGGGAAGCGGCCGAAGCGGCGGATCACGTCGCGATGCTCTTCGGCATAGCGCACCATGTCCTCACCCAGCGGGGTGAATAGCTGCACCGAGTAATCCTGATCGGCCAGGTTTTCCGAATGCTCGAACGGCAGGTAGACGAACATGCGCTCGACCGGACCGAGCGACTGGTCGGCCGCGCCCGCAATCGCGGCACGGGCGATGTCGCGTGCCTTCGGGTCGGCGGCGAACGCCTCGGGTGAGTTCCGGTGCAGGTTGCGGGAGAATTGGTCGAGCAGAATGATCAGCGCCAGCGTGCCGCGTGGTGTCGCCGTCCAGTGATCGAACGCCCCCGACCTGGCCTCGCGCAGCGCGGCAGTGAACCGCCCGCACGCGGTATCGAATGCGTCGGTCCTTTGAAACCACTCCTCGCGATGTGTCGCGGGGTCGCCGGCGAACCAGAATTCCAGCACCTCCTCCGGGGTCATTCTGCCAGCGCCCGTTCCAGCAGCCGCACCGAATGCATGGCCTCGCGCCCGCCAAGGTCGCGGATCTGGTGCCGGCACGACGTGCCGTCGGCGATGACCACATCATCGGCCGCGGCGGCGCGCACCGCGGGCAGCAGCCCGGCCTCGGCCATCGCGCGGGATACCTCCTGTGTTTCGACCTGGTAGCCGAACGCGCCGGCCATGCCGCAGCACGACGATGCGATCGGCTTCACCGTCAGGTCGGGCACCTGTTTCAGCAAGCTCAGTGCTGCGGGGAAAGCGCCGAACGACTTCTGGTGGCAATGCCCGTGCACGTGCGCCGTGGTGCTCATGGGCTTCAACGGCAGCGTCGGCTTTTCGCGCGCGAGGAATTCGCTCAGCAGGAATGCACGATCGGCCAGCGCATCGCTGGCAGCGCCAGGCAGCAGCGAGCGGAATTCATCGCGCAGGGTCAGCAGGCAGGATGGTTCCAGTCCGATCACCGGCAGATCGCCGGCCAGCGCGTCGCGCGTGCGCATAGCCTCGGCACGCGCCTGGTCCACCATGCCGGCGGACAGGAAGGTCCGGCCGCAGCACAGCGGACGGCCGCGCGCTTGTCGCATGCGCACGCGATAGCCGGCCGCGTGCAGCACGCGCAACGCTGCGCGCAGGTTCTCCGGCTCGAACCAGCGATTGAACGTATCGGCGAACAGCATGACCTCGCGCCCGCCTGTCGATGTCGGCGCGCCGACTTCGCTGTCGCGGAACGCGTCGCGCCGCCACGCCGGAAGTGACCGCGCCGCTGCGATGCCGGTGCGGCTCTCCAGCAGCCGGCGCAGCGCCGGAATGCGGTTGCGCAGATTGATCAACGGTGCGAAGCGCGCCAACAACGGTGCATGGTGGGGCAGCTTCGCCACCAGCGCATCGCGCTGTGCGATTCCGTTGCGATCGGCGCGCGCCGCCAGCACCTCGATCTTCATCTTCGCCATATCGACGCCTGTAGGGCATTCGCGCCGGCACGCCTTGCACGACACGCAGAGCGACATCGCCTCTGCCACCGCGTCCGACGCCACCGCCCCGGCGCCAAGCTGGCCGGTCAACGCCAGGCGCAGCGTATTGGCGCGGCCACGCGTGACATGCGCTTCGTCACGTGTCACGCGATAGGACGGACACATCACGCCGGCATCGAACGCTCGGCAGGTGCCGTTGTTGTTGCACATCTCGACCGCGCCGAGCATGCCGCCGAGTGGTCCTGGATGATCCGACCAGTCGAGCTTCGGCGTGAAGCCCGGTGCCGGCGCATAAGCCCAGTGGTAGCGGAACAGCCTCCGGTCATCCATGCGCGGCGCACGCACGATGCGTCCGGGGTTCAGCATAGCGTTCGGATCGAATCCATCCTTCACCGTCTCGAATGCGCGCACGATCCGCTCGCCGAACATCGGCGCATGGAACTCGCTGCGCACCAGCCCGTCCCCGTGTTCGCCGCTGTGCGAGCCCTTGTATTCGCGCACCAGCGCGAAGCACTCCTCCGCCACCGCGCGCATGGTGGCGACGTCCTGCGGGTCCTTCATGTTCAGCACCGGACGGACGTGCAGGCAGCCCACCGAGGCATGTGCGTACCAGGTGCCTTTGGTGCCGTGCTTCTCGAACACGTCGTTCAGCCGTTCGGTGTAGTCTGCGAGGTCCTCCAGATCGACCGCGCAGTCCTCGATGAACGACACCGGTTTACCGTCGCCCTTCATCGACATCATGATGTTGAGCCCGGCCTCGCGCACCGCGGCGATGTCGTTCTGGAACGCCGCATCGGCCGCGCGCACCACCGCGCCGGCGTAGCCGAGATCGCCCATCAGCTCTTCCAGCGCTTCGAGTTTGTCGGCCAGCGGCGCATCGTCATGGCCGTGGAACTCGACGATCAGCAGTGAGTCCGGTTCGCCGATCAGCATGCGGTCGATGGTGGCGCGGAACATCGGAATGCCGCGTCCGAGATCGATCATCGTGCGATCGACCAGCTCGACCGCCTCGGGGTCGAGCTGCACGATATGCTGCGCTGCCTGCATCGCGGCACGGAACGTGGGGAACTGGCAGATGCCGAGAAGCTTGCGCGGCTTGATCGGCGACAGCGCCAGCTCGATCGCTGCCGAGAACGCCAGCGTGCCCTCCGATCCCACCAGCAGGCGCGCGAGGTTCTCCTGCCCGGCGAGCCGCGCGACCGGTGTCAGCACCTCGATGTTGTAGCCGCCGACGCGGCGAAGCTGTGAGGGGAAGCGCGCGGCGATCTCTTCGGCTTCGGTCGCACCCAGCGCGCGCAGCCGCTGGATCAGGTCGGCGATGCCGCGCGGCACATCGGCACCGATGTTGTCGGGCAGCAGGCCGAACTTGTGCTGCGTGCCGTCGGCCAGGATCGCGTCTATCGCACGCACGTTGTCGGCCATCAGGCCATAGCGGATCGACTTCGAACCGCATGAGTTGTTGCCGGCCATGCCGCCGATCGTGCAGCGCGCATGGGTCGAGGGGTCAACCGGAAAGAACAGCCCGTGCGGACGCAGCGCGGCGTTCAGGTGGCCCAGCACGAGCCCTGGCTCGACCAGCGCGGTGCGCGCTTCGGCATCGATGTTCAGGATGCGCCGCAGATGCTTCGAACAGTCGATCACCAGCGCGCGGTTCACCGTCTGGCCGCACTGGCTGGTGCCGCCACCACGCGGCAGCACGGGCACGCCTTCCTCGCGCGCGATCGCCATCGTGGCGGCCACGTCGCCGATCTCCTCCGGCACCACCACGCCGATGGGTTCGACCTGATAGATCGAGGCGTCGGTGGCGTAGCGGCCGCGATCGGCGCGGCTGAACAGCACCTCGCCGCGTATCTCGTGGCGCAGTCGGTCGGCGAGACGCGGATCGCCAGGGCGGGTCAGTCGGCTGCTCACAGGGTCGCCTCACTATGGAACCCCGTCATGCTGTCAGGAAATTGGCGTGAATGAAACGCGGGAGGCAGAGCGAATGTTGCAAACTAGAAACACTGCTCCGCGAGTGGGCCGCCAAGAACCAACGGATGCTTTGCAAAATGTCATTGCAACTTCTGCGTGAGCGCGGTAGACAGATTGCAGAACAAGCGTGCAGTCGGAACAGCCTGCACCATTATTTTAATAACTGGGGCATTTCCTGGCCTCGCATTCATTTTGGGCCACTGCGTGATTTTTCACTGACGCGCATCTCAATTGACGCGGCACAGCTCTGGCTTTGCCGCAGCAGATCATTTCAGGAGCTCTTGGATGGCTGTCTTCAGCTTGAAAACCGGAACCATTGCCGACTGGAGCGCCGCCAGCGCATGGGCCACCGGCATCGTTCCCAACAGCGCCACGGCTGACGCCGTCATCAATGCCGCCGGCGACAGTGTTTCGATCGCATCGGCGGAAGCGTTTGCCGTCCATACGCTGACGCTCGATGCGGGAGGCCTTGCCGTGCAGGGCGGGGGCAGGCTCTCAGCCGCATCCGGCGTGTTCGTCGGCGGCAGTGCAGGCCCGATCGGTGCTGCATCTCTCGTCGTATCCGGCGCGCTGGATGACGCCGGTCCGCTTGCTGTCTGGGCCGGCTCGAAGCTGTCGGTGACGTCCACCGGAGGCATCGATGTCGGGTCGTCAGGCCGGATCATCGCCGGCAGCATACTGGTGGAAGCCAACCACGCGCTGACCGGCGATGGCCTGATCGCTGCGTCCGTCGTCAACAACGGCATCGTGCAGGCGTCGGCCAACCATCTTGCGACGCCCGGCAGGCTCGACATCACCGGTGCGCTGACCGGCACCGGCATCGTCGATCTCGCCTCGGGAGCGATCGTGCAGCTCGATGGCGCTGTCGCGGCCACGCAGCGCTTCGCATTTGCGGCAGGTGGGGCGGAAACGGTGATCCTGAACGGGGCTACACCCGGCACGATCACCACGCCGTTCGGCAACATGGACGCCGGCGATCGGATTGAGTTCGGCAAGGTCACCTCGATCACCAGCGCCCTGACGACGGCACCCGATACGGTGACGGTGGCGACCAATCTCGGCACCTATGTGCTGAGCGGCATCAGCTTCGCGCCGGGTGCCGTGCAGCGCTTCATACCGGTGTTCGACAGTGCGACCGGAAAGTGGGGCATCGAAGAAGCGCCACCCGCTGTGGCCTGGTTCGGCGCCGGGCTGCGGCGCGGTGCGACCTCGGATCTCGGCACGGCGGCGAACTGGACGCCGACGGATCTGACCGCGCCCACGGCGGCAGATGAGCTGTTCTTCAATGTCGCCCTGGGCGGCGAGTTGACCGGCATAGGCCAAGGTCTGAGTGCGGTGTTCGGTGGCACCGGCGACTGGTCGATGGATTTCGCCACGTTGACGCTGGCAGGCGAGCCGATCGCGCCGCTGCAGCCCATCGCACTGACCGAAGCCGGCCAGCTCACCGTCAGCACCAGCACGATCAGCGGCGGCGGCAGCGGCGATGTCAGTGCCGCGGGCGGTGCGGCGATGGTGGTGCAGGCCGGCTCGAAGGTGACCCTCCAAGGGACCACGATCGGCGACGTCGCCGGCGAGTCCGGATCATTGCTGGTGACCGGGGCTGGCACCACGTGGCGCGATGTCGTCTCGGCGAACCCGCCATTCGGCGGCGGTCTCGTGGTCGGCGCAAGCGGCAGCGGGCGGGTGGACATCGCGGCCGGCGGCAGCATTGCCGATGCCAGCGCCGACATCATCGGTAGCAATGCCGGCAGCTCCGGCAGTGTCTCAGTCGCCGCGGGCAGTACGCTGAGCGATGGCAGTCTTATCGTCGGTCGCGCTGGCAGCGGCACACTCGCCATCACCGGCGGCAAGGTGGCAACTGCCGGCGGCGCAGCGATCGGGCAAGCTGCCGGTGGCGTCGGGTCCGTGACCCTGAGCGGCGCGGCACTATGGACGGTCGGAGGCAACGTTGCCGTCGGCGCTGCCGGTCTCGGCACGCTGTCGGTCGGCAGCGGCGCCGGCGTCACGGCAGGGAGCGTCTCGGTCGGCAATGCAGGCAGCATCTCGCTCGCCGGCGGCAGCGTGACCGCATCCACGCTAACGCTGGGCCTGCTCGGCAGTCTGTCGGGCAACGGCTCGGTCCATGCCAGCGTCGCCGACAACGGCACGATCAGCGCGACCGGTGGCGCGCTGACGCTGACGGGGCCGGTCAGCGGTACCGGGTCGATCGGGATCGGCAGTCGGTCAACGCTCGACCTTGGCGCTACGGCGTCCGGCCTGACGATCGCCTTCCAGGACGGCACCGGCCGGCTGGTGGACAGGCAGACCGGCGCAGTGGGCGCCGCGATCTCCGGCTTCGTCACCGGCGATGTGATCGACCTGACGGCCATGCCGTCCAGCGCGGCGGCGACGGCGACCTTCGTCGGCGGCGTGCTGACGGTGAAGAGTGGGGCTGTCGTCGAGACGCTGCAGATGACTGGCCTGGCCGCCAACACATCCTTTGCGCTGGCTGCCGATGCGGCGGGAACCGGCACCAACGTGACGATCGCCGTCCCTGTGGTGCGCACCGGCACAGCGGGCAATGACACGCTGACCGGCGGCCCGGGCAACGACACGCTCAACGGCGGCGCAGGCAACGACGTGCTGATCGGTCTGGGTGGCCATGACGTGCTGAACGGCGGACCAGGCGTCGACACCATGATCGGCGGTGCCGGCAATGACACGTATCTGGTGGACAATGCGGCTGACGTGGTGACCGAGGCGGTGGGTGGCGGCACCGACACGGTGTTCGCCAGTGTGAACTATGCGCTTGCGGCGGGCACCGAGGTGGAGGCACTGCGGGCGAACAGCGCCACTGGTCTCACACTGACCGGCAACGGGTTCTCCCAGGTGATCGCCGGCAGTCCCGGCAACGATCATCTGAATGGCGGCGGTGGCAACGACACGCTGAACGGCGGTGCGGGCGTCGATACCATGGCTGGCGGCGCCGGCAACGACGTCTACCTGGTGGACAATGCAAGCGACGTGGTGACCGAAGCGGTGGGCGGAGGCACTGACACGGTGTTTGCCAGCGTGAACTATGCGCTGGCGGCAGGCACCGAGGTTGAGGCGCTGCGGGGGAACGCTGCTACCGGCCTCACGCTGACTGGCAACGGGTTCTCCCAGGTGATCGCCGGCACTGCCGGCAACGACCGGCTGAACGGCGGTGGCGGCAATGACACGCTGAATGGCGGTGCGGGCAACGACACGCTGATCGGCGGTGCGGGCAATGATGTGATGGTCGGCGGTGCCGGCTCCGACGTGTTCCAGTTCCTGGCCGGGTTCGGTGCCGACACCATCGTCGATTTCAATCCCACCGGCACAGGTCAGGACCTTATCGACATCAGCGCTTTGGGCATTACCGGTACGACCTTCGGGGCCTCGGTGCACATTGCCGGTGCCGGCGCAAGCACATTGATCACGATCGGCGCCGGCACGATCCGGCTCGACAATGTTGCTTCGGGCTCGGTCACCAGCAGCGATTTCCACCTCGCGCCATAGCCGGATAAGAGGTGGCCCCATGGGTCACCTCTGCCGATGACAGAAGCTCCGCCGCTGGCACAGCTCCGCGCCTGGTACGCCGAGGAACTGCGCTTCGCGGGCCCGATCGACTCCGAGGTGGTGGTGCGTGCGTTCGCGGCTGTGCCACGCGAGCGGTTCCTGGGGCCTGGACCATGGCTGAGCCGCAGCGACACCAATCGCGGCGGCGGATATCGCGTCACACCGGATGCCGATCCTCGCCACGTGTATCACGACGTGCTGTTCGCGCTGGATGCGTCGCGGCGGATCAATAACGGCGCACCGTCGCTGTGGGCCTATGCGCTGGACCACGTGGACCTGTCACCGGGTGAGCGCGTCCTGCACCTGGGCTGTGGCACCGGCTACTACAGCGCGGTGATGGCCGAGCTGGTCGGTGCAGGCGGGCATGTCACCGCGGTGGAGCGCGATGCGGACCTCGCGCGACGGGCTGCGGAAGCGCTGGCTTTATGGCCGTGGGTGCAGGCGGTGCAGGGCGACGGCGCGCAGTTCGATGGCGGGGCGCAGGATGCGATCGTGGTCAGCGCCGGTGCGACGCATCCGCCGCCGCTCTGGCTTGATGCGCTGCGGCCAGGCGGTCGGCTGCTGTTCCCGCTGACGTCCGAACGGCTGGGCGGCTACATGCTGAAGGTGACCCGCGGTGAGGCGCATGATCGTCTCGGTGCCGGGATCCTGTGTCGCGCCTGGTTCATCCCGTTCATCGGTGCGCGCGACGTGGCATTGGACGCACGGCTGGCTACCCAGATCGAGGTAGGGAATGCCGATCTGGTCCGTTCGTTGCGACGTGACCACCATCCGTCGGACGACAGCTGCTGGCTACATGGCGGCGGGTTCTGCCTGTCGCTGCTTGATTGGCAATCCGGCTGATCGGCGGCAATCTGCCGGCCCTCGCGAGGAGGCTCCATGACCCAGCACCACGCCGGCCGCCACTTCCTGCAGATCCCCGGCCCCACCAATGTGCCGGACCGCGTGCTGCGCGCGATCGACAACCCGACGATCGATCATCGCGGGCCTGATTTCGGCCGGCTGGGCACCGAGATCCTGAGCAACCTGCGCGCCATCTTCCAGACCAGCGGACCCGTGGTGATCTACCCCGCCTCGGGCACCGGCGCGTGGGAGGCGGCGCTGACCAACACGCTGTCGCCGGGCGATGCGGTGCTGATGTGCCGTACCGGCTGGTTCGCCACGCTGTGGAACGAGATGGCGCAGCGGCTCGACCTGAAGCCGGTGTTCATCGACACCGACTGGCGGCGCGGTGCTGATGTGGCGGCGATCGGGGCCGCGCTGGAGGACGACAAGGCACATCGCATCAAGGCGGTGTGCGTGGTGCACAACGAGACCTCGACCGGCTGCACCAGCCGCATCGACGAGGTGCGGCGTGCGATGGATGCAGCGCGGCATCCGGCGCTGCTGATGGTGGATACGATCTCCTCGCTCGCTTCGATCGACTACCGGCACGACGAGTGGGGCGTCGACGTCACCGTGGCGGGATCGCAGAAGGGGCTGATGCTGCCGCCCGGGCTGTCGTTCAATGCGATCAGCGACAAGGCGCTGAAGGCGACCGAGAGTGCGAAGCTGCATCGCAGCTACTGGGACTGGCGGCCGATGCTGGAGGCCAACAAGACCGGCTACTTCCCCTACACGCCCGGCACCAACCTGCTGTTCGGCCTGAACGAGGCGGTGAAGATGCTGCTGGAGGAAGGGCTGCCGAACGTGTTTGCGCGCCACGACCGGCATGCCGAAGCGACGCGGCGTGCGGCGCGCGCCTGGGGGCTGGAGGTGCAATGCCTCGAACCGCGCCACTACTCCTCGTCGCTGACCGCGGTGCGCGTGCCGGAAGGGCACAGCGCGGATGCGCTGCGTGCGGCGATTCTGGAAAAGTGCAACATGAGCCTGGGCAACGGCCTGGGCATTCTGAAGGATCGGGTGTTCCGCATCGGCCATTTGGGCGATTTCGGCGATCTTCAGCTGATCGGCACGTTGGGCGGCGTTGAGATCGGCCTGCGTGTGGCGGGCGTGCCGCACAAGACGGGCGGCGTGCAGGCGGCGGTGGACTACCTCGCCGGCAATGCCTGACCGTGGCTGACGACGGCTGGCGATTGCGCGCGGTCACGACCGACGACATCGACGGCCTCAACGCGCTGGCGGTGATCCCGCAGGTCTATCGCTATCTGTTCGACGGCAGGCCGCCGGACAGGACGTTCATTGCCGACCGAGTTGCGCAGAGCATCGCCAATGCCACTACGCCAGGACTGGGCATGTGGGTGCTGCGGAGGACCGACGGGCAACCTGCCGGGTTGGTGGAGCTGCGTCCCTATCCTGCGCCCAGGAGTGCGGAACTGACCTATCTGCTCGACCCTTCGCATTGGGGACAGGGGCTCGCGGTGCGGATGGCGTGGACGGTGGTCAGCGAAGCGTTCCGACTGGGACAGATAGATACCATCGTCGCCGGCGCCGATATCCCCAACACGCGCTCCTTCGGCGTGATGCGCCGGTTGGGGATGCGGTTGCACAAGGATGTCAGCTATCCACTTGGTCCTGGTGTCGAGTTCGCGCTGCACCGGGACGAAGCTGGCGCCACGCCGAAGCCGCCGCCATTTGGTATTTAGCAGGCAGCACCACCGCAGCTCCGGTCGGTGGCGCGGGGATGCTTGATGTCGGTTCCTGCGCCGGGCGGCGGAGTGGGGCCTGCCATAGCGCGCTGACGTTCGCTGTTCGATGCGCTGCCATTCGGCTTGGTGCCAAGGCTGGTGCTGCCGTCATGGGTCAGTGTGTTCGGAGTGCTCATCGTCGGCGAGGTGGGCGTGGTCGTCTGCTCGCCGCCGGTTGCTGCCAGCGCGGCGCCGCTGATGCCAATTGCCAGCACTGCCGCCATGCTCCAGGTGCCACGTGATGTCATCGCCCGCTCCTCCGGTTTGAGCAGCCGGTGAAACGTCGTGCGACAGGATGCGATCCGCGCCTCACGCGAATGCGACGGCCGCTATGCTCCGAGCCCGTCCTTGCGGGCCTGCGTAGCAAGCTGGTCCACCCGGTCGTTCATCGGATCACCGGAATGGCCGCGCACCCAGCGCCATTCGATCTGATGCGCCTTCGCCGCTGCCAGCAGGCGCTGCCACAGCGCCATGTTTGCCACCGGATCGCCCGACGCATTGCGCCAGTTGCGGCGAACCCAGCCCTCGTGCCAGCGCGTAACACCGTTCTTCACGTACTCGCTGTCGGTGTGCAGCACCACGTTGCATGGCCGCTTCAGCGCCTCCAGCGCCGACGCCGCCGCGGTCAGCTCCATGCGGTTGTTGGTGGTCGCCGGTTCGGCGCCGGACAGTTCGCGCTCGACGCCGCGGAACCGCAGGATCGCCGCCCAGCCGCCGGGACCGGGGTTGGGCTTGCAGCCGCCATCAGTCCAGATCTCCACCACCTCCGAAGCCGGCGGACCGGGCGTGAGGGTGACCTGCTCAGATGCCATACGCGCCTTCGTCGCGCGCCAGCAGGTGGAAGCGCAGGCGGCGCAGATACTCGAGCGGGTTCTTGCGCGTCACCAGCGCGCCAGGCGGCGTGTTCAGCCAGTCGTACAGCCGGGTCAGCAGGAAGCGGATCGCCGCACCCCGGCACAGCACCGGCAGTGCGGCGCGTTCGGCCGCCGACAGCGCACGCGTCGCGTCATAGGCGCGCAGCAGGGAGCGCGCCTTGGTCACGTTGAACGAGAAGTCCGCCTCGAAGCACCAGGCGTTCAGGCACACTGCCACGTCGTAGGTCAGGATATCCGTGGCGGCGAAGTAGAAATCGATCAATCCGGACAGTTTGCCGTCCAGGAAGAACACGTTGTCGGGAAACAGGTCGGCATGGATGTGCCCCACCGGCAGCCCGGCCGGCCATTCCGCCAGGATACCGGCCAGCGCACTGTCCAGTTCCGCCGCAAGCCCCGCCTGCACCTCGTCGGCCCTTGCGCGCGAGCGCTCCAGCAGCGGCGCCCAGCCGTCCGGCCCCAGCGCGTTGCGCCGGGTCGGCGCGTAGTCGCGCCCGGCAACGTGCAGCGCCGCCAGCGCGGCGCCCAGCGGCGCGCAGTGCTCCGGCCGCACCCGCCGCGGCCAGACACCGGGCAGGAAGGTGGTGATCGCCGCATGCCGACCGCACAGATGTCGCAGTGCCACACCATCGCGGCCGTGCACCGGCAGCGGACAGACGATGCCGCGTGTTGCCAGGTGCTCGATCAACCCCAGGAACCACGGCAGGTCGGCCGGGTCGACCCGACGCTCATACAGGGTCAGGATGAAGTCGCCCGCCGTCGTGCGTAGCGAGTAGTTGCTGTTCTCCACGCCCTCGGCGATGCCGCGGAACGCCACCATGCTGCCGATGTCGTAGTCTTCCAGGAACGCCGCCAGGGCCTCGTCGGTGACCTCGGTGTAGACCGCCATGCAGGATCAGGTCGCGGCGGAAAAATGCTGGAAAATGCGGGCCTCCTGCGGCGAGTTGTCGATTGCGTGGCGGCCGCGCACTATGCGCGCCCCCTCTCTTGCCGGCAACGACCGCGGTGTCGCAAGAAGCCCGGCCGCATCCCGGAGTAGCCAATGGCCGATCGACCGAGTCTCGCATGGGCGCCGCGTGCCGCCGCGCTGGCCGCGCTGCTCGCCGCGCCGGTGGCCTGCGGGCCGGCACGCAACCAGTTCGCGCCACCTTGCCCGGGGCAGGCGATCCTGGGCGGCGCCGCCGACATCGACCTCTACCGGACCGGGGGCTCGCGCGACCTGACCGATCTCGTGCTGCACGGCAGGATCGCCAACATCGTGGGGAGCTGTCGCCCGGGCGCCGACAAGAACCAGCTTGCCGTCACTACCAGCGTCGGCGTCGAGCTCAGCCGTGGACCCGCCATGCCCGGTCCCGGCATCCAGGTGCCGGTATTCATCGCGGTGACCGAGGGCGACTCGATCCTCGACAAGCGCACCTTCCTGATGCAGGTCGCGTTTCCGTCCAACGTCGACCGCATCACGGTGACGCCCGGCGACGTCAACATGGTGCTGCCGATCAGCCCGACGAAGTCGGGCGCGGCCTACACCATCATTGCAGGCTTCCAGACCCGATAGGCCCTTTCAGCCCTGGTCGCCGCCGAGCCGCGCGAGGATCGCCTGCTGCACGTCGCCGGGCTGTGCCTCAAGCGCTCGCAGCACCGACTTGAGCCGGCTGCGCAGCTCGTAGACCTGGTCCAGCAGCGACAGCACCAGCGGCACGGCGTCCTCGCCCAGTTCCATGCCGCCGCGCAGATCGCGGATCAGCCGCACGCGCGCCACGTCGATCTCGTGGAATTCGAGCACCGGCCCGTCGGCGTCCGGGATCACCCAGCCGCGCTCCACCCAGGCGGTCAGCTCGATCATTGTCAGCCCTGGGAACAGGGCGACGACCGCGGCGGCGTCCATCACGCGGTCTCCATGCCGGAGCGCGGGTTCTGCGGGTGCCGTGGCTGCCAGTTGCGCAGGAACTCGGCGAGTTCCGGCTCCTCGACTGCCGGCAGCACCGGGTGCAGCTCGACGAACTGGTGGCCGCGGCCGGCGATGCCGCGTCCGCGCAGCCGCAGCCTGGTGCCACGGCCGGAGTTCGACGGGATGGTCAGCCGCACCGGGCCGGTGATCGTCGGCACCTCGAGCGTGGCTCCGAGTACCGCCTCCTGCAGCGTCACCGGCAGCTGCACGATGATGTCGTCGCCCTCGCGGCGGAAGGTCGGATGCGGCGCCACCGAGACCTCCACCAGCGCGTCACCGGGTGCGCCGTCGCCGATGCCCGGCATGCCCTGACCGCGCAGCCGGATCACCTGGCCGTCCTGCACGCCCGGCGGAATGCGCACATCCAGCGTACGCCCGTCGGGCAGTGTCACGCGCCGGGTGGCGCCGTTCACCGCGTCGAGGAAGTCAAGCGTCAGCTGGTAGTGGGCGTCCTGGCCGCGCATCGAGAAGCGCTGTCCCTGTCCACCGCCGCGCGCCTGGTCACGGAAGGCGCGGGCGAAGATGCCCTCCAGGTCATCGTAGTTGAACACAGAGTCCGTGTGGTACTTCTCCCGCCCCGCCGCATCGCCGAAGTCGCGATAGAACGGCCGCTGCGGCGGCACCTCGTTGCCCGAGGCGTCGATCTCGCCGCGGTCGAAGCGGGCGCGCTTGTCCTTGTCGCCCAGCAGGTCGTAGGCGGCGCTGATCTCCTTGAAGTGCTCCGCCGCCTCGGGTTTGCCGGGGTTCACGTCGGGGTGGTGCTTCTTGGCGAGCTTGCGGTAGGCGGCGCGGATCGCCGCGTCGCTGTCGGTCTTCTGCACGCCGAGGGTCTCGTAGGGGTCTGTCATGAGGGCTTCGATCGTTGATCGAAGAGATTGAGGCGTAAGACTTTGAATTCAATAGCGCAGCGGCCCTCGCCTGGCCTGGCCAGCCAGCTGCCGGTTCAGGCCAGGATCATCGCGCGTGCCGTCAGGCGGCGCGCCGGTTTCCCAGTCCCATCCCTCAACCAGTGCGACCGCTGGCGTGCCGCTGCTGCCCTGAGCGACGTGTCATGGGCGCGCCACCGGGTCTCCTGGCTGATCACGCGGATTTCTTCCGCCGCCGAGCGCAGCCAGTGGGCAAATCGCAGAAGCGCCGCTGTATCTCGTCTCTCGGCATCGGCCTGCCAGCGCACCAGGTCATCGACCAGTCTGGACAGCTCGCGGCGCCCTGGGCGCAACGGGGGTTCAAGATGCGGACACGCCACTCTGGCCGACTGTCTTATCAGCCGGCTGCTGAGCGAAATCGTGCGGCGGCTGCGCGCGACAATCCTGCGCGACCTTGCGATCAGCAGCACGTTGGCTGCTCGCAGGTCTAGGTCGGCCATCGATCCGCTGTGGGGGAAAAGGCCGTCGCTGGGCAGTATGACACGCAAGATGCCCTTGTGCACGGTTCAACGCTTGCCGCCAGAGATGCTGGCCAGTGCTGCGCGAGCCGCCCGGGTGGGATGCCTCACGTCCCGCAAGCCCGGCGGCAGGCGCCGAAGCCCGGCGGTCCATTCCGCCATGGCCAAGGACCACTCGCTTGGTGAGCGGTTCACATCGAGACAGCGCTGGATCCGGTCGATGGCCGACCGTTGCAGCAACAACTGGCTTTCCCGACACGCCCTTTCGGCAAGCGCGCACAGCTCACGATTGAGCCGGATCACCGCGTCGGCGTCGGTTGGCTTGCGCAACACAGTCCCCTGAGATCCGTTGCTGCGGCCGCGAGGCTCACCGGCTCGTTGACGTGCCCGAGGCTCTTTGCAGTGCCCTCCGCGAGGAGGCGGGCCTGCCCGTGGCGTCCCGACCGCACTGCGGCACCATAGATCAGTCCGTTCCGCGATTGCCAGCAGTTCCCGGTTGCACACCACCGGTCGTGCTGCATCGATCGCTGAGGAGGCAGCCGCTAGGTGTACCCTGCCCATTGCCCCAGAAGATGCGAACGCTCCCGCTCCATCGCTGCCCTGAACCGGGTAGCCCGGGCGTTCCATCGCGTCTCCTGGCTGACGAGCCGCGCTTCCTGCGCCGCTGAGCGCAATGAACAGGCGACATGCCGGAGCGCCTCCGTCTCGCGCCGCTCCGTCGTGGCCTCTCCGCGCGCCAGGTCGTCGGCCAAATGCATCTGCTGCCGGGCGGGGTGCAACGCGGCTTCGGGCGAAGCGTGCGGCATCAGAACAGCCGACTGTGGCAAGACCTGATTGCTGGCACCGATCGCGTGGCTGCTTTGCGCCATCGCTCCGCGGGCGCGCGCTATCACCGGCGCGTTGGACGTTTGCCGGGCGTGGTCTGCTATCGATCTGCCCATGTGCAGCAGGAGGTCATTGCCCCGCCATTATGTCATGCAAGGTCGCAATCCGCACCATGCAACCGACTGCGGCGGAGATGCCAGCGAGAGGCTTCGATGGGCCGGGGCTATTGCTGGTCCGACCGCAGGCAACGGCTGCGCTGGGATGCCGACCATGCTTGCCGGATCGCGGCCAGGCTCTGTGCGACCGAGACGCGTACCAGCTCCACTCGTGCCGTAGCGCGCAGCCAGGATGCGTCCCGCCGAACATGCGCAGCCTCTGCCACCAGCAGGCGGTTTCGCGCGATCAGATCGTCGAACTTCGCATCGTCATTCACGCGGGTTGTTGTAACGCGCTCCGGCATCCTTGGAACATGGCTACGGAAGTTTTGATGTCGGTGCGAAGTCGCGCCGACGGCGAAACCGATCCTGCGCAACTGCTCACAGCGGACACTCGACGCATGGTCACGCCGGCAGCAAGCCCAGCCGTTCCCTGACAGACTGAAGCAGGCTCTCCGGCTCGCCGAGCAGCGCTTGCAGTTCGAGCGCGAACACCACACCGATGCAGGGCGAGAGAGCTGGCAGCGGCGGCGGCACATGCGCGCTGTTGGTCGAGTTCACCGGTGCGACCGAGGCCCGCCGCAGCCGCACCGTCGGCCTGCTGGACAACAGTCTCGTGCGACGCCTGGCCTCCTCAGCGCGTCGGAGCAGATCGCGGTTCCGACTACTCAGTTGCATAGGCGACGGTCTTTTGGCGGGGACGGGCTGGACGCTGGCCGGCACCCTGCCGTCCGCCGCCTCTTGCTCGGCGATCCAGGCTCTCGCGGCTTCAGCCGTCAAGAAGCCGCGGACCGACTGGAAACGGTGTGCGCTCATCACTTCGACGCCGTACGCAGTCAGCCCATCCGGCACAAGCGTATAATCGGTCATCGGATCAGCCCCCGCCACCCGTTCAGCATGCGCCTTTCGCGG
This sequence comes from Acetobacteraceae bacterium, assembly GCA_035701785.1. Lineage (GTDB taxonomy): Bacteria > Pseudomonadota > Alphaproteobacteria > Acetobacterales > Acetobacteraceae > JAMXLO01. The sequence goes on along the minus strand of DASSRN010000459.1, from coordinate 3,294 downwards.
TGGCGAAGCGAGTCGGAAAGGTGCATGCAATGGCGGAATGATGTCGCGCAGTCGCTGCCAGCGTGCAGTTCCGGACAGCTTGCCGCGATCTTGTTCCGGCCCGCAGAAATTCCCTCTGCCTTGCATCGGTCATCGCCTGCATATAGCTCGGAGATGCAGGAAGATCGGTTTGACCAGCTGATCGAGCGTAATCGCACATTGCTGGCGCGTGCGGCGGATGCGCGAGCCACCGCATGGGAGAGCGTCACTGTGGCGCGGCATCTGGTCGGAATCCTCAGAGAGAGCGCAGCCGAACGACGGACCAGGCAGCGCGCTGACAACGAACACGAACCAGGCGAGGATCGTCAGTAGCGCTTGGCACGTCGGTAAGCCTGTTCCGCATATGCGATTGCCTCGGCACGCATGCGGGCGGCTACCTCGCGCGCGTTATCAGCCATCACGCGCCGTTCTACACTGCGTCTCCGCGCGGCCTCGGCTTCGATGCGCAGGTGCCGTGCATGTTCCAGCAGCCACTCGGAATGCTTCCGCAGCTCAGCTGGTGTCAAGAATATGGAGTGCGTTATTGCTTTGATCGCGGACATCTCCCCAGCAATCGTCAGCGGCTGACGCAATCAGGTGCCGGTCCACACCGGCGGACGCTTGCCCAGGAATGCGTCGATGCCTTCCGCCGCGTCGCGCGCCAGCATGTTGCGGGTCATCACCTCTGACGCGAACGCATAGGCCTCATCCAGCGCCATCTCTGCCTGGCGATAGAATGCCTCCTTGCCGATCGCCAGCGTCAGCGGGCTCTTGGCCACGATTGTCGCCGCCAGCGATGCCACCGCAGCATCCAGCTCCGCTTCCGGCACCACGCGATTGATCAGCCCGAGCGCGTGCGCGCGTTGCGCGTCGATCAGCTCGCCGGTCAGCAGCATCTCCATCGCTGCCTTCCGGCCCACGGCGCGGGACAGCGCCACCATCGGCGTCGAGCAGAACAGCCCGATATTGACGCCGGGCGTGGCGAAGCGCGCGCTGTCAGCCGCCACCGCGAGATCGCAGGTCGCAACCAGCTGGCAGCCGGCGGCGGTAGCAACGCCGTGCACCCGCGCGATCACCGGCTTGGGCAGCCGGACGATGCTGGTCATCAGCGTCGAGCACAGCGAGAAGGTGGCCTCGTACGTCTCGCGCTCCGGCGTGGCACGCAGTTCGCGCAGGTCGTGGCCGGCGCAGAACGCCGGGCCGGCGCCGCTGATCACCACCACCTTCACGTCGGGATCGTGCTCGATGCCGATGAACTCGGCGACCAGCGCCTGCATCAGCCCGATCGACAGCGCGTTGCGCGCGGCCGGCCGGTTCAGCGTGAGCCAGGCCACGCCACCGGCGTCGCGCCGCTGGAGTACCCGATCGGTCGTGCCCGCTTGCTCGTTCATGCCCCGCACTCCAGGTTTGCCCGATCGTAGCAGGAGACCGCGCCATGACGAATGCCGAACCGAAAGGGGAGCTGGCGCTGCGCACGGTGGCGATGCCGGCCGACACGAACCCCGCCGGCGACATCTTCGGCGGCTGGATCATGTCGCTGATGGACCTTGCCGCCGGTGTCTCGGCCGGCACGCGCGCCAGGGGGCGCGTCGCCACCGCGGCGGTTTCCAACCTGAGCTTCCTCCAGCCGGTGAAGGTCGGCGACGTGGTCTGCGTCTATACGGACATCGTGCGGACCGGGCGCAGTTCGATCACGCTTGGGGTGGAGGCGTGGGCGCTGCGGCGCGGGCAGGGCGAACGCGTGCGCGTGACGGCGGCGGAATTCGTGCTGGTGGCGGTGGATGAGGCAGGCCGTCCACGACGGCTGCCGGATGTGGAGCGCTGATCGCGCAAGCCCCGGCATATGGCTCGCCTAGCCTAGGCGGCGAACCGCATGCCGGGGACGCTTCGTTGGACAGCGGCAAACAAAGACCGGGCCTGTCCGCTGAGTGCCGACAGAATATGGGGCCTGGGTGCGTGGTTGCAATGACATGGATCACCCTGGCGTGAGATCTGCTCAGAATCGTTCGGCTCGATAGGGCGTCAGATCGAATGCCGGCGCGCGGCCGGCCACCACGGCGGCGATCAGCTTTCCGGTGATCGGGCCCAGCGTCAGGCCCAGGTGGTGATGTCCAAAGGCGTGGAACACCGCCGGACTGTGCGGTGAGCGGCCGATCACCGGCAGCGAGTCCGGCGTTGAAGGGCGATAGCCGAGCCATTGCCGCGTGATGCGGTCGGAGAGGCCCGGCAGCGCCTCGCGCGCCGCCGGCAGCAGGCGGCGGATGCGGGAGAAGTCCGGCTTGGCGTCCAGCCCGGCCAGTTCGACGCCGCTGGTGAGCCGGATGCCGTCCAGCATCGGCGCCAGCACATATCCGCGTTCCGGGAACATCACCGCGCGGCGCAGTTCGCCGGCGTCACCCGGTTCGACGTTGAGGTGGTAGCCGCGCTCGGTGTCGAGCGGCACGCGGTCGCCGATCTGACGCGCCAGTTCCTTCGACCAGGCGCCGGCAGCGACCACCACGGCGTCGAAGCTGCGGAAGCCGAGTTCGCAGTCCAGCCGCACGCCGGGGTCCAGCGGCTGGATGCCGCGCACGCGCTCCTGCGCGATGGTGCCGCCCAGCCGCTGAAACTGTGCCGCGTAGGCCTGCACCAGCCGGTGCGGCGAGATCACCGACGCGCCGTCCGGCTGGTAGAGGCCACGGACGAAGCGGGGCGACAGCGCCGGCTCCAATTGGCGGATCTCGTCGGCGCCCAATATGTCGCAGCGCACGCCGCGTGCCGCCATGACGTCGCGATCAAACTGCGTGGCGGCGAGACCGGCCTCGGTCTCGTACACCTTCAGCCAGCCCAGCGGACGGACCAGGTCTTCGGCACCAGACAACGCGATCAGCTCGCGGTGCGCGTCGTACGCGCCGGTGACCAGCGGGTGCAGTGCATCGGCGAGCGCGTTGACGCGGCTCCGGCGACCGTTGAGCAGGAAGCGGATCAGCCAAGGGGCCGCGCGCGGCAGGTAGCTCCATCGCACGCGCACCGCGCTGTCGCGGTTGAACAGCATGTGCGGGATGTCGCGCCATAGGGCAGGGGTGCTGTTCGGCACCACCGCGCCGGTGACGATGCCGCCGGCGTTGCCGAACGAGGTCGCCGTGCCGGGCGCGCGGGGGTCGAGCAGCGTCGTCTCGTGGCCGTCGCGGCGGAGGTGCAGCGCGCAGGACACGCCGACGATGCCCGCGCCGATGACGGCGACGCGCATGGGTCAGGCGCCCCCTCCCCGACCCTCCCCCGCTGCGCGGGAGAGGG
>DASSRN010000458.1:0-17675 GCA_035701785.1 Acetobacteraceae bacterium | reverse complement strand
GTTCAGCGGTCGGCATGCGTTCGATCGCCTCGCCCTGATACACCACCGTGCCACGCGTCGGCCGCACCACGCCCATGATGGTCTTCATCGTGGTGGACTTGCCCGATGCGTTGCCGCCGAGAAGCGAGACGATCTCGCCCTCGCCGATCGTGTAGTTGACCTGCTTCAGGACGTGCAGGTCGCCGTAATGGGTGTCGATGTTTTTGAATTCAAGCAGCATCGACCGACGCTCCCGCCAACGACGCCTGCGCATTGCGTCCCAGATACGCGCGCAGCACCTCTTCGTCCTTGCGCACCTCGTCCGGCTTGCCCTGCGCGATCACCTCGCCATGGTCGAGCACGTACACCGTGTCGGCCAGCGTGGTGACCACATCCAGCTTGTGCTCGATCAGCAATACCGTCAGTCCCAGCGCGTTCAGGCTCTTGATCTGCTCCGCCAATTCGAGCGTCTCCGCCGGGTTCATCCCAGCGGTCGGCTCGTCCAGCAGCAGGATGCGTGGGCGCGAGGCGAGAGCGCGCGCAATCTCGATGCGCCGGCGATTGGCGTAGGACAGCCCGGCGACCATCTGCCCGGTGCGCGGCGTCAGGCGATTGCCGAAGATCGAGAAGATCTCCATCGCCCACTCGCGTGCGCCCTTCTCTTCGGCGACCGTACCAGGAGGCCGCAGGACCGCCGCCACCGTGCCGGTCTTCAGCCGGGCGTGCTGGCCGATCAGCGCATTCTCCATCACGGTCAGGTTGGCGAACAGCCGCAGGTTCTGGAACGTCCGCGCGACGCCCTTTTCCAGGATCTGGTAATCCGCCAGGCCCATCAGCTCTTCGCCATGGAACCGGATCGAGCCTTCCTCGGCCGGCACCAGCCCGGTGATCACGTTGAACAGCGTCGACTTGCCGGACCCGTTCGGGCCGATCACCGCCACCACACCGCCCTTCGGTACCACGAGGTCCACCTTGTTCAGCGCGGTCAGCCCGCCGAACCGTACCGTGATGTCCTGGATGTCGAGCGCGATCTCGCCTGACCGAGCCTCGCCGCCAAGGCCGTGCAGCTTCAGGTCGGTGAAGCCGCCGCGCCGCACCTCCGCGTGTTGCTGATCGATCGACAGCGCTGCCTGCTGCCGCGTCGCCGGTATCAGCCCCTGGCGGCGGAACAGCATCATGCCGACCAGGATGAAGCCGAAGATCAGTTCGATCGATGGTACCAGGTCGATGTGCTGCAACCACTCGTTGTTCATGAAGCGCCCGAGTCCGTGCAGCCACTCCGACAAATCTTGCAGCCACCAGGATTGCAGCAGCTGCAGAATGAACGCGCCCAGCACCACGCCCCAGACGCTGCCGATGCCGCCGAACACGATCATCACCAGGATCATCACTGACACCGGGAAGCCGAACATCTCGGGCGTCGCGGTCTGCAGCTTGGCGACATAGAACACACCGGTCATGCCGCCGAATGCCGCACCGATGGCGAAGGCCAGCAGCTTGAACTTGGTGCGGTTGATGCCCATAGCGCCGGCCGCGATCTCATCCTCGCGGATTGCCATCCAGGCGCGCCCGATGCGCGAATCCCGCAATCGGATGCTGATGAAGATCAGCAGCGCCACCAGCGCGATCGCGACATAGTAGTAGGGCCGCGCGTCGACGCCGAAGCTCCAGCCGAACAATCGCGGCGCCGCGACGCCGTTGAGACCGGCAGCGCCGTTGGTCAGGTCGGACCAGTTGCGCACCACGATCGGCACGATCTCGCCGAAACCCAACGTAACGATCGCCAGATAGTCGCCCCTCAGCCGCAGCGTCGGCGCGCCGAACAGGATACCGAAGAATGCCGCCAGGCCCGCTGCCAGCGGCAGGCCAAGCCAGAACGACAGCGTGAAGTGCACCACGCTGGTATCGGGCAGGTCGCCGGGGATCTTGTGGACAAGGCCCAGATACTGGAACGGCTCCCAGAATGCGCTCCATTCCGGCTGGAGCTGGAACGCAGTGAGGATGCCGTAGGTGTAGGCACCGATGGCGAAGAACGCGGCATAGCCGAGGTCGAGCAGGCCGGCGAAACCCACCACTATGTTCAGTCCCAGCGCCAGCGTGGCGTAGGCCGCCGCGTTCGCCATGCTGTCCACGTCGGCGTCGTTCGGATGCAGGAGCGGGAAAGCGATCGCGGCCACGGCCAGCAGCACCATGCACAGCCGCCGTCGATGGATCTCGGGGATGCGCGCGATCGGGCGGGTCAGGGCCGAGACGGCGGCGGAAGCTGTGCCGTTCATGCGGGGCGTCCTCTCAAGACTTATTGGGCGCGACCCGCCCGAACAGGCCGGCCGGCTTGAACACCAGCACGAGCACGAGGATCGAGAAGATGATCACGTCGGTCCACGCGGTGGCGATGAACTGGCCGCCCATCGCCTCGATCAGCCCGATCAGCACGCCGCCCACCATCGCGCCTGGCACGTTGCCGATACCGCCCAGCACCGCGGCGGTGAACGCGCGCAGCCCGGCGGTGAAGCCGATGATGAAGCTGGTGAAGTTGTAATAGAGCCCGAAGATCAGCCCGCCCGCACCGGCCAGCGCCGAGCCGAGGAAGAATGCCATCATGATGACCTTGTCGACCTCGACGCCCATCATGCGGGCGGCTTCGGGATCCTGCGCGGTGGCGCGCATCGCCTTGCCCATCCGGGACCGCTGCACGAACCCGTAGAGGATTCCCATCAGCAGCAGCGCCACGGCCCAGATCAGGAGGACACGGAAGTCCAGCGTGGCCCCGCCGATCTGCCAACGGATCGCCGGCATCGGATTGGGGAAATTCTTCGAGTCCGCGCCAACGGTCAGCAGGATGACATTGAACAGGATGTAGGAGACGCCGATCGAAGTGATCATCGCCGCCGGTCCCTTGACGTTGCGGAGCGGGCGCAGGGTTATCCGCTCCACCAGCACGCCAAGCGCGCCACAGAATGCCATGGTGATCAGGAACGCCACCAGCAGGACGCCAAACAGAGGCAGACCAGTCAGGATCACCTCCTGACCGGAGAGACCGAACGCCTGCAATACAAACAGCGCAATGAACGAGCCGATCATGAACACGTTGAAATGGGAGAAGTTGATCAGCTCAAGGATACCGTAGACCAGCGTGAAGCCAAGCGCCAGCAGTGCATACATGGCACCGAGACTGAGGCCGTTGATCGTCTGCTGCAGCAGCAGGTCGAAAGTCGTCATCGCCCGGCATGCCTCGAGACCAGGTCCCGGCGCGTCATCACCATGCTGAAGTTCCCTGCATTAATCCGGCCGCCATTTATGCAAACAGCGTGCCTTTAGCAAATTCCTGAGGTCCGGGGCATTCCTGCCCCGGACCTCAGCCCAAGTCACGACTGCGGCGCGACCTCCATGTACTTGTACTGCGCCGACACGTCGGTCAGCGGCTTCGTCGCGTCCTTCTTGATCTGGAATACGCTGACGGTGCGGTCCGCCAGGTCGCCATTTTCGTCGAACGAGACAACGCCCTGGATCGTCGGCACCTTGGCGGTCTGGATCGCATCGCGGACGTTCTCGCGCGTCACCGGCTTGCCCGCTTTCACCAGGCGCTGGACCGCGTCGATGATGACCAGCCCGGCATCGTACGCTGTTATCGTGTAGTCGTCCGGCGCATCATTGAACTTGCCCTTGAAGGCGGCGACGAACTGGGCGGCCTTCTGATCCTCGACCAGGTGCGGCGCGGCGATCGAGGTGTACCAGCCCTCCACCGCCGGGAAGCCGGCGCCGCTCAGCAGGTCGGGGCTCACCATGCCGTCGGGACCTGCCTTGATGATGTTCGGCACAATGTCGTAGCCCTGCTTGGCGAGCTTCACCCCTGCCTGGGTTACGCCGCCAAAGTAGATCGCCTCCGGCGCCAGCGACTTGATCTTGGTCAGGATCGCTGTGTAGTCGGCGGCCTTCGGGTCGAGGCGGTCGCGACCGACGACCTTCATCCCTTTCGCTTCGGCCTGCTTCTGGAACGAATCCGCCACGCCGACACCGAACGCGCCGCTGTCGTCCAGCACGTAGACCGACTTCACGTGCAGCTTTTCGGCCAGGAAGTTCGCCATGTTGGGACCCTGGAAGGCGTCCGTCGTCACGGTCCGGAAGTAGATCGGCTTGCCGGCCGGACGATACTGATCCGAAAATTTCGGGTTGGTGATGTCGGGATTGGTGGAGGAAGGCGTGATTGTCGCCAGCCCACCCTGGCTCAGGATCGGCGCCATGGCCTTACCGGCGCCGCTCATCTGCGGGCCGATCGCTGCAACCACGTCCTTGTCGGCGACCATCTTGCGCGCATTGGTTGCTGCCTGCGCCGGGTCGTACTGGCCGGCGGTTGCGGTGCCGTCGTCGGTGACCAGCAGTTCGAACTTGTAGCCGGGCACTGAATTGGCTTGGTTGGCAGCGTCGAACGCCATGCCGATGCCGTTCTTCACGCGGGTCGCACCCAGTGAGTCGGCCCCGGTGAGCGACAGATCGATGCCGATCTTGACCACCTTGTCGGCGGCCCATGCCGGAACGGCACCGGTGAACCCGCTCAACACCGCCGTCGCGGTGGCGGCAAGCAGGACTTGGCGTCTGGTCATCATATACTCAGTCTCCCTGTGGATCGGTGGTCTACGACTGCGGCGCGATACCGACATAGTGGTACTGGTGCACCATGTCGTCGGCTGAATAGCGCGCATCCTTCCTGATCTGGAACACGCTGATCGTGCGGTCCAGCAGGTCGCCGTTGGCGTCGAACGCGATCGTCCCTTGGACCGTCTTCACATTCGCCGTCTGTATGTAGTCCCGTACGTTGTCCCGGGTCACGTCCTTGCGGTCGGCGACCACGCGCCGGATCGCATCGGCAATCACCAGCACGGCGTCATAGGCGGTGATCGCATAGTCGGACGGCACCAGGTTGTACTTGGTCTGGTACTTGTTCACCCAGGCATCCGCCGACTTTTCCTCGGATGTGTGCGGCGTGGCGATCGTCGCGTACCAGCCCTCCGCAGCCGGGAAGCCGGCGGCCGACAGCATCTCGGCCGAATACATCCCGTCGCCGCCGCCTTTGATTGCCTTCGGCAGCACGTCGTACGACTGCTTCGCCACCTTCACCCCAGCCTGGCTGACGCCGCCGTAGTAAAGCGCGTCGGGGTTGCTCGCCTTTATCTTTGTCAGCAGCACCATGTAGTCGGCCAGCTTGGGGTCGACCCGGTCACGGCCGAGTACCTGGATGCCCTTCTCCTTGGCGCGCCTCTCAAACGTGTCGGCAAGCCCGACGCCATAGGCGCCGGAATCGTCCAGCACGTAGACCGACTTCACCTTCAACCGATCGGCGAAGAAGTTCGCCAGCGCCGGTCCTTGATGTGCATCGGTCGTGACGGTGCGGAAATAGATCGCCTTGCCGCCCGGTCGGAACTCGGCGGCGTATCTGGGATCGGTGATGTCGGGATTGGTCGAACTCGGGGTGATCGTCGCCAGGTTGCCCTGGCTCAGAATCGGCGCCATCGCCTTGCCGGCACCGCTCATCATCGGACCGACCGCCGCGACCACCGTCTTGTCCGACACCATCTTGCGCGCGTTGGTTGCAGCCTGGATCGGATCGTACTGGCCCGAGGTAGGCGTGCCGTCGTCCAGGATCAGCGCCTCGAGCCGGTAGCCCGGGATGTCGTGGCGGGCGTTGATCTCCTCGATCGCCATCAGCGCGCCGTTCTTGATGCGCAGGGCGGATTCCGCATCCGCGCCGGTCAGCGACAGGTCCAGTCCGATCCGGACAACTGTATCGGCGGCCCATGCCGAGGCGCCGCCTGAACCAGCGATCACGGCGGTCGCGGCCAACAGGCGCGCGGCGGCCCGGCGTCTCAGCATGCGATACGACGTCCCCTTACCCATCCTGGAAGCATTACTTTGCCAGAGCGTTCCGGCCTCCGCTAGCGGCTCAGCCGCAAATCTATGCCTCGCGCCATCCAGCCGGCATCGATCGCATCTAGGTCGGCGAAGCCCGATGGATTGGCACGCGAGGGCTGGCTGGCGAGCCCCGGTGCGCGCTCCACGCGCCACACCCCAAGAAGCCGGCGCAGTTCCGGCAGCGGGGCCGGGCTGTCATCCACCCGCAGGTCCAAGTCCGGGAAGTCCTCGGTGGTGATCAGCACCATCGCCGCCGATTGCCGACCGCGCCGGTCGCCACCGGCCGCCTCACCCGCCTCCATCGCGGTCATAAGCCGCTCGGGCATTTCGAGCGTCGGGTTGGCCTGCCAGGCGGCGAGCGTGACGGCGACTGTCGGCTTCCCGGCCAGCATGTTGCCTGCGACGCTGATGCCCTCGGCTGCCATGTCGCCGCACCATGTGACGCAGTTCCCGCCGGTCCAGGCGGCGGTGCGGCCTAACCGATCCACGGCGTGCACCTGGCGGAGGCCACGTCCTTCATCGCCGGCAAGCGCCCCTTCGATCGCCGCCTCCGGCGGCAACCCGCGGGCAAGCGCATCCAGCACGGCCGGCCCGAGATAGCGGTTGGTGAAGGACTGGGTGGAGACCGCACCCACGCCGGCTCGTACGAACGGGCAGGAAGCGCCGACCGCGAAGGCTTTGGTGGCAACGGCAACCGCGAAGGCGCCGGAGGTCGGGTGGTGGGCCACAATGGACCAGGTCACGGCAATATCTCACTTTTTAGTTGTGGAAAACTGTACCGTTTGACATTGGCCAACCGTTTGCAAGGTGTTATCGATCTTGCGCTCGCCCGCCTGCGCCTGGCTGTCACCGTGACCACGGAGTTCCGCCCAATGGTCGGTCGAACCAATCGCGTGCTGCCGATCCTGCGCCTGACCCTCCTGCTGTTCTGCGCGTTTGCCGCCTGGCCGGTACACGCCGCCGATCCTGCCGCCGGGCAGACCACGTTCAAGTCGGCATGTGGCCTGTGCCATTCGCCGCAGGCCGGACGCAATCTGACCGGTCCCTCGCTGTTCGGCGTCGTGGGTCGCAAGACCGGGTCTGAGGCTGGGTTCAAGTATTCCACGGCGAACCAGAACGCGAACATAACCTGGAGTCCGGATACGCTCGACAAGTACCTCGAGTCGCCCCGCACCGTCGTTCCAGGCACGATCATGACCTATGCCGGCCTCAAGGATCCGGCCAAGCGTGCGGACCTGATCGCCTATCTGGGGACGCTCAAGTGATCGCCCCCCTGCCCGCCCCGCCAGCATCGCAGGAGAAGACGATGGTTCGAGAGCGTCGTTCCGCGTCGCGCCGACAGGTCCTGGGTGCGGGGCTTGCGGTAGCCAGTCTCGCCGCACCGTTCGTCCGCGCCCAAGCCGCCGCACCGATCCGCATCGGCCTGCCGATCCCGCTCACCGGCCCCTACGAGCAGGAGGCGCTCGACATGCTGCGCGGCGCCCATGTCGCGGTGGCGATGTTCAACGAGCAGGGCGGGCTCAACGGACAGACCGCCGAACTCCTGATGCGCGACGACGAACTCGACCCGGGGCGCGCGGCCGAGGTCACCAGCGCGCTGATCGCGCATGACAAGGTGGATTTCGTGACCGGGGGTCTGTCCGGCGCGGTGCAACTGGCCATCAACAACGTCACCAAGGCGGCGAAGGTGGTTTTCAACTCGATCAGCCAATCGGACGCGATCGTCGCGCTGCCCGACTGGAGCCCTTACACCTTCCACGAGGCGCTGACGCCGCATACCACCTCGCAGGCGGTCGGCCGTTACGTGTTCTCGCGCTACGGCAAGCGGGTTGCTTTTCTGGCCGCCGACTACGCCTACGGCGCCGAGATGGTGCGCGGCTTCGAGGAGATCGGCCGGCAGTTCGGTATCCAGGTGGTGGCGACCGAACGCCATCCGCTGGGCGCACCCGACTTCGCCACCTACCTGGAGAACATCCGCGCCGCGAAGCCGGATATCCTGGTGTTCTGCAACTTCGGCGTTGATCAGCAGCTCTCGGTGCAGCAGGCCGGCTGGATCGGCCTCAAGCCGTCGATGCAGTTCGTCGCCCCGATCCTGGTGTTCGACGCGCGGCTCGATGCCGGGGCGGAGGCCTATCAGGGCATGCTGGGCGGGACGTCGTACTACTGGCGGCTGGAGGACACGATCCCGACCGCAGCGACCTTCAACCGCCGGTTCCGCGCCTTCACCGAGGGTCGGGTGCCGAGTGACTACGGCGCCCTGGGGTTTGCCGGCGTGATGACGGTGCTGACCGCAGCGCGCGCCGCCGGCAGTGTCGCGTCCGACAAGCTGGTCGAGGCGCTGCAGGGGATGAAGTTCGACCTCTACAAGGGCCCGGAATATTACCGCCCGTGCGATCACCAGGCGGTGCAGTCGATGCTGATCATCGACAGCCGCTTCACCGACAAGCCGAACGACCTGGACGTGTTCAACATCGTTGAGATCGTGCGGCCGGACGAGGCGCTGCTGGCGGACTGCGCGTCACTCGGGCATCGCTGATCGGGTGCAACCACCTGCCTGTCGGCGCGTTTCCGGACCGCTCGACAGGAGATGCCCATGGCGAACGAGAAGATGAAATCTGAAGATACCGTGGCGCAAGCTGACAAGCAGGCACACACCGAGATGGCAGAACGCGCCGGCCACGACGGCGACCAGGCGGCGGCGATCAACAAGGAGCAGACGGAGCAGCGGCAGAAGCCGAAGCGCGACTAGCAGGCCGGTTGCCCTCTCTCCTCACCGTGAGGAGCGTAAGACGAAGCAGTCTCGGCCAGGCACGACCGGGACTGCTTCGCTTGTACTAAGTTGGCTCGAGTGCCAGCAATCCATAGCCCGTGATCATCGGCGCATGATAGGTGCGCGCGACGCGCTTAACCTGCGTGCCCAGCGCCGACCGCATCGGCAGCCAGTTGATCATCTCGATCCCCTCGGTGCCGCCGCGCTCCATCCAATCGTGGTGCGCAAGCGCCGTCAGCGGCTCCGGATCGCTCTCCAGCCGGTCGAGGAACTCGTTGTCCCACTCCGGATTGGTGAAGCCGAACCGCGTCCCCTGTAACTGATGCGACAGCCCGCCGGTACCCATCACCACGACGCGGATGTCCTTCGGATAGCTCTCCACCGCACGCCGCAGCGCCGCACCCAGCCGGTACAGCCGCCGCGCTGTCGGCACCGGATGCTGGATAACATTGACGGCCAGCGGCACGATCGGCACCGGCCAACGCGTGTCGGTCAGCATCGGCATGAACGACATCACGCCGTGATCGACCATCATCTCCTGGCAGATCGTCGGATCGAACTCATCCTCCACCAGGCTGGCCGCGAGGTGCCAGGAGAACGCAGCGTCGCCACGCATGTCCGGCAGGTCGCGCTTGCCCCAGCCTTCGTCCGCCTGCGGATACACATCGGCCGCACCGAGCGCGATGGTGGGATAGGCGTTGAAGAAGAACTGGTTGGCGTGGTCGTTGTACACCACGATGAACAGGTCAGGTCGCAGCCCTTCCAGCCAGGCACGCACCGGCACATAGCCGTCGAACAGCGGCGCCCACGTCGGCTCCTTCTGCTGTCCCTTGTCGTACACCGCACCGAACGTCGGAGCATGCGACGAACCGACCCCACCCACTATGCGTCCCATCGCTCAGCCCTTCTTCCGCGACGCCATGAACTGTTCCAACGTCATCCCCGCGGTCTGCGCGCCGACAGCATAGAGTGGCACGCTCAGCGCACCGGCAATCTTGATCAGCAGGTAGATGCTGCCTCCGGCATCGATCATCGCCTTCCAGTCGCGCCGGCGGATCATGTCGATCTCGGCATCGTTCAGCTCCATGCCGCGCGCATAGCCCGCCTCATCAGCGACGAACGCATCGCGGTTGGCCGCCCCGGTCAGCGACATCGCCATACGGTTCAGCCGATAGCCCGCACGCGACCGCTCGCCAGTGAACACCTTGGTGCCGGCCACCTCGTCCAGCATGCGCGCTCCTCCGCTACTTCAGATGCCGATCCCACAGCGCGAAGATCTTCGACCACGTGCTCTCAGATGCCTGCGTGTCGTACACCGCGCGCTCCGGAAAGCAGAAGCCGTGATGCGTGCCGGGAAACACCTCGATCGTCGCCTTCACATCGGCCTTGTTCAGCGCCGACTTCAGGTCCGGGATGACGTTCGCCGGCACGCCCTGATCATGTTCCGCGAACGCGTAGTAGAGCTCGCCCTTGATGCGGTCCACTGTCAGGTGCGGCGAGTCCTCCTTGTCGGTGACGATCTGCACGCCGTACAGCGACGCTGCCGCTGCCATGCGATGCGGGAACGCCGCCGCGACCGAGGTGATGTAGCGCCCGCTCATGCAGTGGCCGACGCAGCCGACAGCGCCGGGCCGCACCCGCTCATTGGCGTCGAACCACGCGAGCATCGCCGCGGTGTCGTCATTCACGAATGGGATCGACAGGCTGTTCATCGACGCGCGGATCACGCCTGACATTCCGTCATCACGCCGCGGCAGATCGAAGCGCACCGTGCCAAGCCGGTAGTACATGTCCGGCAGCAGGCAGACATAGCCGTGCTTGGCGATACGCCGCGCCATGTTGCGGAGCTCTTCGCGGATGCCTGGCGCGTCCATGTAAAAGATGATGCCGGGATGCGGGCCTTCCGCTTCGGGCGCGGCCATGAAGGTTGGCATCTGCCCGTGCTTCGTTGTGATGACGATCTCGCTCTCGATCATCCGCGGGGTCTTCCCTGACAGCGAGCGGGCATTGTCGCGCCGCTGGCCAGATGGCGCAACCGCGGGGCATACTGCCCGCCTCGGAGGGTTCCCATGGCAAAACAGGATATCGACGGCCTGCTGCGCGCCGCGGTCGACGATGGCCGCGTGCCAGGCGTGGTGGCGCTGGCATTGGACCGCAGCGGCGTCTGCTACCAGGGCGCGTTCGGCAAACGCAGCCTCAACGAGCCCGCGGCGATGACACTGGATACCGTGTTCCGCATCGCTTCCATGACCAAGGCGGTGACCGGCGTCGCCGCCATGCAGTGCGTCGAGCGCGGCACGCTGGCGCTCGATCAGCCGGCCGGCGAGATCGTGCCGGAACTTGCCGAACCGCAGGTGCTGGAAGGCTTCGATGCCGACGGCAAGGCGCGCCTGCGGCCGGCGCGGCGCAAGATCACGCTGCGCATGCTGCTTACCCACACGGCGGGGTTTGTCTATCCGGTGTGGAACGCGAACTTCGATCGCTACTGCCAGATCACGGGCTTCCCCGTGATCATGTCCGGCAGGCTCGCCGCATTGGGCGCGCCGCTGGCATTCGAGCCTGGCGAGCGCTGGGAATACGGCATCAACATCGACTGGGCCGGTCGCATGGTGGAGGCGGCCAGCCGCCAGGACCTCGACAGCTACATGCGCCAGCACATCTTTGCCCCGCTTGGCATGACTGATACGGGCTTCGTGCCGACCAACGAGCAACTTGCGCGCAGTGTGCAGGCGCATAACCGCAAGCCCGACGGATCGCTGGAGCCGATAGAGCGCACGCCGTTCACCCGCGCCGAGTTCTTCGCCGGCGGCGGTGCGCTGTACTCTACCGGCCCCGACTACGCGAAGTTCCTCCAGATGCTGCTCGCCGGCGGTTCGTTCAACGGCGCGCAGATCCTGAAGCCCGAGACCATCGCGCTCATGGCGCAGAACCACATCGGCGACCTGTTAGTGGAGAAGCTGCCGACCTCGCAGCCGGGAATGTCGCACGACGCCGAGTTCTTCCCCGGCATGAAGAAGAAGTGGGGCCTCACCTGGCTGATCAACACCGAGGACGTGCCGGGCCGTCGCAGTGCCGGCAGCCTCGCCTGGGCCGGCCTGTTCAACACGTATTTCTGGCTCGATCCACAGCGCCAGGTCGCGGGCACGATCCTCACGCAGATCCTGCCGTTCGCCGACCCCACGGTGCTGAACCTGCTGGATGAGTTCGAGACCCAAGTCTATCGCACAACCACGGAGAGCGCGCGCCATGCCTGACTCGACCACGAGCAACGCCAATCCCTATCTCGCGCTTGGCGTGCGTCCGTTCATCAACTGCTGCAGCGTGCGCACGATGCATGGCGGCAGCCTGATGCTGCCGCGGGTGCGCGCGGCGATGGACGCAGCATCGCGCCAGTTCGTCAACCTGGACGAGTTGATGGAGGCAGCGGGACAGCGCCTGGCGGAACTCACCGGCGCCGAATGGGGCATCGTCACCTGTGGCAGTGCTGCGGCCGTCGCGCTGGCATCGGCCGCCTGCGTCGCCGGCAACGACCCGGTGCGCATGCTGCGGCTACCGTTCACCGACGGCTGGGTGAACCGCGTCATCCTGCCGAAGAACCAGCGCTTCGCCTATGACCAGGCGATCCGCATGGTGGGCGCGCATATCGTCGAGATCGACTCGCTCGCCGACCTCGACGCGGCTTTGCGCGAGCCGGTGGCGATGGTGGCAATCCTCGGCACCAACGAGGAATTCTCCAAGGTCCGACTGGAGGAAATCGTCGCGCGGGTGAGGCCGCTGGGCATCCCGGTGCTGGTGGACGCCGCGTCCGAACACCTGCAGCGCCCGAGCCCGTGGCTGCAGCGCGGCGCCGACATGGTGATCTACAGTGGCGGCAAATTCTTGCGCGGGCCGCAGACCAGCGGGCTGCTCCTGGGCAAGAAGAACCTCGTGCAGGCGGCGTGGCGCAATGCATCACCGCACCAGGCATTCGGACGGCCGATGAAGGTGTCGAAGGAGGACGTGATCGGCGTGCTCGTCGCCGTCGAGTACTGGCTGAACGAACGCGACGAGGCCGCCGAACTGCGCCACTGGCACGATGATTTGCAGGAGATCGCCAAGCGCGTCGCCGAAGTGCCGGGTGTCAGCAGCGAAGTTGTCGAACCCAAGGGCGTGGTCCGCGTGCCGGTGGTGCGCGTGAAGTGGGACGGCATCGCACTGGACGGCATGGGCCTGCGCCAGCGCCTGCTGGAGGGCACGCCGCGCATCATGGTCGACGACACCACCGCGACGGCCAACTCGGTCACCATCGATCCATTCCAGTTCTCGCCCGGCGAGGCGGCGCAGGTCGGCGGTGCGATCGCCGATGCGCTGAAGGCGGCGCACAATCTCCAGCCGCCCAGCGAGCCGACGGCGGCGGTCGACCTGTCAGGCGACTGGACGGTGCGCGTGCAGTTCCTGCACGGTGAGCGCAGGCACAAGCTCCGCTTGCAGCAGCAGGGCAGCAAGCTCAGCGGCAGCCAGTCGTCGGATCAGTTCGAAAGCAGCGTCATCGGCCGGCTTGCCGCCCAGCGGGTGCGCATGGAGTTCGAGGCGCGGCACGAAGGCAGCGCCATCGCCTATCGCTTCGAGGGCACCGTCGACAACGGCCGCATGGCAGGTGAGGTCATACTCGGCACCTCGACCGACGCGCATCGCGGCCCGGTCAACCTGAGCCAGTTCGGCAAAGGCCAATGGCAGGCAGAAAGGCAGGCGTCATGAACGATCACGTGGCGGGCAGCGAACTGCTGCTCGAGGCCGACCGTCGGCATCTGATCCATCCGCTGCACCATCCGAAGGATCATGCGCAGGCGCGCATCTTCGTCGAGGGCAACGGCGCGATGCTGCGCACCGCCGATGGCACCGAATACATCGATGGGCTGTCGGCGCTGTGGAACGTCAATGCCGGGCATGGCCGCAAGGAACTGGCGGACGCCGCCGCGGCGCAGATGGCGAAGCTAGCCTATGCATCTGCCTATACCGGCTTTTCCAACGAGCCGGCGATCCGCCTCGCCGAACGCATCGTCGGCCTGGCGTACGACAACATGGCGGCGGCGTATTTCACCACCGGCGGCGCGGAATCGAATGAAAGCGCGTTCAAGATCGCCCGCTACTACTGGAAGCGGATGGGCAAGCCGGACAAGGTGAAGATCATCTCGCGCCAGTACGGCTATCACGGCGTGACGCTGGCGGCGATGAGCGCCACCAGCCTGCCCGGCTACCATAAGATGTTCGGCCCGCTGGTGCCGGAGTTCCTTCAGGTCGCACCGCCCTATCCGTATCGCTGGCCCGGCAACGGCGATGCCGGCATCGAGGCGGCGGATGCGGTGGAAGCAGCGATCGAGGCGCAGGGCGCCGACACGGTCGCCGCGGTGATCGCCGAACCGGTGATGGGCGCCGGCGGCGTGATCGTGCCGCCGCCGACCTACTTCCCGCGGCTGCGGCAGATCTGCGACCGCCACAATGTGCTGCTGATCGCCGACGAGGTGATCACCGGCTTCGGCCGTACCGGGCGCTGGTTCGCGCTGGGCCATTGGGGTGTTGAGCCAGACCTGGTGTCGTTCGCCAAAGGCGTAACGAGCGGCTACCTGCCGCTGGGCGGCGTGATCGTCTCGCAGCGCGTGCACGAGGCGATGGAGAATGCGCCGATGGACGAACGGTTCATGCATGCGGCGACGTATTCCGGTCATCCGGTGTGCTGTGCGGTCGGCCTGCGCAACATCGACATCATAGACCAGGAAGGCCTGCCGGAGCGCGCCGCGGTGATGGGGCGCAAGCTGCTCGCCGGCCTGGAGACGCTGCGCAGCCTGCCCGCGGTGGGCGATGTGCGCGGTCTCGGCATGATGTGCGGCGTGGAACTGGTGGAGGACCAGGGCACGCGCAAGCCGGCGATCGGGCTGGGCGGGCGCGTGGTGGCAGAAGCGATGAAGCGCGGCCTGATCATCCGCGTGCGCGGCGGCGGCGGCACGCCGGTCAGCGGTGATTCGCTGTGCATCGCGCCGCCACTGATGACCCCGGAGGCGACGCTGGACCGGCTGGTGCAGATCGTCGGCGAGTCGATCCAGGCCGCCGCCTGACGCGGCACTTTCGCGTGAGTGGCCAACCCGTACCCCCAATTGCGGTTGCGGCTAGGCCACGCGCGAAAGGACCCGCACATGTTCATCCATCGACCCGACCCGATCCGTCAGGTGAATGTCCAGACGCCTGACCCGGTGTTTGCTGAAAAGCTGCTCGAGCAGTTCGGCGGTGCCACCGGCGAACTCTCAGCGGCGCTGACCTACTTCACCCAGTCCTTCCATACCGAGGACCAGGGCATCCGCGACATGCTCCAGAACATCGCGACCGAAGAGTTCGGCCATCTGGAGATGGTCGCCATGCTGATCGAGCAGCATACCAAGCGGGCACGCCAGGGCGCGCAGGAGAAGGCGTTCAACAGCACGCTGTTCGGGATGCGCGGCTATGGCCCGCATCTAGTGGATTCGAAGGGCTCGACCTGGGATGCGCGCTATGTGAACGAAGGTGGCAGCGTGGTACGTGACCTGCGCGCCGATATCGCCGCCGAAGCGGGCGCGCTCGCCACCTACGAGTCACTGATTCGCCAGGCGCCGGATGACGGATCTCGCGAGGCGCTGCGCCATCTGGCGACGCGCGAGGTCGCCCATGCGCGCATGTTCATGAAGGCGCTGGAGCAGATGAACAAGCTGGACGATCCGATGTTCGGCGACCTGCAGCCGGACGATACAGTCGATGTGTGGTTCAACCTCACCACCGGCCCCGAAGCGGACCGGCGCGGGCCATGGAATAGCGAGCCGACGTTCAAAGTTCGTGACCTTGTGCCGCAGGCGGCGCAGGGTGGCGGGATGAACGCCAGCTCACAGGCACGGCATTCGCCGCCCAAGCGATAGCTCCGTCCGGTTCGCGACAACCGCCTGAGTGGGCTAGGCTCCCTGCGACAGCAGGGAGCCTTTTCCATGTACGTCGGCGCCGCGATGTTCTTCACGGACTACTCCATGTCGCCCACTGAACTTGCCCGCGCGTTGGAACAACGCGGCTTCGAATCGCTTTGGGCGCCCGAGCATTCGCACATTCCCATCTCGCGTCGCTCGCCGTTCCCGAATGGCGGCGACCTGCCGAAGCAGTACTACGACGTGATGGACCCGTTCGTCACGCTGACCGCTGCCGCAGCAGTGACGCAGACACTGAAGATCGGCACGGGCGTCTGCCTGGTGCAGCAGCGCGACCCGATCCAGACCGCCAAGCTGGTAGCCTCGCTCGACCAGGTCTCCAACGGCCGCTTTCTGTTCGGCGTCGGCTCCGGCTGGAACGCCGAAGAGATGGAAGACCACGGCACGCCGTTCAAATCACGCCACAAGATCGCGCGCGAGCGCATCGAGGCAATGAAGGTGATCTGGACCGAAAACAAGGCCGAATATCACGGCGAGTTCGTCAAATTCGATCCGATGATGGCGTGGCCTAAGCCGGTGCAGAAGCCGTATCCGCCGGTGATCGTCGGCGGCGCGTTCCCGTACGGCGCGCGGCGTGCGATCCGCTATGGCGACGGCTGGGTGCCGCATGCCAGCCGGCCCGAATACGGCGACGTCAGTGACTTCCTGCCGCAGTTCCACGAGATGCTACGCGAGGCCGGCCGTGACATCGCCTCGCTGCCGCTCACCATGTTCCGCGTCGTCGAGGAACTCGACAGGCTAAGGCACTATCGTGACATCGGCATCGCGCGCGTGGTGATCACCGTTCCCTCCGCCGGCGCAGACGAAGTGCTGCCGATCCTCGATCGCTGGGCGGCGAAGATCCGGCATCTGGGCTGAGGTTCAGGCCCGGAATTCCAGCGTCACGCCGAACACTTCGCTTGCCGGCACCACGACACGGTCCGCCTCTTGCCGGGCGCCGGCGATGCCGCCCGACTGAATTGCTGCTGCCGCCTGGTGCAGCGACCGCGTGCGGATCGTAAGCGCCGCCATGAACTCGTCGCGCCCGTCGGCGGCCGGCGCAGCCTCACCGAACTGCCGGCCGAGCGCTTCTGGCGTGACGATGTCGAAGCGCGAAAGACCGACCGCCAGCGACTGGCCATCGCCCTCGCGGCTGACTGCATCGTCCCCGAACATGCGCGCGAACAGACCG
Source organism: Acetobacteraceae bacterium (assembly GCA_035701785.1). GTDB lineage: Bacteria > Pseudomonadota > Alphaproteobacteria > Acetobacterales > Acetobacteraceae > JAMXLO01. Next base: position 868 of record DASSRN010000458.1, on the reverse strand, counting down.
CCCAGCACCGTAGGATCGCGCGCGGCGATCACGGCGCGTGATACGCCGATCGCGCCATTGGCGTGATGCCGCCATTCGTCACGCCAGACGAGGTCGCGCGTGAAGTGGTGGCAGAAATAGACCCGGCCAGAAGACACGACGCCTGGCGTCAGCCGTACCGTCCGGAATGTCGCGTCCCGTGCGCCATCCGGCAGTTCCACCGGCCGCGAGAACTCCAGCGGCTCCTCGATGGGGACCCCAGCCCCATGCAGCACGGCATAGGTTGCAGCAGAGTCCTCGGTGCCGAACACGAGCCCATTCAGCCCCAACGGCGCACCCAGGATCTCGGCTCGGCGCGTCTCGCCGGGCGCAGCCGCGATCAACTCAAGATAATCGGTCCCGAATATCGCCAAATGGTTCATTGAACCGAGAGTGTGATATCCGCGTGGCGTCATCGTGAAGCCAAGCCGCTGGTAAGTCTCCAGCCCGGCGTCGATCTGATCGCGCAGGTTGACCACCACGTGATCGAGCGTGGGCACCGGCAGTGAAGCCGCCATGCACGTTCCCCTTATCTGCCAGCGCCGATGCTATGCCAGTTTGCCGCCGACAAACAAAATGACGGCGCCCCGAAGAGCGCCGCCAAGTTTGGGGGGGAAACGTCACGCGGCGATGGCAGAGATGCCATCCACCGCACTCCTGACATTGGGCCATATCCAAACAAGTCAAGCTCACACTTGCGCGCGCCTTCTGACACCGTCGGTTACAAAAAGGTCAGGTTCAGCCTTGGCATATTTGGCCTTTTCGCGCGTCCAACACCGTACGATCGGCACGATCGGCGTGAAAGATGAACGCCGATCCATGTTTCGGCTCAGCGTCGCCGCTTCAGCTT
>DASSRN010000457.1:0-7089 GCA_035701785.1 Acetobacteraceae bacterium | reverse complement strand
TAGATACGCGTTCGGCTGCGGCAGATAAGTTGGCAGCATGTTGTAGAGCGTCGGGATGTCGGTGCTGCCTTGGATGCTGCAGTGGCCGCGCAGTGCCATCACGCCGCCGCCAGGCCGCCCGATATTGCCAAGCAGTCCTTGGATGATCGATGCGGCACGGATGATCTGCACGCCGTGCACGTGATGCGTCCAGCCAACGGCGTAGCAGAACGCCCCGGTGCGCTCGCGCCCCGAATTCCTGGTGAGAGCCTCGCAGATACACAGGAAGATGCTCTGCGGGCAGCCGGTAACGCGCTCCACCATCTCCGGCGTGTATCGCTCGTAGTGGTGACGCATGATCTGGTAGACACAGCGCGGATGCTGCAGCGTCGGATCACTCCGGGGCGGATGCTGGGTTGCCTGTTCGACGTCCTGCTCGAAATCCGCGGTGCGCACGAAATGCTCTGCGAGCGGCGAAGGTAACACCTCGTCCTGATACTGCCAGCTGTCCGGCTTATAGCTGGCATTGTCCTTGTCGAAGCCGGAGAACACGCCGTCGTTGTCCTCCGGGTCGCGGTAGCCCTCGTCGATGATCGTAGCAATGTTCGTGTAGGCCAGCGCGAAGTCGCGGAACCACAGATCGTTCGCCAGGATGTAGCGAATGATCCCGCCCAGGAACGCGATGTCCGTGCCGGACCGGATCGGCGCGTGGATGTCCGCCAGCGCCGATGTGCGCGTGAAGCGTGGATCGACGTGAACCACGGTGGCGCCGCGCTGCTGCGCTTCGGTGACGAAGCGGAACGCGACCGGGTGGTTCTCCGCCATGTTGGAACCCATGACGACGATGCAGTCCGCATTCGCCAGGTCCCACAGAGCCATGCTGGCCGCGCCTCGTCCGAATGTCGTCCCCAGACTGGGTACCGATGACGAGTGTCAGATCCTGGCCTGGTTCTCGATGTTCACCACACCGAGGCCGCCGCCAAGCAGCTTTTTGATCAGGTAGTTCTCTTCGTTATCCAGCGTGGCGCCGCCCAGTGAACCGATGCCCAGCGTGTGATTGACCGAGGTCCGGTCCGGCAGGCGCTCGACAAAGGTCTCGTCGCGCGTCTGCTTCAAGCGCTGTGCGACGCGCTCCATCGCCCAGTCCAGCGGGCGCTGCTCCCACTCCGGCGCATACGGCGCACGATAGAGTACGTGGTTGATGCGCTGCTCGGACAGCATCATGCCGAGTGTGCCGCCGCCCTTCGGACACAGCGTGCCCTGGTTCACCGGGCTGCGCGGATCCCCTTCGATGTGGATGGGCTTGCCGTTCTTCGCGTAGACCAACTGCGCGCACCCAACGGCGCAGAACGGACAGATGCTGGTGCCGACGCGGTCCGCCTGCTCCAGCCGCGGCCGCAAGGTGCGGGATGTCCGGCTCGACGCCGCTTCTGCCATCACGCTCTGGCCGGCCAACTGGCGTGGAATGGACCAATCGGCGACGAAGCCGGCGACGCGGTCCTGCAGGCGGCGGCGGATACGCTTCATGGGCAGGGGTCTCCACCTCGCCCCGTCAACAACTCCGGGCGAGAACGAAGACCAGAACACCTGTCCGCCGTTCAGGTTTCCGCACCACTTTTCAGGAGGCCGGACAAGACATGCGGTCCATCACCGGTACGCTGCTCATCGCTCAGGAGGAGCGGTTCCAGCTGTTGGACCGCAATGGCGTCGCTCACCAGTTCATGTTGCACCACCGCTCCGCCGTGGAGCCGGATCAGTTGCCACCGTTGCTGCATAGGCAGGTGCGCGTCTCGTACCGACCGGCCGATCCGCCCCACGTCATCGGCCATGCCGCGGTCAGCGTCGATCTGCTGGAGGACTGACGATGGATATGCACCCGCGCGCCCAGGATTACGCGGTATCCGACCTCGACGCTGTGATCGCCGACGAGGCGGAGCTTACCGCCGGCGTTCGCATCCGACCTGGCCGAGCGTATGGGTTCTTCACGGACACCACGCTCTGCATCGGCTGCAAGGCCTGCGAGGTGGCGTGCAAGGAATGGAACAACCTGCCGGCGGACGGCATTGGCCTCACCGGCCACAGCTACGACAACACGACCGCGCTCTCCGCCGATACCTGGCGCCACGTGCTGTTCATCGAGCAGGGCGTGCGGGACGACGTCGCACAACCATTCCAGAGCGGCTGGCTGATGATGAGCGACGTCTGCAAGCATTGCCACAATGCGCCGTGCCTGGAGGCGTGCCCAACCGGCGCGCTGTTCCGTACCGAATTCGACACCGTGGTCGTGCAGCAGGACATCTGCAATGGGTGCGGCTACTGCGTGCCGGCCTGCCCATTCGGGGTGGTCGATGTAAGCTTGCTGGACGGCAAGGCGCACAAGTGCACGCTGTGCTACGACCGGCTCAAGGGTGGCCTGGAGCCGGCCTGCGCCAAGGCCTGTCCGACTGACTCGATCCAGTTCGGTGAGGTGGATGCACTTCAGGCTCGCGCGCGCCAGCGGGAAGCCGATCTGCATCGTCGCGGCATTGCCAGCGCGTATCTTTACGGTGTCCCCGACGGCCCTGGCGCAACCGGCGGCCTGGAACACCTGAATGCGTTCTTCCTGCTGACTGCGCCGCCTGAGACCTACAACCTGCCGCGCACGCCGACCCGTCCTGCCAATCGCGTAGCGCCGAGTTTGGCAGCGGGACTTTGCGCCATGCTGGGTTTGGCTGTCGCGGCGTTCTCGCTGTTCACACGGCAGGCGTAGAGGACGGCATGGATCAACCAGCATGGGACGGGCGCAGCTACTACGGCGAGACGCAGCTCAGAGCCGCGCCGTTCAACAATCCACTTGTGGGAAGCTATATCTTCCTTGCCGGGCTGTCCGGCGCTGCGCAGTTGCTGGCCACTCTATTCGACCGAGCGCAGGGGGCGGGTGCCGCGCCGACGGTGCGACGCGGGCGCTACCTGGCGATGCTGGCGCCCACGCTTGGCACGCTGTGCCTGATCCTCGATCTGCATACGCCGCACCGCTTCTACAACATGCTGCGCGTGGTCAAGTCCACGTCACCGATGTCACTGGGCAGTTGGGGACTGGTGGGTTTTTCCGCTGCCAGCGCGGTGACCGCGGCGCTGCAGTTCGTGACCGACCGACTGCGCTGGTCCTGGCCGCGCGGCCTCGCTCGCGTAACCCAACTCCCCGCCGCGCTGGCCGGCGGCTTCATCGGCACCTACACCGCGTCACTGCTGTCCGCCACCAGCACCCCGCTCTGGGCGGCCGCACCCAAGAGCCTGGCCGTGCGCTTTGCATCGTCCGCAGTCGCGTCAGCCGCGGCAGCACTGCGGCTAGGCGAACGCAACGGCCGCTCACGACGGAACCTGGACAGCATCGCGATCGGCGCGCTGGCCGTGGAACTGGCTGCCACTCTCGCATCGGAAGATGCGCAACGACACGCTGGCATCGCCCAGACGCCACGCCTGGAGACGCAATTGGACAACACCTTGCCGCTGGTGCTCTTGCTCGCATCAGCCTTGCTGCCCGGCCGTCTCGGGCGCGGCATATCGGCGATCGGGTCACTCGCGGTCCTGGGCGGTGGGCTGGCAATGCGGATAGGCGTGCTTAGTCATGGCGATCAGTCAGCCAGCCAGCCGCGCCAGAGCCTGCGGTTCGCACAACCGGACAACCTGCCGCGCAGCTGACTCAGGCTGGTTTCTTCGAACCGCCGTAGTGCTGCTGCTCCATCTCCAGGTGCTGCTTTGCCAATCGCAGGCTTTCCTCCAAGGTGGCAGCTACGGTTTGCGCCTCGGCGATAATTCGCCCGCTGTGGCCGTCGCGCTTCAACGTTTCGAGCAATGCCTGTTGTCGCGCGATCCGCTGTTCGGCCTCGGTGACATGGCGCTGGGCCATTTCCAGGGGCGACTCAGTGCTGGACATCAGGCTTTCTCCGGCATCACGCGGCCTGATGATCGCGCCCAGCCGGCGAGGCTGCAATGATGATGTCCTCGCTGATGTCCTGAATGCTCCGCAGCCCCAGCAGTGCCAAGTCCTTGTCGATCTCCCTGCTGAGCAGCGAGATCGCATTTTGCACGCCCTCCTGGGCCGCGAAGACCGCAGCGAACAGGAACGGCCGCCCCACGAACACGAAGCTCGCTCCGAGCGCCAGCGCCTTCAGCACGTCAGTTCCGCGACGGAATCCGCTGTCGATCATTACCGGCATACCACGCGCCGCCTTGACCGCTTCCGGCAGGACCCGCAGTGGTGTCACCGCATAATCTAGCTGGCGTCCGCCGTGATTGGACAGGATGACGCCGTCGACGCCATGCTCGCGCGCCTTGGCGACATCAGCCGGAGACAGCAATCCTTTCAGCACGAACGGGCCTTTCCACAGCGAGCGCATCAGCCGCACGTGATCCCACGACAGGCTCTCGTGTGCCGCGATGCCCTTCACCTTGGTGGAAAACAGGTTCGGCCCGCCATCGGGCTCAAGATTGACGATGTGCGGGATCCCCCGCCGCAGCAGCGTGCGCCCCAGCACGCCCAAGGTCCACGACGGATGCGTCGCGACGTCTACGCTGAGCCGCAGTTTGGGTCGGATCGGAAAGCCGAAGCCGGCACGTGCATCGCCTTCACGATTGGAACCGACCGGAACGTCGGTCGTGAGCGCCAGCACCGGCATCCCGGCGGCCGCGACGCGCTCAACCATCCCCTCGATTGCCTGCCGGTTCGGGGATTGATAGGCAGCGAACCAGGCATCCGGGTTGGCCTTTGCGATCTCTTCCATCGGAATGATGGAGTTGGCACTCAGGATGAAGGGGATGCGCGCCTTGGCTGCTGCCTTCGCCATGACCTTGTGCCCGTTGTAGGCAACCAGCGCGCTGCCACCCATAGGTGCGATGCCGAATGGCGCGGCGTAGCGACGACCGAACAGCTCAGTCTCCGTCGTGCGGTCCTCGACCCCGACCAGCACCCGCGTTACCAGCCGCCAGTCATCAAACGCCGCACGATTGGTCCGCAACGAGGTCTCGGTCTCCGAGCCATGCGCGACGTAGCCATAGATCGCACGGGGCAGGCGCTTCTTCACGCGCCGTTCGAAGTCATCCAGATCGAGAACCTGCCGGACCATCGTTGTGCTCCCGCGAGAAAACGCGGTACACCGGCGAACGGTTCCGCCAGCTCAGTGTGTTATCGCGTAGATCGCGCGAGTGAACGGATCCATCATGCCGAGACCAAGCAGCACCGTCAGCCAGCACAGCGCCGCAACGCTGAAGGAGCGGCTGAGCGAGGGTCCGGTGCGCACCTGCATGAACGCCATGCCGACCAAACCCACCATGACCAGTGCCGGCACCAGCAGCAGCGGGCGGTAATCGGCGCTGAAATGCACGAAACTGCCGGCGAACTCGACGCCACCCAGCAGCAGCAGCGCCATCCACGCAATCAGCAGATTCCGATGTTCCCGGCTCATGGGTTGCGCCCGATCAGATAGATCAGCGGGTAGAGCACGATCCAGACGATATCGACGAAGCTCCAGTACAGGCCGACCACCTCGACCGGGGTATACCATGCCGCGCTGAACCGACCGGCGCGCGCGCGCAGTGCCACCCAGCCGACCAGCCCGATGCCAATCGCCATGTGCACCGCGTGCAAACCCGTCGCGACGAAATAGAACGACCAGAACAGCCGCGCGCCTCCCGCTTCGGGGCCAGGCACCTTGAACGGGCCGGCGGGGAACAGGTGGTCGGAAAGATCGATCGACCACTCCATCACCTTCAGCACCAGGAAGGTGCCGCCCAGCCCCGCGGTGAGCCAACAGCAGCGTACCAGCCACTGCACCTGATTCGTGCGGATCCATGCCAGGCCGGCGGCATAGACGAAGCTGCTGGTCACCAGCAGCGCAAGGTTGATCGACCCGAACGAAATCAGCGTTTCCCGCGCGCCGGCGTCGAACGCTTCCTGCTGCCAATGCCGACAGAACAGCCAGACCAATATCAGGCCACCGAAGAACAGCACCTCGGTAGCGAGGAACAGCCACATGCCGGCGATCGCTGTGTCCGCCTGGTGGCGGACGCCGGCGTATTGGAAGTGAACGTGTGGTGCGATTTCCTCAGACATCGCGCATCGCGGACCGTTGCCCGCGATAATCGTATGGAGCGTCGGTCACCACAGGCGTCACGACGAAGTTCTTGGTGAAGGGCGGCGACGGTGTCTGCCACTCGAGGCCCAGCGCATCCCACGGATTGGGCGGCGCCTTCGGCCCACGCAGGATCGACCAGGTGAGATATCCCAGCGGCAGCAGGTACGCAGCAGCGAGGATCGAAGCGCCTGCCGACGACAACACGTTCAGCACCTGGAACTCCGGCGGGTAGGAATGATACCGCCGCGGCATGCCGAGATATCCCAGGATAAATTGTGGGAAGAACGTGAGATTGAAGCCGACGAACATCAGCAGCGCCGCCATTCTGGCAATCATCTCGGGGTACATTCGGCCGCTGAACTTCGGCCACCAGTAGTGCAATGCGCCGAAATAGGCCGACACCATCCCGCCAACCATGATGTAGTGGAAATGCGCGATGACGAAGTAGGTGTCGTGCAGGTGGATGTCGGCTGCGAGCGCCGCCAGGAACAGCCCGGTCAGCCCACCCGTCACGAACAAGCCGATGAAGCCCAGTGCATACAGCATCGGCGCGTCGAAATGGATGTAGCCCTTGTGCAGCGTGCCCAGCCAATTGAACACCTTGATGGCGGACGGCACGGCGACAAAGAAGCTCAGCAGCGAGAAGACCACGCTGGCATACACCGACTGGCCGGACACGAACATGTGGTGGCCCCAGACGAAGAAGCCGATCACCGCGATCGCCATCATGGCGTAGACCATCATGGCGTAGCCGAACACGCGCCGCCGGGCGAAGCAGGCGAACACTTCCGAAACGACCCCCATCGCCGGCAGCACCATGATGTAGACGGCCGGGTGGCTGTAGAACCAGAACAGGTGCTGGAACAGGATCGGGTCGCCGCCGTTCGCGGGATTGAAGATCGGCATGCCGAGCCAGCGTTCGGCGACGACGAGCAGCAGCGACATTGCCAGCACCGGCGTCGCGAGCACCATGACGATGCTGGTCGCGTACATCGCC
>DASSRN010000456.1:0-20737 GCA_035701785.1 Acetobacteraceae bacterium | reverse complement strand
GCGATATCGGCCAGCGGATCGTTCTGGCCGCCCATGTGGCTGGTCTGAGCGGCGAGGTTGAAGATGACATCCGCGCCTTCGCAGAGGTTGCGCAGGTCGATCTCGCGGATGTCGCCGCGCACCAGCTCCACCGCCGCGTCGGCCAGGTTGGCGGGATTGGCGCCCCCGCCGAACAGGAAGCCATCCAGCGCGGTCACCCTGGCACCGCGCTGTGCCAACGCGTGGCACAGGTTGGAGCCAAGGAACCCGGCGCCACCCGTCACCAGTACTCTGCGTCCGTGCCAGTTCATGTCCGCTCCTGTGCCAGCAATGCATGGCGAAACTCAGGCGGGCACTCTGCCTCAGTCGTGCGGCCCGCGTCGTCCGGTGCCGGCGCTTCGCATGATCTCGCTAAAGCCGAACAGCAGCATCAGGATCCCCGAGATCACCTCGAGTGCGGTGATCGCGCGGACCAGGAACGACGCAGGCGCGATGTCGCCAAACCCCAGCGTGGTGATCGTGGCGACGCTGTAATACAGCGAGTCGACGAAGCTGATGCGTGTCGGTTCGGCGTGCAGCGAGAACTGCGGCGTGCGCGTCGTGAGATCGGCAATGCGGTAGAGACAGGCGAACACCACCACCAGCAGCCCGTAGAAGGTGACGAACGCCATCATCGGGCGCACCAGCTGGTCGAGCCGTGCCGCAACGCCTTCGAACACCATGGCGATGTCGATCATCACCAGGATCACGTCGCGCACCGACACGATGACGAACAGCGTGATCAGCGCCATCGCGCACAGCAGCGCGATGCCCTGCTGCTGCGGCGCAAGCTCCAGACGTGGCAGCGCGAATGATGCCGCACCGACCGCCAGCGCACCGATCAGCCAGCCGGTGACCCGCGGCAGGTGCTCCAGCTCGCGGATGCGCCGCGCGTGGATGATCGAGAACACCTGCCTTCGCCGCACCACGCAGCCGCCGAGAAAGCCCACAACGGGCAATGCCACTGCGCCGAGTGCGAAAGGCTGCGGTGCGGCTGCGAAGTTGGCGTCGCGGAAGAACTCGAACATGCAGGCGTAGATCGCCAGGAAGTTGGCGACGGTGATGCCGAAATGCGCGCCGCCCGAAAACAGCAGATAGAAGAAGCCGAAGCCGATCGCGCAGGTGAGCAGCGAAGAGAGCGTCGCCGTCCAGTCCGCCCCGATCGCGGCGGCGACCAGGCCAACCAGGAGCAGCGTGAAGCCGGTCGAGCGCAGCCAGTGGCGGTCCAGGCCGACCAGCCGGTCGCCTTGGCGACCGCGTGCCGGGGATCGGGTCACAGCCGGACGAGGTGCGGGCGGCATGGGGGCATAACGCTCCTTCTGCGCCACAATGCCGGTCAGATCGTCACGATACCAGAGCGGTGCGCGCCCGCTGCAGGCTGCAAATGACCAGCCTGGCCGACCCTACTCAGAAGAAGGCGGCGACGATTGCTGCCCAGATCACGCCCGAGAGCATCAGAGCATTGCACATGCCGGTCAGGGCGCGGAAATCCTCGTTGGCATCGTCGATCTGCAAGGCAACGGTCCTCGGTGTTTGCCCGGCGACAGAATTACGCCTTGCATGCCGAATACGTGTATCGCTCAGACCCGACATCTCTCCCCCACTTCGTCCTTGCAGCGGGTTCATTCCCGTCCGTGCATAGGACGCTCGGCAGGGCAGATTATTCCGCCTTGGTTTCGGTCTTCGTCGCGCGACGCTGCGGTTCGAAACTCACCTCATTCGGAGTTGCTGGATGGCAGACCCGGACATCGCTGCGATACGTTCCCTGCTTACCGGGCGCCCACGCCCCACCGACGCCAGAGAGCGTCGTGAACGCCTCGACGATTTCGGTCGTTCGCTCGGAACCCCAGAACGTGTGGCGCTGCAACCGGTGGGCATCGCCGGGGTGCCGGCCGAATGGTCCACCACCCCAGAGGCCGATGCCACCCGTGCCGTGCTCTACCTGCACGGCGGCGGCTACATGGCAGGCTCGATCGTCAGCCACCGCCACGTCGCCGTCGAGATCGGCCGTGCCGCCCAGGCGCGCACTCTGGCCCTGGGCTACCGGCGCGCCCCCGAAGCCCCCTATCCGGCCCAGCTCGAGGATGCACTTGCCGCCTGGCACTACCTGCGCGACCAGGGGATCACCCCGGGGCGCATCGCGGTCGGCGGCGACAGCGCCGGCGGCAACCTGACGCTGGCTCTGCTGCTCGCGTTGCGCGAGCGCAAGGAACCGCTGCCCTGCTGCGCGTGGCTGATCTCGCCCTGGACCGACCTGACCGCGAGCGGCACCACGATGCAGACCAAGGCAGATGTCGATCCGATCATACAGAAGCCGTATCTCCTGGAACTTGCGCAGGCGTTCTGTGGAGGCCGGAACCTGGGTGATCCGTTGATTTCACCGCGGTACGCCGATCTGGGCGGATTGCCTCCTTTGCTGATCCAGGTCGGATCGGACGAGACGCTGCTCGACGACTCGGTCACGCTGGCCGGCAGGGCTGGCGCAGCAGGCGTTGCCGTCACGCTCCAGATCTGGCCCGACATGATCCACGCATTTCCGATGTTCTTCCCGAAAGTCGCCGCGGCGCGGCGCGCCACGGTCTACGCGGGCGGCTACATCCAGCGGCATTTTGCGACGCGGGGTTGAGACCAAGCGGCGGCGCGGGCACACTCCGCCTGCCGTGGGGCCCCGAAAGGAAGCAAAGAAGCCAGCCGCGTGATTGCCCCACTCCGTCTCAGTGCAGCGACGCGCCAGGCCTGGCTCCTGCTTGCCGCCGCCTTCACCACCTTCGCGGTCGGCGCGGCGTGCATGCACTCCTATACCGTCTTCCTGATCGCCTTCATCGAGGCGTTCGGCTGGAGCCGTGGCGAAAGCTCGATCGCCTACTCGGTCTCGCAACTGATCAGCGGTGCGACCTCACCGGCCGTCGGCGTGCTGGTGGACCGGCTTGGTCCGCGCAAGCTGGTGCTGATCGGCGGCCTGCTGCTCGCCGCCGGCCTGGTCGCCAGTTCGTTCGCCAACGCGCTGTGGCAGATCATCGTGCTCTACGGTGTGGTGATGACGCTGGGCGCCAACTGCCTGGGCCTGGTTGTCTTCGTGCCCATCCTGTCGCGTCGCTTCGTCCGTCATCGCGGCATGGCGGTGGCGATTGTGCAGTCCGCCAACGGCTTCGCCCGTGCGTTCTCGGCACCGCTGTCACAGGTGCTGATTGCCTCATTGGGCTGGCGTGGCGCCTATCTGGCGCAGGGCGGTTTCATGGCCATGGCCTTCCTGCCGTTGGCGACGCTGTTCCGTGCGCCGGAGCCGGTGCGCCCAGGTATGGGAACGCTCTCGGCCAACAGCGGCTGGACGTTGCGCCGTGCGATCCGCACCCGGCATTTCTGGCTGCTGTTCCTGGTCTATGTCTTCACCGGTCTCGGCAGCTTCCTGGTCGCGCTGCACCAGCTGGCCTTCGCGGTCACGGTCGGCTTTGACAAGCTGTATGCCGCCGAGGTGCTGGGCCTGGGTGCCTTTCTATCGTTGCCCGGCGTGATCGTCACCGGCGCGCTGTCCGACTATGTCGGACGGGAGCTGTCCGCCGTGGTGACCTATGGTACCTCGATCTTCGGCGTTGCCTGCGCCATGCTTATTACGTCGCCGGACCAGCATCTGCTGCTCTGGCTGCATTCCTGCTTCTTCGGCCTCACCTGGGGCGCGCGCGGCCCTGCGATCACCGCGAAAACCGCCGACCTGTTTCCGGGCCCGCAACTCGGCGCGATTCTCGGCGTGATCACGATCGGCACCGGGATCGGTTCGGCGTCCGGCTCCTGGCTCGCCGGGTGGAGTTTTGACGTCACCGGCAGCTATCAGGTGGCTTTCGCGTTATCGATCTTCTTCTATGCCTGCGGCAGCGTGGCTTTCTGGGCCTTGCGCAGGCCGCCGGTCGTCGACTAGCGATCGGCCGCTTTATGGCTGGCGCCCGCTGGTGTCAGTCGCTAAAACGTGTGTTCTCAAGCGTGGGATCGTCACGATGCGCCTGGCTGTTCTGCTGCTCACCTTGGCCTGTCTTGGCGCCTGCCAGGGCCAGCCGACGCTCTCCGAGAACGCCCTGATGGGCTATGACAACGAGGCGCGCCAGCGGCAGGCGGTGCTCGACGCCGAAGCCATCATGCAAGGAATGGCGCAGGCGCGTCAGCGCGCCGATCAGCTGGCGCGCAGCGCGCGCTGATTGTCATACTCGCCAAGCCTGGGCGCCGACTTCGGTAAAGCCGCATCGCATTGTCGTCCCCGGTTCGCTGGCAAGTGCAGCGAGCACGCGGGGCCGGCGTTCCGGGGGAACCATGAAGAACAGGAAGCCGCCGCCACCCGCACCGGAAACCTTGCCCGACAGCGCGCCGGCCGACCGCGCCACCTCGTAGATCCGGTTGATCTCGTCATTGGTGATGCCCGAGGCGGTACGCTTCTTCGCCTCCCAGCTTCGGCCAAGCGTCGCGCTGAACGCGGCCAGATCATTGTGCAGCAGCGCGTCCTTCATGACGTAGGCTTCACGCTTGATCTGGTGCATCGCCTCCAGCGCCTGCTCGTGGCCGCTGCGCAGACTTTCGGACTGCTGGCTGATGATCTTGGCGGACTCGCGCGAGATGCCGGTGGCATACAGCACCAGCATTGCTTCCAGCTCCATCAGGGTGGACTGGCGGATGCGGAGCGGGTTGACAATCGCCTGCCCGGCGGAGAACTCGATGAAGTTGATGCCGCCGAACGTGGCAGCGTACTGATCCTGCCGCCCGCCCGCCTGGCCCACGTCCACGCGCTCGATCTGGTAGGCCAGATTGGCGACGTCGTACTCCCCCAGCGGCAGCGCAAGGAGCTCGCGATAGGCCTCGATCATAGCAACCACGAGGGTGGATGATGATCCGAGGCCGGATCCGGCCGGCGCGTCGGATGCCGTCATCACCGTGACCGGCAGGCTCGCCCCGCCCAGGAATTGCCGGACGATGCGGCGATGCACCGCCTTGTGCAGCGCGAGCAGTCCCGACGGTTCCAACTCGCCATTGGCATCGGCCTCGACCTCCTGCTCGTAGTCGAGCGCGGCGAACTTCACCTTGCGGTCGTTGCGCACCTCGATCGAGCAGTGTGCGAACATACCGATCGTCGCATTCAGCACACAGCCGCCGAACGTCTCGCTATACGGCGACACATCGGTGCCACCCCCGGCGAAACCCAGCCGCAGAGGCGCGCGAGCCCGCACCTTGGTCACCCGTGCCGAATGATCGAGCAGTGCCCGCACATTCATGGTGGAACTGTTGCGCTGCTGAATTTCAGCGAGATCGTTCATGCACTCTCACTATCACAGATACCGGCGAAGCGTCCCCATGCTCGGGCAGTGTGGGAACGAGACCGGCGGATGAGCGGTAACGGGCGACAGATCGACCCGAGCGCGGCACCGAGAGGAATTCCAACATCAATGGCTTGCGGCGTGACGCTGTCATAACCGTGCGCGCGGATCAATCCTGTGTCGGCCTCCGCCGCTATCAATTCAGCGAATCGTTCGGTGCACGGTCATCCCACGGCGAGGCCCCAACGCGTTCGGCCGCGGCGAACGCAGCCGAGTGCGGTCATGTGCCGTACTCGCGCCAGCAGGCAAGCTGCTGGTCAGTGAGCCCGAGCGCCGGCTCGCCGCCAGCGAGCCGCAGATACCAGTCCACTGTCCAGGCCACTGCCGCTTCCAGCTTCAGCCGTGGCTCCCAACCCAGGGACAGGCAGGCCTTGGACGCGTCCACCTTCAGCACGTTCGCCTCGTGCGGCGCGTTGCCGCATGACACCGACCATGTTGCACCATTGCCCCATTGCGCGACCACCCGATCGGCGATCCAGGCAACCGGCTTCGCATCCTGGTCCGCGGGACCGAAATTCCAGGCGCCTGAGAACGCTGCGGGATCATCGGCCAGTCTCTCGGCGAGCATCAGATACCCGCACAGCGGTTCCAGCACGTGCTGCCAGGGACGCACCGCGTGCGGATTGCGCAGGGCGATGGGCCTGCCATCGGCCAGAGCCCGCATGCAGTCCGGCAGCAGCCGGTCCTCCGCCCAGTCGCCGCCGCCGATCACATTGCCGGCGCGCACGGTGGCCATGCCGATGCCCGACAGGAAGGATCGGCGATAGGCCGCTGTCACTAGTTCGGCGCAGCCTTTGGAGCTGCTGTACGGATCGCGCCCACCCATCGCCTCGGTTTCACGATACGCCCAGGGCCATTCGCGATTTTCGTAGCACTTATCGCTGGTCACCACGACGACACTGCGCACAGTCGACACCGAACGGACCGCCTCCAGCACGTGCACCGTGCCCATCACGTTGGTTGCGTAAGTGGCGACCGGATCGCGGTAGGACTCGCGCACCAGTGGCTGCGCAGCGAGATGGAAGACGAACTCCGGCCGCAGGTCGCGCATGGCGTCGCACACCGCGGCCGGATCGCGGGTGTCCGTCAGTGTGGTCGGCAGCAGGGCGGACAGGTTGGCGAGCGCAAACAGGCTGGGTGTCGTGGGCGGCGGCAAGGACAGGCCAAGCACGCGCGCTCCCAGACGATGCAGCCAAAGGCTGAGCCAGGAACCCTTGAACCCGGTATTACCGATGATCAGGACGCGCCGATCGCTCCAGAACTCCGGGCTCGGAGCCGCAATGCCAGCCATCTCAACCGCCCGCGCGAGTGAATGGGGCAATGCTCGGTGCGGATGCTTAACATCGCTTTAAGCTAAGACAGCAGCCGCTCCGGTATGCGCATGCCAAGCCGCAGCGGCACGTTCCACACCTCACGGACCTGGCGCAGCGTGCGGAAGCCGGCGCGCAGGTAGGTCGGCAGCGCACGCGGATGATCGGCAGTGCAGGTGTTCACCGTCATGCCGCGCGGTCCCAGGCGCCAGGCGGCGTCAACGGCTGCGCGCAGGAACGGAAATCCGACACCGGCCCCAATGGCATGCGGCATCAGGCCGAAATAGCTGAGGTTGACGTCGGGCCAGGCACGCGCGTCCAACTCGAAGAAGCCTGCCGGCTGGCCGCCGTTATACAGCACGTGGATCGAGACACTCGGGTCTTGTAGCAGACCCGCCAGTTCGTCGTCCGGGGTGGTGCGCCGCAGCCACCATACGTAATCCGCACCTACCGTGTTGTAGAGGAAACGATAGAACGCGACGGTCGGCGACTGCACCGCCACCACCTGGTAGTCGGTCGGCATCCCCGGCGACGGTCCCGGCGGTGGGCGATCCATCCGCAGGAACGTGACCGTCACGGTGACCCGCGCCACCGGCTCCATTGTCCTCTCTCCCCTGCGCGCGTGGCGTCTCGTATGGAGAACGCCATGCTGGCGAGCGACGGTCAAGGGAAACAGGCAGGTTCAGTCGAACGCGGTCGGCAGCGTGGGGTCGCGCAGATGCTGGAACATCTGCCGTAGCTGCCAGTCCAGCACGCGGCTGACGGACAGGTCGGCTGGTAACTCCTCTTCACCGAAGAACGCTACCTCACTCGTCTCCATACCGCCGCGCGCATCCCCACCAACGATCTCGCAGATAAAGAACAACTTCCAGATATGGAACAGGTAGTGCGGCAGATGCGCGTGGCGCGCCCGATCCCATACCGCGGCGAGCTTGCGCACGCGGACATTGAAGCCGCTTTCCTCGCGCACTTCCTTGGTCACGCATTCAACCGGGCTTTCGTTCACGTCGGCCCAGCCGCCCGGCAGCGTCCAGCGTCCGGCATCGGCGGACTCGCGCACCAGCAGGATGCGGCCGTCGCGGAACACCGCTCCGCGCACGTCGATCTTTGGTGTGGCATAGCCTGTCTCGGCCGCGAACACGGCGTGCAGCTGTGCGACATCGACACTCGTATGCTCAGCCACGATCTCGCCGGCAATCGCACGCAACCGCTCATACCGCTCGCGGTCGTACGGATCGCGCGAGAAGGTCAGGCCGATCTGCGCGATCGCCTGGATCTCACGCGCCCATACCAGCCATTGCGGTTCCTGGGTCATGCAGCCAGCTGCTTCTCGAAGAAGACGCTGGTGGCGATCGCCTGTGGTGCCATCGCGGCATAGGAGCCGAATGCGCCGCACGTGACAAACCCGGCACGCGCGTAGAGCCGCATCGCAGCAACCTGCCGATCACCGGTCTCCAGCCGCAGCAGGGTCCGTCCCGCGGCGCGCGCTGCTGCTTCGATGCGTGCCAGCAGCGCCTGCGCCACCCCCTGACCACGCGCCGCATCGCGCACATACATGCGCTTCACTTCGGCGAAGTCCGCGAACAGCGCGACGCCGCCGCACCCGACTGCGGCACCGCGAAGCCGTGCCAGGAAGAACAGCACATGCGGCTGGAAGATCGCCTCGAGCGCCAGACCATGGCGTTGTTCCGGCGGATATGCAGCGGACAGCACCTGGTCGAGCTCCTTGATCAGCTCCACCACTTCGCCGGTCGGCGTCGGCACTGCCTCGATGCAGATAGCTTCGTTGTGCATGCTGTCAGGACTAGCTTGACGAATGGATGGCGTCAAGGCAAGCTTGACGAGTTGCGATCGAGGTCCGTGTAGCATGGCGTCCAGACCGAGACGGCGAATGCGCTGCTCATTCTGCGGCAAGTCGGAACGCGAGGTGGCGAAGCTGCTCGCCGGCCCGAAGGTGCACATCTGCGATGCCTGCGTCGGCGTATGCAACAAGATCCTGGAAGCGACGCCACAGGTGTTCGCCGGCTGGCAGGCGATGACTGACGATCAGCTGCTCGCCTCGCTGAAGCCGGCGGCGGCTAGCGTCGAGGGTACGCGCGCCGTGCTGCGCGCGCAGGTCGACGTGCTGCGCGAGCGCGGCGTCAGCTGGGAGCTGATCGGCGGCGCGCTGGGCATCTCGCGCCAGGCAGCGTGGGAGCGCTTCGCCGGCTGATATGCGATGATCCCCGCATGACCATCCAGATCGCCGTCCGCCGCCTGCCGCACAACGCCGACCTGGCGCTGCCGGCCTATGCCACCGCCGGCGCGGCCGGCATGGACCTGCTGGCCGCCGTCGAGGCACCCGTCACCATCGACCCAGGCAGGCGCGCGCTGATCCCCACCGGCCTCGCGATCGCGCTGCCGCCCGGCTACGAGTTGCAGATCCGGCCCCGCTCGGGCCTCGCGCTGCGCCACGGCATCGTGCTGCCCAACAGCCCCGGCACAATCGACGAGGATTACCGTGGCGAGATCCAGGTCATCGTGCTGAATGCTGGCAATGCGCCGTTCACCGTCGAGCGCGGCGCACGCATCGCCCAGGCCGTGCTCGCACCGGTTGTGCGCGCCCGCTGGCATGAGGTGCATAGCCTCGACGCCACAAGCCGCAACGAGGGCGGCTTCGGCTCCACCGGGCACTGACCCGGCTGTCACACGATTGACACGCAGCCAGGGGGTGACTCTGCGCATAGGGCCGGAGTAACTGGGCAGACCGCAACCCCGCCGACCGAGGGCCGATGTCAGCGACACTCCATCCCGCCCTCGCCGAGGGAAGGCGCCTGCCGAACGCGTGGGATGCGGCCGCGATCCTGTGCGTGTTCGCCGCGCTGATCGGCATCGCGCACGAGGCGCCCAGCACGTTCGAGCGGATCGATGCACCACAGGCGCTCACTGTCAGCCTCGATCCGGTGCATCTGCCGGACTACGCGCTGCGCACGACGATGCGGATGTTCGCGGCCCTGGTGGCGTCCCTGCTGTTCACCTTCTCCTACGCCACCGCCGCTGCGAAGAGCCGGCGGGCCGCGCTGATCCTGGTGCCGATCCTCGACATCCTCCAGTCGGTGCCGATCCTGGGCTTCCTGAGTTTCACCGTCGTGTTCTTCATGAGCCTGTTCCCGGGCCGCGTGCTGGGTCTGGAACTCGCGTCGATCTTCGCGATCTTCACCAGCCAGGCGTGGAATATGGCGTTCAGCCTCTACCAGTCGCTGAAGACCGTGCCGGCAGACCTGAAGGAGGCCGCCGACAGCTTCCATCTCACCGCGTGGCAGCGCTACTGGCGGCTCGAAGTGCCGTTCGGCATCCCTGGCCTGGTGTGGAACACCATGATGTCGATGTCGGGTGGCTGGTTCTTCGTGGTCGCCTCCGAGGCGGTGTCGGTGGGCGACAACACCTGGAAGCTGCCGGGCATCGGCTCCTATGTGGCGCTGGCGCTGGAACAGCGCGACATCCGCGCCGTGTGCTACGCGATCGTGGCGATGCTGGCGGTGATCCTCGCCTACGATCAGCTGCTGTTCCGCCCGCTGGTCGCCTGGTCCGCCAAGTTCCGCTTCGAGACCACCGCCGGCGCGACAGCCGAGGACCCGTGGCTGCTACGGCTGATGCGACGCACCCGGCTGATGAGCTGGCTGGCCGATGGCGTTGGCGACACGGTGTCCGCTGTCGGTGGTTTGCCGCTGGCACTACGGGCGTATCGCGGCACCCCTAGCCAACATTCGTCACGACTGTTCGACGCGATATGGTTCGTGCTGCTGGTCGCAGTCCTGATCTGGGCGGTGATGAAGATCCTGGGTTTCGTCTCGGCCGATCTCGGTCTCGGCGATCTCGGCCAGGCAGTCGGGCTCGGTCTGCTCACGCTGGTCCGCGTCGCGGTGCTGATGGTGCTGGCGAGCCTGATCTGGGTGCCGATCGGCGTGTGGATCGGGTTGCGGCCGATCTGGGCACGCCGGGCGCAGCCGCTCGCGCAGTTCCTCGCCGCGTTCCCGGCCAATCTGCTGTTCCCGCCAGTGGTGCTGTTCATCGTCTATTTCAGCCTGAACGCCGACATCTGGCTGACGCCGCTGATGGTGTTGGGCACCCAGTGGTACATCCTGTTCAACGTGATCGCCGGCGCCGCAGCGTTTCCCGGCGATCTGCGCGAGGCGGCCAGCAATTTCCGGATCGGCGGCTGGCTGTGGTGGCGCAAGGTGATGATCCCGGGCATCCTGCCGTACTACGTCACCGGCGCGATCACTGCCTCAGGCGGATCGTGGAACGCCGCCATCGTTGCCGAAGTCGCGTCGTGGGGCGATACGAAGCTGACAGCGCACGGGCTCGGCGCGTATATCGCGGCAGCGACCGACCACGGCGACATGACACGCGTCGTGCTTGGCGTGGTGGTGATGTCCGGTTTCGTCCTGCTGTTCAACCGCCTGTTGTGGCGGCCGTTGTACGCCTATTCGGAACGTCACCTGAAATTGGGCTGAGCGAGGAAGCGCGCATGGACACGATTGTCGGCCAGCAATCGCTGCTCGAGGTCCGGGGCTGCCGGCAGGCATACCATAAGGAGGCGAACAGCGACCTTGTGGTGCTCGATGACGTGAACCTGACGCTGCGCGAAGGCGAGATGGTGGCGCTGCTGGGCCGCTCGGGGTCCGGGAAATCGACTTTGCTGCGCATCGTGGCCGGCCTGCTGACGCCGACTGCCGGCGAAGTGCTGTGGCGCGATCGGCCGGTGCACGGACCGGCTGAGGGCGTGGCGATGGTGTTCCAGAGCTTCGCGCTGTTTCCCTGGCTGACTGTGCAGGAGAACGTCGAGCTGGGACTGGAAGCCCGCGGCGTGTCGCGCAGCGAGCGCGAAAGTCGCGCCGAAGCGGCGATCGACCTGATCGGCCTCGGTGGGTTCGAGAGCGCCTATCCGAAGGAACTGTCAGGTGGCATGCGGCAGCGCGTGGGGCTGGCACGCGCACTGGTTGTACACCCGGACCTGCTGCTGATGGATGAGCCGTTCAGCGCTCTCGACGTGTTGACCGCGGAGAATTTGCGCACTGATCTCATCGACCTGTGGTCGGAAGGCCGGCTGCCGGTGCGCTCGGTTCTGATGGTGACGCACAACATCGAGGAAGCGGTGCTGATGTGCGATCGCATCCTTGTGTTCTCCTCCAATCCAGGACGCGTTGCGAATGAGCTGCGCGTGCCGTTCTCGCATCCGCGCAACCGCCTCGATCCGGCGTTCCGCCAGTTGGTGGACGACATCTACGGCCTGATGACGCGCCGGCCGAAGCAGTCGGTGCGCGCCGTCACCTCGCCCGCGACGCTTGAAGTGCCGCTGCAGCGTGTCGGCACCAACCAGATGGCTGGCCTGATGGAGGCTCTCGCAGGGCCGCCCTACAATGGCCGCGCCGACCTGCCAGCGCTCGCCGCTGCCCTGCAGTACGAGGTGGATGAGCTGCTGCCACTCGGCGAGACGTTGCAGTTGCTGCACTTCGCCGTGCTCGAGGAAGGCGACATCACCCTTGCCGAAGATGGTCGCCGCTTCGTCGCCGCCGACACCGACGATCGCAAGCGGCTGTTTGCCACTGCGCTGACTGCCTATGTGCCGCTGGCGCGCATGGTCCGTCAGGTGCTGGACGAACGCTGGAACCATCGTGCATCGGCGGTGCGGTTCCGCGACGAGTTGGAGGACCACATGTCGCCGGAATATGCCGAGGATACGTTGCGAACCCTGATCGGGTGGGGGCGGTACGCCGAACTGTTCAGCTACGACGAAGAGGCGGAGCAGTTCAGCCTGGAAGATATCGGCTGACGCGCTCTATTCATCGCGATGGCGTCTCGATTGGCGCGCAGTTGGTGCGCCCGGATGCGACGCAGTCCTGGATCTGCGCCGCCTGATTGAGCCGGTGCATGATGAACAGCACCGCCACGACCATTATGATAAGCGCCGCCAGCCCGATAAGGGCGCGGCGCGGGCTCGGCTCAGGCGGTTCGCTGTCGCTCATGTGCTTGTCGTCAACGCTCCATTGTCGGGGCTTCCTCCGCCTCGGCCCATTCGTTGAGCAGCGTATAGCCGATCCCCAGCAACACCGGCCCAAGGAAGATTCCCAGCAGGCCGAAGGCGATCGCGCCACCCAGCACCCCCAGCACCGTCAGCAGGAACGGCAGCTGCGCGCCGCGGGCGATGAACCAGGGTCGGATGACTGAATCGGCGCCCGAGACGGCGACCACGCCATACACCGCGAGGAAGATGCCCCAGCCAAGATGGCCGCTGCTCATCAGCCAGAGCGAGGCTGGAATCCATACTACAGGCGCGCCGATCGGCAGCACGGCGATGAACCCTGCCACCGCGCCCAGCAGAACCGGGCGCGGCACGCCGGACAGCCATAGCCCGAACGCCGTCAGCATACCCTGCACGATCGCGGTCAGCAGGATGCCATAGACCACGCCGCGCACCGTCGCGCCGGTCACCGAGATCAGCCTGTCGGCGCGCGCGCCGGCAATGCGTTTCAGTATGAAGCGTAGCCGGCCTGAGATCGGCTCGCCGTACAGGTAGAAGAAGAACGCGATGAACAGCGCGAGCACGAACAGCAGCACGCCGTTCGCCAGGCCGAGCAACAGGCCCAGGCCGCCCTCGAGCACGATGCCAAAGTACGGACGCAGCGCCTCCACCAGGCTGCTTATGTCGGCGGCCCAGCGGTTCCACAGATCGCCGAAAGTCTGCCCGACCAGCGGGATCGCATAGACCCAGTCCGGTGCGCCCGGCAGACCGGCACGCAGTGCGTCCTCGATGACGCCGCGCAGGTTGTTCACATCGCTGGCACCGCCGGGTGCGGCAAGCGCCAGCGGCAGCACCACGACGACCGCCGTCAGCGCGACCATCACGCCTGCCGCGGCTCCACGTCCCAGCCGCGCCTGCCCGCGCAGCCACTCGCAGACCGGCCAGGTGGTGAACACCAGGATTGCCGCCCACAGCAGCGACGAGAAGAACGGATACAGCACCAGCACGCAGCCCACGCCGATGCCGCCCAGCAGCAATGCCAAAAGCAGGCGCTCGGGGGTCATACGCTGGTCAATCCTCCCCGCCGCTTGTAGCCTCCCGCCGCGTTTCCGGGGAGGGTCCGCGATGCCGCGCCTGGCTGCCAACCTGTCCATGATGTTCAACGAGGTGCCGTTCCTCGACCGCTTTGCCGCCGCCCGCAAGGCGAATTTCGACGGCGTCGAGTTCCTGTTCCCGTATGAACACCCTGCGGCGGAATTGCGGAAGCGGCTCGATGGCGAGGGCCTGACCCAGGCGCTGTTCAACATGCCGCCTGGCGACTGGTCGAAGGGCGAGCGCGGGCTGGCCAGCCTGCCCGGCCGGCAGGCGGAGTTCCGCGATGGCGTGAAGCAGGCGCTCGACTATGCCGAGGCGCTTGGGTGCAAGCTGGTACACTGCATGGCGGGCATCGTGCCTTCGGGCGTATCTCCGGTGACGGCGGCCAGCCTGTACGCCGCGAATGTCGCGTGGGCTGCGGAGCATGCGAAGCCACGCGGCGTCACCGTGGTGATAGAGCCGATCAACCATCGCGACATGCCCGGCTACTTCCTCAATACCGAGGGACAGGGCGCGGCGATCGTCGAGGCGATCGGCCGGGACCGCATGGGATTGCAGTTCGACGTGTACCACTGCCAGACCACCGAGGGCGACATCACCAAGCGCATGGAGCAGTTCATGCCGGTGATCGCTCACATGCAGATTGCCGATGTGCCGGCGCGCAACGAGCCCGGCAGCGGCGAGATCGGCTGGCGTTTCGTGTTCCGCCGCATGGACGAGTTGGGGTATCGCGGCTGGGTCGGGTGCGAGTACCGACCGGCCGGCGACACCGTGGCGGGGCTGAAGTGGCGGCAGGAGTTCGGCGTCTAGAACGTTTACAGGCCCACCACAGCGACGCAGAGGCACAGCGTTTCCAGGTGTTCTCTGTCTCACCGTGGTGGCCTTCCTTGGCTAGCGAAAGGAAAACCGCATGAAGATCGGATTCATCGGCCTTGGCATCATGGGCCGCCCCATGGCGCTCAATCTGCACAGCGCGCAGCACTCACTCGTCGTCCACGACCGCTTCGCCGTGGCGGACGAGATCCGCGCCATCGCCGATGTGGCAACGGACAGCGCGTCGGTGGCTGCGCAGTCCGAAGTGGTGATCGTCATGGTGCCCGACACGCCGGACGTGGAAGACGTGCTGTTCGCCCCGAAGGGCGTGGCGGAAGGGCTCAAGCCCGGCACGCTGGTGATCGACATGTCGTCGATCAGCCCGATCGAGACAAAGACGTTCGCCGAGAAGATCAACGCCCTCGGGTGCGACTACCTCGACGCCCCGGTGTCTGGTGGCGAGGTCGGTGCCAAGCAGGCATCGCTGACCATCATGGTCGGCGGCCCCGAGGCGGCGTTCGCCCGGGCCAAGCCGCTGTTCGACGTGATGGGCAAGAACATCACCCATGTCGGCACCGAGAACGGCGACGGCCAGACCTGCAAGGTGGCGAACCAGATCATCGTCGCGCTCAACCTCCAGGCGGTGTCCGAGGCGCTGGTATTCGCCGCCAGGGCGGGTGCCGACCCGGCCAAGGTGCGGGCTGCGCTGATGGGCGGCTTCGCGTCGTCGCGCATCCTGGAAGTGCATGCGGAGAGGATGCTGAACGGCACGTTCAATCCCGGCTTCCGCATCCGCCTGCACCAGAAGGACCTGAACCTCGCACTGTCGGCGGCCAAGGAACTCGGGCTCTCGCTGCCCAACACGGCGATCGCGCAGCAGATGTTCTCGTCCTGTGCTGCTCATGGCGGCGCTGATCTGGATCACTCGGCACTTATTCTGGCCACTGAGGGGCTGGCCAACTTTTCCATTCGGAAGAAAAATTAATCTTGGGCACTCACAGGAGACGCGGTCCCAGATGATGAAGAAGGGTTGAAATTCCGAGTGCCCCAGCCATAAGATTTCCGCCTCGTCCCGATTCTGAGACTCCGGCGATACACGCCGGGATTGCGGGCGTGAGGCCAAGGGAATGCGGCAATGTCCATGCGCTTCACCGAAATCGGTCAGCAGTTGCGCGCGTATCGGCTGGAATCTGGATTGCGTGCAGAGGAGATCGCAGCTCGCCTAGGGGTATCCCGTGCCGCCCTGTATCGCTACGAAAAGGGCGAGGTCATCAAGCTCGACACGATCAAACGGCTGGCCGAGCTGCTGAAGATCTCGCCGCTGTCGCTGCTTGGCATCGGCGTCGAGTACTATAATCGGCCCGTCGGCTATTTCGAACGCATCCGTCAGGTCGAGGAGACCGCCGACCAGATCCTGCATCTGGCCGGGCCGATCTGCTACCTGACCACATCCGACGCCTATGACAGTGCGCTAGGCCAGGCGTTCGAGGAGCAGTCGCAGCAGGTCCCTGCCGAGCACACCGCGATGCGCTCGATGGCCGAGCAGGTTCTCGGGATCCTTGGCGCACGCAAGCGGATGTATGCGATGCGGCGACCCAGCATTATCGCCATGGTGTCGCTGTCCTCGGTCCAGCGCACATTGGACTTCGGCGTGGTAGGGGGAGCGCAAATTTCCGATCGGTTGCGCCGCATCTGTCGCGAGGTCGCGCTAACCGAGGTGGAGAACATCGCCTCCCTCATGGAAGCCGAGCCGATGGGACTTCAGTTCGGCCTGCTGACGGGCGCTGAGCCGTCCTCGGGCTTCGAGATCCTGCGGGCCCGCGACAGGGTCAGCCTGGCGATGAATCCGTTCCGGGCAGATACGCACCCTTCGGGCCACACGGGCGTGGCAATGATCACCGGCGCCGATGAGGCGATCGCCGCCCATCAGCGGGTGGCGGAGGCCTACTGGAGGGAAGCGATCAAAGGCCCCGCCGGTGCCGCCCGCCTGCGGCAGATGGTTGCAGAGGCCCCGGCAGCGGCCTGACCTCCTGGCGCCGCTGCGCCGCGCCGCTATGCTGTGATGCATGTCGAAGCGCAGCGTCCCTCCCCTGCCCGCGCGGCCGGATGTTGAAATCTGCTCCGAACGCCGCGTGTGGGATGGCCGCTTTCCGCTTGAACTGGTGCGTTTCCGCCATCGCCGTTTTGACGGCGGGCTTTCAGGCGAACGGACCTGGGAGGTATGGCGACGCGGGCGCGCGGCAGCGGTGCTGCCCTACGATCCCGTCACGGATACCGTGGTGCTGATCGAGCAGTTCCGTTTCCCGGCGTTCGCCGCCGGGATCGACCCGGTGCTGGTCGAGCTGCCGGCCGGCCTGTGCGATGACAACGAGACGCCCGAGGCAACCGCGCGGCGCGAGACACTCGAGGAGATGGGGTTGGAGGTCCGCGAGTTGCGGCGGATCGGCGGCTTCCTTCTGACGCCGGGCGGGGCCGATGAGCTGTGCGAGCTGTATGTCGGCCGGGTAGACGCACCTGCAGCGGATGAAGCCGGTGTCGCCGGACATGCCGGCATGGCGAGCGAGCACGAGGATATCCGCGTTCGGATCTGGCCGGTGCAGCGCGCGATTGCCGCGGCGCTGGACGGAGAGATGACCAATTCGGTGACGAGCCTCGGCCTGCTGTGGCTGGCGGCCCGGCGAGAGTCATTGCGTAAGGAGTGGCTGACGGCATGACGGAAAAGCTGTTTCTCGACGACCCGCGGCTGCGCAGCGCCACGGGCACCGTGCTGGCGAGCGGGGCAGAGGGCATCGTGCTCGACCGTACCGTGTTCTATGCCCGCTCCGGCGGCCAACCGGGTGACGTCGGCGTACTGCGCTGGGCCGGTGGCGAAACCGCGATAGCCGATACGGTGAAGGGCGAGGGTGAGACCATCCTGCATGTGCCAGCCGCCGACGCGGCACTGCCGCCGGTCGGAACGGCGGTGGAGGGCGAGATCGACTGGGAGCGCCGCTACCGGCTGATGCGCATGCACACCGCGATGCACCTGCTGTGCAGCCTCATCAAGGGCGCGGCGGTCACCGGCGGGTCGGTCGGTGCGGATCGCTCGCGACTGGATTTCGATCTCCCCAATCCACCGCCGAAGGAGCAGGTTGAGGCGGGACTGAACGCGCTGATCGAGGCCGACCACCCGGTGCGCATCGAGTGGGTCGACGAAGCGGTGCTGGAGGCCGATCCCGGCCTGGTGCGCACCATGTCCGTCGCACCGCCGCGCGGTACTGGCCGCCTCCGCCTGATGCGGATCGGTGACGGCGATGGGCTGGTTGACCTGCAGCCATGCGGTGGGACGCACGTGGCGCGTACCGGCGAGATCGGCCGCATCTCGGTGGTGAAGATCGAAAACAAGGGGCGGCAGAACCGGCGCATCATCATCGCGCTCGCCGGGTAAGCCGGTTGGCGGCACACCGCTGGCCGACCTGAGCGTTTGATGGCCTACAGCCTCAGGCCGGTAACTCGCGCTGACCTGGCGATGCTGGGCCGGTGGCTGACCACAACAGAGGTCGCCCGCTGGTGGGGCGATCCGGTCGAGCAGTTCAACCTACTGCTGGAAGACCTCGGCAATCCCGACATGGTCATGCGGATCGTCAGCTACCACGGGACGCCGTTCGCCTATTGCCAGCACTACGACGTGCATCGGTGGCCGCAACCACACCTTGCCCTTTTGCCTGTGGGAAGCCGGGCCATCGACAACTTCATCGGTGAGCCGGCGATGATCGGGTTCGGCCACGGATCGACCTTCCTTTGGTTGCTTACGAAGTTGCTACGCGCCCAAGGGGCGCCGATCATTGCAGTCGACCCGGCCGTGGCAAATACCCGGGCGCGGCGGGCCTATCAGAAGGCGGGCTTCGCCGATCATAGTGTGATTGCGACCAGCGACGGGCCGGTGGTGCTCATGCTGTGCAGCCGGACCGGGAATCACCGCGGCTGGCAGCCCGCTGATTGACTCGTGACCGCCGGTATCGACACTGCGCCGCTCCAGCGTCAGAGAGATAGTTTGATGGAACCGCTTGTCACGACCGACTGGCTCGCCGCGGAACTTGGCAAGGCCGATCTCGTGGTGTTCGACGCCACCAAATACCTGCCCAACGAGGACAAGGACGGCCGCGCCGAGTTCCTGCGCGCCCATATCCCTGGCGCCCGGTACTTCGATATCGATCAGGTCGCCGATCAGGACACCGACCTGCCGCACATGGTCCCGACCGCCGGCCGCTTTGCCAAGCTGATGAGCGCATTCGGCGTGTCGAACACGTCGCGCGTCGTGTTCTACGACCAGAAGGGCCTCGCTTCAGCCGCACGTGGCTGGTGGCTGATGGGCCTGTTCGGCCACGACAACGCCGCGGTGCTCGATGGCGGCCTGCCGAAGTGGTTGCGTGAAGGCGGCTCAGTCGAGGACGGCGACCCGTCGCCACCGCGCGCCACGACCTACCGTCCCGACTATCGCGCGACGCGCCAGCGCGGCGTCGGCGACGTGATGGCCAACGTGGCCACGGGTGCGGAACTCGTGCTCGATGCGCGTGCCGCCGGTCGGTTCACCGGTGAGGTGCCCGAACCGCGCGCGGGGATGCGGTCGGGCCACATCCCGGGTTCCGCCAGCCTGCCGTACACCGACCTGCTGAACCCCGACGGCACGTTCCGCCCGGCCGGCGAAGTGCGCGCACGTCTGGCGCAGGCCGGCGCCGGCGGATCGCGGCCGGTGGTGACCAGCTGCGGCTCCGGCGTCACCGCGTGCATCCTGACGCTGGGGCTTCGCCTCGCCGGCCTGCCCGAAGGTGCCGTCTATGACGGGTCGTGGACCGAATGGGGCGGTCGCGCCGATACGCCTGTAGCCACCGGCCGCGCATGACCGACGCACCGAAGCGCGGCTTCCGCACACGGTTGTCGCACAGCGGGCGGGCCGGCAAGCGCATCCACGGCTTCGTCAACCCGCCGTTGCTGCGTGGATCCACCGTGCTGTACCCGAGCGTGGCCGAGAGGCGCGCCATGGCAGCGCGGCGCGACGAGAGGCTGCTGACCTACGGGCTGGGCGGGTCGGAAACGCATTGGTCGCTGGAGGATGTCATTGCCGGGGTCGAAGGCGGTACGCGCTGCGCCATTGTCTGCTCGGGGCTGGCCGCCGCGACCACGCCGCTGCTGGCGTTCCTCAAGGGCGGCGACCACTGTTTGATGCCGGACAGCGTCTACGGTCCGGTGCGCAGCTTCTGCGACGGCGTGCTGGCGCGGTACGGCGTGGCGACCACCTACTACGATCCGGTGATCGACGACGTCGGCATCACCGCACTGCTGCGACCGAACACCACGGTTGTATATACCGAGAGCCCCGGCAGCCACACCTTCGAGGTGCAGGATGTGCCAGCGATCGCCAAGGCGGCGCATGCGCATGGCGCCAAGCTGCTGATGGACAACACCTGGGGCATCCATCACTTCCAGCCGTTCCAGCATGGCGTCGATGTGTCGATCCAGGCGGCGACCAAATACCCGGCCGGCCATTCCGACGTGCTGGTCGGCAGCGTCACTGTGAACTCCGATGCCGACTGGCGCACATTGCAGGCGACGATGCGCGGGCTTGGACAGTATGCCAGCCCCGACGACTGCTGGCTGACGCTGCGCGGGATGCGCACGATGGGCGTGCGGCTGGCACAGCAGATGGACAGCGGCATCGAAGTGGCGCACTGGCTCAGCAAGCGTCCTGAAGTGAAGCAGGTGCTGCACCCTGCCCTGCCCGGCGCGCCCGGCCACGCGATCTGGAAGCGCGACTTCAGCGGTGCCTGCAGCCTGTTCGGCGTCGAGTTCCGGCCGAGCTACTCGGTGGAGAGCACGCACGCCTTCGTCGAGGCGCTCGAGCTGTTCGGCATCGGCGCGTCGTGGGGCGGCTTCGAAAGCCTGGCGCTGCCGACCACGGGTTTCGTGACGCGGACGTCTGCCAGCGACAGGTTCGAAGGCCCGCTGGTTCGGCTGCATATCGGGCTGGAGGACGTGGCCGACCTGATCGCCGATCTGGAACATGCGCTCAAAGTGCTACGGGAGTTCCGCGCGGCCTGAGGGCATCACATCGCAAGATCACGCCGCTTGGCTATGGGAATATTTACCGAGTTACATACACCACA
>DASSRN010000455.1:0-13858 GCA_035701785.1 Acetobacteraceae bacterium | reverse complement strand
GGCGGAGGAATGCTCGGTCGCTTCCATCGCCTGAAAGGATGGACCGCCACGGTGTCTTGCGCCAGCCTGCGCACGCACTGTCGGGGAGGATTTTCAGCCATGCAGGATCCCGCCCTGCTCACCGCGAGCGAAGCCACTCGGCTGATCCGTGAGGGACAGCTCGACCGGCTCGATCTCCTGGAAGCCTGCCTGGAGCGCATTGCAGAGCGCGAGCGGCAGGTTCGCGCCTTCACCTGGTTCAGCGCAGAGGACGCGCGGCGGAATGCGACAGCTCCGCCCGGTCCCCTGCACGGATTGCCGATAGGTGTGAAGGACGTGCTCGATACCGCTGACATGCCGAGTGAATATGGCTCGCCGATCTGGCGTGGCTGGCAGCCCCGGGCAGATGCCGCCGCCGTAGCTTGGGCACGGCAGGCGGGTGCGCTGGTTATGGGCAAGACCGTCACCACCGAGTTCGCCACGCGCAAGCCCGGACCCACCACCAATCCGCACAACGCCCGCCATACGCCCGGCGGCTCCAGCAGCGGCTCGGCTGCAGGGGTCGCGGCGGGGTTCTTTCCGCTCGCCTTCGGTACGCAGACGGCCGGCAGCGTGATACGTCCGGCCGCCTACTGCGGTGTCGTGGGCTATAAGCCGAGTTTCGGGCTGATCAACCGGTTCGGCATGAAGCTGATGTCGGAGAGCCTTGACACTGTGGGAGTCATTGCCCGCAGCGTCGCCGATTGTGCGCTGTTCGCCGGCGCGGTCGCGGGCCATGATCTCGGCAACCCGGACACCCGGCCTGACCGCGCGCCGCGCTTCGGAATTTGCCGCTCGCCAGCCTGGGAGGCCGCCGCACCGGAGACCCAGGCGCTTCTGGCTGACGTGGCAACCGCGCTGTCACGCGCCGGCGCCAGCCTGGTCGAGCGCGAACTGTCGCCGGAGGCGGCTGCCATCGCTCAGGCGCATCCGATCGTGATGAACAACGAAAGTGGTCGGGCGCTCGGCTGGGAACTGGCGAACGCGCGCGGGCAAATCAGCGAGGGACTGCGCGAGCGCCTGGAATTCGGCCTGTCCCAGCCCGAAGCCGCTGTGATCGAGGCGCACGCCGCATTCGAGCGCGCCCAGCGGGCTTTCCCCGCCTGCATGGATGACCTCAACGCCCTAATCACCCCGTCGGCACCCGGCCAGGCCCCGGAAGGGCTAGGCTGGACGGGCGATCCCGCGTTCAACCTGATCTGGACCGGCCTGCATGTGCCCTGCGTGACGGTGCCCGCCGGCAACGGGCCGGACGGGCTGCCACTGGGCATCCAGATCGTCACGCGGATCGGCGAGGACCGGCAGGCTCTCGCCTGGGCGCAATGGGTGGCCGTGGCAATGGCCGGATGACAGCGCACGTTTCCTCTCCGCCCCTGGGGGCGGAGAGGTCAGGAGAGGTGGGGGCCCGGTACCAGCGCCTGCCGCAGCAGTTCGCGTCCGGCGCGCCCCGCCTCCAGCGTCCTCGCATTGACGATCGCCAGCCGGAATCCACCCGGCGGCATGGCATGAAGCTCCGGCGCCTTGTCCTCATGGAAGGTGATCTGCACGCTCGACACTCCGGGCATCGCGCGCACCTCCTCCACCAGCGCCGCGGGCGGATGGCGATACCGGGGCCCGTGTGGCCCGAACAGCACGACGCTGAACCCATCCGTCCGATCTACATCGGCATACGACCACTCCCCGGTGACGTGCAGCCGCACCACCGCGTCCACCCAGCCTGCACCATAAAGATCAGGCCACTGGTCGGCGAATCGCAGATGCGCCTCGATGATGCGGCCACCGATCGTCTCGAAATTGGCCATTCCGGTGTAGCCACGCAGGTGCTGCTGCGACCACGCACCGCACCAGTCTTCCACCTCCGGCATAGCGGACCCGTGGACCAGCCAGTAATCGAACGTTCCCCCGGGGCCGGCCTCACCAGTGGTGTGGCGCCACCAGCGGGCTTCGCCATCCACCAGCGCCACATCGCTGCTCACATGCGCGCCGGTCAGCAGCGTGCACCAGAAGTGCCCGGGGGCGAGCGCCTCGCGGTACTCTTCGGCTGACGCGATCGCCCGGCTGCCGGTTCCCATGCCGCGCAGGTTCATCAGCGGCTTCGAGAACACCGGAAACGCCGGCGGCATCACCCCATGCGGTGCAGCTTGCAGACCCTGCGACAGGGCGACCGCGAGTTTGTCGTAGATCCAGCGATGTTGCGGAAACCACTCCCAGGAGTCCGCATCCTCGGTCGAGATGCGCACTCCCGGCGGACACGCCACGTCCTCGAAATACTGGAAGCGCCAGGGATCGACTTCGCAGATCGGCATCCGGGCTAGCCGATCGTCTCCGGGCGCAGGCGCTGCGGCAGGCTGTTGAGCGACTCGGTGGTATCGAAGTCACGCAGCACCGCGTCGTCCGCCATCTCGACCTCGGCCACAGCCTCCAGATGCTTGCCCAGCAGAAAGCGCGCACCTGAATCGCCGCTGATCGCCAGGATCTCCTTGAAGAACTGCCGGTCCCACAGCATCGGATTGCCCTGCTTGCCACGGAACGTCGGCAACACGATCAGCCGCCCCTCGTCCGGATCGTAGGCCGACAGCAGCCGGTCGATCATCCGCCCCGTGACCAGCGG
The DNA here is from genome assembly GCA_035701785.1 of Acetobacteraceae bacterium. GTDB lineage: Bacteria > Pseudomonadota > Alphaproteobacteria > Acetobacterales > Acetobacteraceae > JAMXLO01. The sequence goes on along the minus strand of DASSRN010000455.1, from coordinate 11,229 downwards.
CATGTCGCCAAGGCATACCAGCGCCGCCGCACACTCCGCCGGCACCGCGGCGATGCCAGCCTTCAGGCTGGCGGACAGGCCTTCCGCATAGTCCGCAGCGTGCACATAGCGCACCGGCCGTCCGCCGAGTGCGTGCTGGACCTGTTCGGCCTGATGCCCGGTCACCACCAGCACGGGCCGCGCGTTGGACGACAGCACGTTGTCCACAACGCGCGCGATCATCGGTTTGCCCAGCCGGTCGGCGACCAGTAGCTTGTTGTGTGGCGCCATCCGGCGCGATCGGCCGGCAGCCATGACCACCGCGGCGATTGTCGGCGCGCTGCGCGGCGCGACACCGGTGCGCTGCGTCGCTGGCGCCTGCTCGCGCGGCAGTGGCCGCACATCGATCTCCTTCAGCAGGCCGCCGACACCCATCTTCATGATCTCGGCCGGACCCGCAGGCAGGCCGGCGAACAGCCGCGCCAGCACGAAATCGATGCCGTTGAGCTTCGGACTGCGCGCACATCCCGGCAGCACCAGCGCCGGTCGCTCGCCGATCCGACCCAGGCAGATCAGGTTGCCCGGATCCACCGGCATGCCGAAATGCAGGATCTCGCCGCCTGCCTGCACGATGCCGGAAGGACCCACGTCGCGCCGGTCCACCACGGCCGATGCCCCCACCACCAGCAACAGATCGGCGCCTTGGGAAATCAGCGCTTCCAGCGCCTTGCCGATCGCCGCCTCCTCGTGCGGTGAGTGCAGCGGCGGCAGCAGCGAACCGGTCAGCCGGGTCACCCGCTGCTCGGTCGCATCGATCGTCTTCTGCGTGACGCTGTCCTTCAATCCCGGCAGCTCGGTGACGACCAGCCCAACCTTCAGATGATGGAACGGATGCAGCGTCAGTGGCGAACCGGCCTGCCGGATCAGCGCCTCGGCCACCGCCAGCACGTTGCCCGGCACGGCGAACGGCACGATCTTCACCGTCGCCACAAGGTCCTTCGGCGCCACCACGGTGTAGTCTGGCAGCGTGCCAATGGTCAGCGACTCGTCGATCGTGTTCAGCCGGTCGACCATGGCGGCATTGACACGCAGCAGCCCTGGCGTTTCCGCCAACAGATTCACCCGCCCGGTCGCGGCCCGGCTGCGCGCCAGCAGCGGCGACACCAGCGGCTCCGCCATCCGGTCGGCCGCGATGTCCTCCGGCACATCCCCAGGCTCCAGGCGCGCGACGATGACGGACTCGCGTCCCGCCTCGCGCAGCGCGACCACCGCGGCTTCGTCGAGCACCGAGCCTTTGCGGATCATCCGGTCACCGACCCGCTGCGAGTGCGCGACGATCGCGCCGCGCGCCTCATCCAGCGGGACTGGGCCAAACCTCATGCGGCAAGCGGCTGTTTCTGCGGCAGGGGGGCGCCGCGGCGCACGGCGACCAGTTCAGCGATGATCGACAGCGCGATCTCCGGCGCAGTGACCGCCTCGATGTTGAGCCCGACCGGCCCCTGGATGCGCGCCAGCGCGGCGTCGCCGTGGCCGAGTTCTCGCAGCCGCTTCAGCCGCGCCGCATGGGTGCGCCGCGAGCCCAGCGAGCCGATGTAGAACGCCGGCGACCGCAGCGCGCGGTCCAGCGCCGGGTCGTCGAGCTTCGGATCATGCGTCAGCGTCACCACGGCCGTGCGCGTGTCGGGCCGCAATTCCTCCATCGCCTCGTCGGGCCACGCGGTGGAGACCGTGACGTTCGGGAACCTCTCGTCCGAGGCGAACGAGCGTCGCGGGTCCACCACGGTGACGGCAAAGCCGCATTGCGTCGCGAACGGCACAAGCGCCTGGGCGATATGCACCGCGCCGACCACGATCAGCCGCAGCGGTGGATTGTGCGCGTGCAGGAACCAGTCGGTGCCATCGATCTTCACCGTGCCGCTCTCATCGGATTGCAGCACCTGTTCGGCGGCATCGTTGAGCGCCGCCGGCGCGGACGGGTCTGGCAGCAGGCGCTGCGTGCCGTCCGGCAGCCTTGTGGCCAAGGCGACCGGTCGTTTGTCGCGCTTCGCCTGCTCGAGTGCGGCGAGGATGTCGGGTGTCATCGCAATCCGCTCCCGCCGATCACGACAGCTTCTCCACGAACACCTTCACCTTGCCACCGCAGGCCAGCCCCACCTCCCACGCGCGCTCATGCGTCACGCCGAAGTCGAGCAGCTGTGGCGAGCCCGTGTCGATCGTCTTCATCGCGGCATCCGCCACGGCGCCCTCGATGCAGCCGCCGGACACCGAGCCTGCCATCTTGCCCGACTTCGTCACCGCCATCTGGCTGCCGGCGGGGCGCGGCGAACTGCCCCAGGTCTCCGTCACCGTCGCCACCGCAACCTGCTCCCCAGCCGCGCGCCAAAGAGCGGCGGTGGCCAGGACGTCTTCGGATTCTGCATAGCTCATGATGCCATCCTTTCAGGGTCCGGCCCCGCCGCCAAGAGCGAGCGCCGGGGCGCGGGGCGCGACAGGAGATCGACCAGCGCGCGCAGGCTGGCCAGATTGTGCACCGGACGGAAGTCGTCCACGTGCGGCAGCATTGCGCGGATGCCCTGTGATCTTGGTTCGAAACCGGCCCAGCGCAACAGCGGATTGAGCCAGATCAGCCGTCGGCAGGAGCGATGCAGCCGGTCCATGTTGCCGGCGAGCCCGCGCGCGCCGTCCCGGTCGAGACCATCGGTGATCAGCAGCACGACAGCACCCTGCGCCAGCACGCGCTTCGCCCAGAAGCGGTTGAACGCCTCCAGCGCCTCGCCGATGCGCGTGCCGCCCGACCAGTCGGGCACCACATGCGACACCATCTGGAACGCCATCTCAGGGTCGCGATGCCGCAGCTGCCGCGTCACGTTGGAGAGGCGGGTGCCGAACAGGAACACATGCACGCGGTCACGGTCGTTGGTCACTGCGTGCAGGAAATGCAGCAGGATCTGCGCGTAGCGCGACATCGATCCGGAGATATCGCACAGCGCCACCAGCGGCGGCGGCCGCACCACATGACGTTCGCGTGCGATCGCCACGATCTCGCCCCCCTGCCGCAGGCTCTGGCGAATGGTCCGTCGCAGATCGGTCACCGGCCCCAGCGGATCGGCGCGCAGCCGCCGCGTCCGGCGCATGTCAAGCGGCAGCACCAGGCGGCGGATCTCGCGCTTCGCTTCGGCGATCTCGTCCGCGCTCATCGCCTCGAAGTCCATCCGCTGCAGGCGTTCCTGGTCGGAGACCGTAAGCACCGCATCGACCACCGGCGGCTCGTCCTCGGGCCGGGGCCGGTTCTCCCGCGGCTTCGCCATCGCCTCGGCGACGCGCCGGCTGCCGGGCGGCGGTCGCTCCGGCCGCTTCTCCTTCTGTGCCTCGAGCAGTGCCATCGCCACCGCCTGCTCGGCCGCGGTCGGGTCGCGCCAGAACAGATTGAACGCCTGGTCGAACACGTCGTGATGCTCGTGGCGGTGAACCATGGCAGCGCGCAGCGCGGTGCGCGCCTCCGTGCGGCTGCCAAGATCGACCAGCGACAAGGCCTGCTGCCCGGCCAGCGTCTCCGCCGGACCCACCGGCAGCCCGGCGCGCCGCAGCATGCGCGCGAAGTGCATCACATTGGCGCCGAGGGTGCCGGTGTCGGTCATGCCGGTGGTTCGGCGGAGACCAGCCGGTGCAGCCGTTCCAGCGACCGGTCGCGCAGGCCCAGCGCGCGCAGAGCGGCCAACGTTTCCGACAGATACGTCATGCAGCTTCCGAGCGAGCCGGTCGCGGTGGCGAGATAGCTGGCGACCAGCGCTTCCTCCAGCCGTCCGGCGTAGCGGCTGTGGCCGCGGTTCACCACGAAAGTTGCCGCGCGCACCGCGCCCGCCGGCGTCGCAGCAGTCACCCAGCGCGAACGGTAGGCGCCGCTGAACAGCTCCCGCCGCCACGCCAGCAGCAGCTCATCGCGCGCCTGCGCAGCCGGGATACGGAACAGCATCCCGGCGCAACTCCCGCCTCGCTCCAGCGCCAGCATCAGACCGGGCTTCTCCGGCGTGCCGCGACCGCCCTGCAGCCACAGGCAGAAGCGCCGGTGCCAGCCATGCACGACCCCAGCCCGGCTTTCGGCAAACTCGATCGCGGGGTTCCACATCAGTGAGCCGTAACCGAACAGCCAGACGTCCTCACTTGCCGGATGGCTGGCGAGCGACGCATCCAGATCCGCCTCGATCTCGCCATCCGACAGCATCGTTACGTCGGGAGGCATCAGCGCGCGAGCCCGCGCCAGAAGCGTGCCGTCGCGCAGTGATTCGCGGGTGATGACTTCGCGGGCGTCGGGCGGTGGCGCGTCGGGCACCCTGAAGCTGCCTATTCCGCCGCCTGCCGGGTCTCTGTCAGCAACCGGGCTGCCTCGGCGCCGCGGATCTTGGCGATATCATCCTGATATTTCAGCAGAACGCCCAAAGTCTCGTCCACTGCCGCGGGCGCCAACTCCTTCTGGTTCAGGTAGGTCAGCGCCTGCGCCCAGTCGATCGTCTCGGCCACCCCGGGCAGCTTGAACAGCTCCTCGCTGCGCAGACGCTGGACGAACGTGACCACCTGCGCCGCCAGCGCCTCGGGGACGCCGGGCGCCTTGGCTGCCAGAATCGCGCGCTCCCGCGCGGCATCGGGATAGTCCACCCAGTGGTACAGGCAGCGCCGGCGGATCGCGTCGTGCACTTCGCGCGTGCGGTTGGAGGTGATCACTACCGCCGGCAGTGTCTTCGCGCGCACTGTGCCAAACTCGGATACGGTGATCTGGAAGTCCGCCAGCAACTCCAGCAGGAACGCCTCGAACGGTTCGTCGGCGCGGTCTAATTCGTCGATCAGCAGCACCGCCGGCGGCAGGTCCGGATCGATCGCCGACAGCAGCGGCCGCGCCAGCAGGTATTTGCGGGCATAGATGTCGCTGCCGAGTGCATCCGGGTCGGTCTGCCCGGCAGCCTCGGCGAGCCGGATCGCCATAAGCTGACGCGCGTGATCCCACTCATAGGCCGCTGCCGACAGGTCCATCCCATCATAGCATTGCAGCCGCACCAGCCGCCGCCCCAGGCCAGCGGCGAGCACCTTGGCGATCTCCGTCTTTCCGGTGCCTGGCTCTCCCTCCAGGAACAGTGGACGGCGCATCGCCAGCGAAAGATGCACCGTCGTCGCCAGTTCCTGGTCGGCGATGTAGCCCTGGTCGGCGAGCAGCTTCGCGGTGTCGGCGACGGAAGCAGGCAGAGCCACTAAAGCATGCTTCCGAAGATCAGGATCAGCATGAACAGATAGATCGCCCCGCCGATCCACGCGGCAAGGGGCAATCCGAACGGCTCGCGTGGGATCAGCGCCATCGGGCTGATCGCCGAGGGCGGGGGAGCCGTCGGTATCGGTCGCGTCGGAGCGACTGTCTCCCGGACGGGAACGGCCTCCAGCGCCGGAGCCGGGGCAGCCGGCGCAACCTCCTGGCTGAACCGGTCGAAGAAGTTGTCCGCCATCTGCTTGGCGGTGGCATCGATCAGCCGGGCCCCAAGCTGTGCGATCTTGCCGCCAACCTGCGCATGCACCTCATAGAACAGCAAAGTCGCACTTCCGGCGTCCTCCAGCCTGACCTTGGCGCCGCCTTTCGCGAAGCCCGCCACGCCGCCCTGTCCCTCACCGCCGATCGAGTAGCCGTTCGGCGGATCGAGGTCGGACAGGTGCACCTCGCCGCGGAAGCGCGCCGAAATCGGCCCGATCTTCACCGCCGCGGTCGCCTTCATGTCGGTGTCCGACAGCTTCTCCAGGGTCTCGCAGCCGGGGATGCTGGCCTTGAGCACCACCGGATCATTGAGCGCCTGCCAGACAGCCTCGCGCGGCGCGTCAATGCGCCGTTCGCCTGTCATGTCCATTCGGAACCATATCCCGTTGTGCGCGCTGGACGTTACTTGCAGGGTCGAGGGCATGCAACCAAGCGCACCAGCACTGGCGTGGGGACTGCCGTTCGCCGGGCTGCTCGCTTCGATGGCGGTGTTCCCGGTCCTGGCCCCACGCTTCTGGCACCGCCAGATGGGCCTCATCGCCCTGGTCTGGAGCGTGGCGCTGCTGGCTCAGCAGGCCGCTGTGCTCGGGGCATTCGCCGCGGCAGCCGCGGTCTGGCACGCACTGCTGGTGGACTACCTGCCGTTCATCGCTCTCATGTTGGCGCTGTACACCGCCGGCGGAGGCGTGCTGCTGCGCGGCGGCCTGTCGGGCACACCACTCGGCAACACGGCCATGCTGGGTCTTGGCATGGTGATGGGCACTGTCATGGGCACCACCGGTGCTTCGATGGTGCTGATCCACCCGCTGCTGCACGCCAATGCGCACCGGCAGCGAAAGATGCACCTGGTGCTGTTCCTGGTTATTCTGGTCGCCAACGCCTCGGGTGCGCTGACGCCATTGGGGAATCCGCCGCTCTATCTGGGCTTGCTGCATGGGGTGCCGTTCTTCTGGCCCGCCCGCAACCTGTGGTTGCCCCTGGTCGTGGTGACCGGCACGCTCCTGGCGGCCTGCTATCTGATCGACCTTTACCTGGCACGTCAGGAGCCGCCAGCGCCGAAGCGGGAGCGGTTCCGTGTGCGTGGCTGGCTGAATGTCGGCATGATCCTGCTCGTGGTGCTGGTCGTGCTGGGGCAGGGCCTTGTGCCGGCTCGAATGATGATACTGCTGGGCGAGCCCGTGCCGCTGGCGCTTCCTGCCTCGGTCGCCGCGCTGCTGCTCATTGCGCTGATATCGGTGGCCACGACCGCACGCGCGATCCACCAGGCCAACGACTTCTCCTGGCATCCAATGGTCGAGATCGCCGTGCTGTTCGCCGCGATCTTCATCACCATCGCACCCGTGCAGTCGGTACTGGAGGCCGGCCTGGAGGGACCGCTGGCGCCTTTGCTGCGGCTGAGTCTCGACAGCAACGGGCACAACTGGCCGCTCGCCTATTTCTGGCTCACCGGCATCCTGTCGGCGTTTCTCGACAACGCGCCGACATACCTGGTGTTCTTTGAGCTCGCCGGCATCCGGCCCGCGCAGCTGTCGGGCGCCCAGGCCGTCACCTTACAGGCGATTTCCGCCGGCGCCGTATTCTTCGGCGGCCTCACCTACATCGGCAACGCGCCGAACATGATGCTGCGGGCGATCGCCGCGCATCGCGGGGTGAGGATGCCGGGCTTCTTCGGCTTCATGGCGATGTCGTCGCTGCTCCTGCTTCCGGTGCTGGTGCTGGTGAGCCTGCTGTTCTTCACCTGATCCGCGGCTCCATTGCCGGTTGGTAACCGCCGCCGCTTCGGCTAAGCCGATGCCGCGTTAGCTCCGGAGTTCGCCTCATGACCTACCTGGTAGCCGCCGATCTGCCGACCGCGCCGGCCGGTGAAAGCTTCCGCGCGCTGCTTGCCCGCCCCGGCATCCTCCAGATGCCAGGCGCACACAACGGCATGGCCGCGCTCCAGGCCAAGGCCGCGGGGTTCCAGGCGCTGTACCTCTCAGGCGCCGCGATGACCGCATCGATGGGCATTCCCGATCTCGGCATGATCACCGTGGACGAGGTGTGCTTCTTTATCCGTCAGATCGCGCGTGCCACCGGCCTGCCGTTGCTGGTCGATGGTGACACCGGATACGGCGAGGCACTCAACGTCATGCACATGGTGCGGAGCTTCGAGGACGCGGGCGCCGCCGCGGTGCATATCGAGGACCAGTTGCTGCCCAAGAAGTGTGGCCATCTGAACGACAAGAAGCTGGCGGATGCGAATGACATGGCGGCGAAGATCGCAGCCGCGCGACGGGCGCGGCGGCACCTGTTCATCGTCGCCCGCACCGATGCCGCCGCCAGCGAGGGCATGGACGGTGCGGTCGCACGCGCCAGGCTGTATCTACAGGCCGGCGCCGATGCGATCTTCCCCGAGGCGCTGACCACAGCCGAGATGTTCCGCACCTTTGCCTCGCGTGTCTCTGCGCCGCTGCTCGCCAACATGACTGAGTTCGGCCGCACGCCGTTCTTCACCGCCGGCGAGTTCCAGGACATGGGCTACAAGATGGTGATCTGGCCGGTAAGTTCGCTGCGGGTCGCCAACAAGGCGCAGTCCGAGCTGTACGACGCGATCCGACGCGACGGCGGCACGCAGACCATGGTGGAACGCATGCAGACACGCGCCGAACTCTATGCAGCGATCGGCTATCACGACTACGAAGCGCTGGATGACAGCATTGTCCGTACGATCATCCCCGAAGGGATGCCGCAGCGTGGGTAATACAGCTTGCCACATTCGCCGGCGTGCGCTGCTGATGCTGACGGCGCTCGCGCCGTTTTCCGCGGCGGCGCAGATGCCAAACCCGACTGGTCCGCAGCCGGAGTTGCCGAAGGAGCGGCTGGTGATCATCACCCGCGACGGCGTCCACCATGAGTTCAACGTGGAGATGGCGATCACCCAGAATCAGCAGATGGTCGGACTGATGTTCCGCAAGGAGGTCCCGCCAGATGGCGGCATGCTGTTCGACTGGGGCGCGGCGAACGAATCACGCATGTGGATGCGCAACACGGTCGCCTCGCTCGACATGCTGTTCATCAACTCCGATGGCACGATCCGCTCGATTGCCGAGAACACGGTGCCCGAAAGCCTTGCCGTGATCCCGAGTGGCGGTCCGGTACGCGCAACGCTGGAGGTGGCCGCGGGTACCGCCAGGCGACTGAACATCAGGGTTGGCGACAAGGTGCAGCAGCGGATCTTCGGCAATATGTCGTAGGACGTATCAGCCGACCCAACGGCGCCATGGCGGCCACGCGTCGACCAGATCGGCGATCAGAGCATAGCCTCGGCGGTTCGGATGGATGCCATCTCCGGCCAGCGCTTCGCGGTGCCAGACTTCGACATCGATGTGTGCATCCCACGGCGCCAGGTACGGCACTGAAAGATCGCCGCACAAGCTTCCCAGCCGTGCAGACAACCGCCGCACGCGCGCGTCGAGTTCGGGCTCGCCGGTCCAGGGCGGCCCGACCATCAGCGTTGGCAGCCAGGCCGCCGCGCTTGCCAGGATCGCCTGCGCATTCGCGACCGCGTCGTCCTCGGGCACGCGCGGCCGGTCCGCCATCTCGTGCACGCAGTCGTTCACGCCGAACGAGAACACCAGCCGTCCGTCATGCTCCGGCAGCAGCCGCGCCCGCGCTTCGCGCTCCCAGCGTGCCAGTATGTCGGCCGACGTGTCGCGGCGGATGCCCAGGTTGTAGAGCGTCACGTCGCATCCCGTCTGCCGCGCGCGGGCGCAGATGCGGCCTGACCAGCCCAGGCACTCATCATCGCCGGTGCCGTTCACGAAACTGTCGCCGATGAAACAAATCCTCATGGCTGGCTCCGGCCGAAGGTGGTGACCATCGTAACATTCTGCGTGACGCACTCGTGGCGTTGCCGTAAAGCGGGCAGCGGCGGTTGTGGCCTGGGGCCCGACGCCCAACAAGTGCCGCGTCGCCGGGTTGGCAGCTGGAGGGGCAAGCATGCAGTGCCCTGGGTGCGGGGAGACATCGCAGGACGGCGCACGCTTCTGCACCTCGTGCGGCACGCCGCTGCCGCGCAACTGCCCGGCCTGCAATGAGGTCAATCCACAGGGCGCCCGGTTCTGCGCCTGGTGCGGCACGCGCCTGCCGGATGCCTTCATCGCCCGTGCGAACGCTGCCTCGGAACCCGAACGCCGCCCGGTCAGCGTCATGTTCTGCGACCTGGTCGGCTCCACGCCGTTGTCCGCGCGGCTGGATCCCGAGGAGCTGGCCGAGGTCATCGGCGTCTATCAGACGCGCGCAGCCGGGGCGATCGCGCTGTTCGGCGGCTACATCGCCCGCTACGTCGGCGACGGCATCCTGAGCTATTTCGGCTGGCCGGAAAGCGAGGAAGCGGATCCCGAGCGGGCGGTGCGCGCCGCGCTGGCCGTGGTCGCGGCGGTGACCGCGACGCCGATCCACGGTGAGCGCCTTCAGGTCCGCGTCGGTGTCGCGACCGGCATTGTCGTGGTCGGTGACCCGATCGGGTCAGGCGAGGCACGCCAGCTCACGGCGATCGGCCGTACCCCGAACCTGGCCGCACGGCTGCACGAGGCGGCAGAGCCGGACAGCGTCATGATCGACGAGGTCACGCGTCGGCAGATCGGCGGGCTGTTCACCTGCCGCGACCTGGGCGAACTGGCGCTGAAGGGCTTCGAAGCACCTGTCAGGGCCTGGCGCGTGATGGGCGAGCGGACGGTCGGCGATCGCTTCGCCGCGCTCCACGCCGCGCGGCTGGTGCCGCTGGTCAGCCGGGACGAGGAACTGGGGTTGCTGCTGCGGCGCTGGCAGCAGGCGGCCTCGGGCAGGGGCCAGCTGGTGCTGTTGGGCGGCGAACCTGGGATCGGCAAGTCGCGGCTGATTGCCGAATTGCGGGCGCGCCTGCGGCGCGAGGCACACGGCACACTGCGCTATTTCTGCTCGCCGCATCACCAGTCGAGCCCGCTCTATCCGGTGATCGCCCGCATCGAGCACGAGGCCGGCTTCACCCGGCGCGACGGGCCCGATGACCGGCTGCGCAAGCTGGAAGCCGTGCTGCTGCCAGTCGGCGGGCCGCGCGAGGATATCGCGCTGGTCGCCGATCTACTCGGTGTCCCGGTGGGTGACGCGTATCCGAAGCTCGACCTCAGCCCGCAGAGCAAGAAGCAGCGGACCCTGGAAGCACTGATGCACCGCGTCGTGGTGCTGGCGCGGCGGGCGCCACTGTTGATGCTGGTCGAGGACGTGCACTGGGCCGATCCCAGCTCGCTCGAGGCACTGGATCGCCTCACGGGGCTGCTGGCCGATCTCCCCATCCTGCTGGTGGTCACCTTCCGACCGGAGTTCGTGCCGCCCTGGGTGTCTCTGGCAAATGCCACATCGATCACGCTGAACCGGCTCGGCCGCCAGGATGCCGAGAAGCTGGCCACCGAGGTGATGATCGGGCACGCGCTGTCGCCGGGGCTGCTGGAGCGGATCGTCACGCCGAGTGAGGGCGTGCCGCTGTTCATCGAAGAGCTGACCCGTTCCTTGCTAGAGAACGCCGAGGCACTGAACGGGCCGCTGCCGTCGCTGGCTGTGCCCGAAACGCTGCAGGCGCTGCTGACGGCGCGGCTCGACCGGCTGCCGGCGGCCAAGGCGGTGGCGCAGGTCGCCGCCACTATCGGGCGGGAGTTCACCCGCTCGCTGCTCGCCGCCGTGGCGCATCTGACCGAGGAGCAGCTTGAGGACGGGCTGGATCA
>DASSRN010000454.1:0-2531 GCA_035701785.1 Acetobacteraceae bacterium | reverse complement strand
GCCGTGGAAGCGCGCAATCGGCAGTGAGGCAATGAAATCAGGTCCCGTCTCCGGTGTGATGACGAACTGTCCATTCGGCTTGCGCTGTGCCGACGCGAGCTTGGCCAGGAACTTGTTGTACGAAATGCCGGCAGACGCGCTGAGCCCGGTCTCGGTCGCGATGCGCGCACGGATCTCGCGTGCGGTTGCCGATGCGGTTTCGAGACCCCGCAGGTCCTCGGTCACGTCGAGATAGGCTTCATCCAACGACAGCGGTTCGATCAGCGGCGTGTAGTCGGCGAAGATCGCGCGGATCTGCCGCGAAATCGCGCGGTACAGGTCGAAGCGCGGCGCGACGAACACCAGGTCGGGGCAAAGCCGCATCGCGGTCAGCGACGGCATGGCCGACCGCACGCCGAATGCGCGCGCCTCATAGCTGGCCGCCGCCACGACCCCGCGCCTGGCGCCGTGGCCCACGGCAACGGGACGACCGCGCAGTGCCGGATCGTCGCGCTGTTCGACCGACGCATAGAACGCGTCCATATCGACATGGATGATCTTGCGCGGCGCCATGCGTTGACCATATCAGGCTGCGAACAGAATGAGAACTGTAACGCAATCCGACCTGTTCGAGCAGCGCGGACCTGCTGGCCTGACGCTCGCCGAAGGCGTGGTCACGCCAGGCGAGGAGCGGGCGCTGATTGCAGCGATCGACGCAGCACCGCTGTCGCCGTTCCGCTTCCACGGCTGGTTTGGCAAACGGCTGACGACATCGTTCGGCTGGAACTACGACTTTGCGACGGGGCACTTCGCTCCAAGCGAGCCGATACCCGATTGGCTGTTGCCGCTGCGCGAGACGGCGGCGCGGGTCGCCCGGCTCGATCCGGGCGAACTCGTGCAGGCATTGCTGATCCGCTACGACGTCGGCGCCGGCATCGGCTGGCACCGCGACCGGCCGGTGTTCGAGCATGTCGTCGGCGTTTCACTGGGCGCGTCCACGACGATGCGGTTCCGGCGCCGCAAGGCGGGCGGCTTCGAACGCGCAGCTGCGTTGCTGCCGGCGCGCTCGATCTACCATCTGGCAGACGACTTGCGGCACGAATGGGAGCACAGCATCGCTGCGATGGAAGTCACCCGCTGGTCGGTCACCTTCCGCAGCCTGTCCGCTTACGTCACCGTCCCCCCGGGCGTATCGTCGGGCTGAATCTGCCATCTCGTTCGAGGGGAACCAATCTTGCGACGCAGCGAACACCACATCCTGGTATCGCATGCCGGGAATTTGCCGAGGCCCGTGTATCTGGATGACTTGATCGGCGGTGACAGGCGCCATTCACTCGGCACCGATTACACGTCGCGGCTGCCGCAGGCAGTGGGCGAGATCGTGCAGCGGCAGATCGAACTCGGCGTCGATGTGGTCAACGACGGCGAATACGCCAAGGCGGGCAGTTATGGCGGCTACATGCACGATCGGGTGTCGGGATTCTCCCGCCGCTCCGGCGCAACGATACCGCCGAAGCGTGCCGGCACCGCCGAAAGGGATCGCCGGCAATTCCCTGGCTTCTACGCGTCGGGTCTGTGGTACTCAGGCTCGGGCGGTCCGATACGTCCGGGCTTCGCTGTGCCCGGGAACGCACAGTATTCGACCGACCAGGACGGACGGGTCTGCACCGGACCGGTCCGCTATACCGGCCATGCTGCGGTGCAGGCCGACATCGCCAACCTGAAGGCAGCGGTCGCCGGCAAGGACGCCGAGGGCTACATCGCGGCGCTCGGGCCGCTCAGCCTTGGTGCCGGCATCCGCAACGAGCACTACGCCAGCGAAGACGACTACATGACCGCGGTCGCCGATGCCTGCCACGAAGAATACAAGGCGATCACCGATGCCGGTCTGGTCGTCCAGGTCGACGAGCCCGAGTTCTGCACCTCATGGATGTTCTACCCGGACTGGACGGTGGAGCAGTATCGCGCGTTCCTGGGCAAGAGTGTCGAGATCATCAATCACGCGCTGCGTGGCATTCCCACTGAGCTGGTGCGTTTCCACACCTGCTGGGGCAGCGGTCATCGTCCGCACGTGAACGACATCGAGCTGAGGCACATCGCTGACCTGCTGCTGGGCATCAACGCGCAGCAGTATTCGATCGAAGCCGCCAACGTGCGGCACGAGCACGAATATCGTGTCTGGGAACAGGTGAAGCTGCCAGACGGCAAGATGCTGATGCCGGGCGTGGTAGGCCACGCGACCGATCTCGTCGAGCATCCCGAGCTGATCGCCGAACGGCTGGTGCGCTACGCCACCATCGTCGGGCGCGAGAACGTGCTGGCCGGCACCGACTGCGGCCTTGGTTCGCGCGTCGGGCACGAGGAAGTGGTGTGGGCCAAGCTCGCAGCGATGGCAGAAGGAGCCCGCATCGCCAGCGAGCGGCTCTGGCCGCGCTAACGCCTGCTTCGGCTCATTCGCCCGCCAGGAAGCGGGCGAATGCAGCGCCGTAATTGGCATGCCAGCGCGACAGGGCGGGTCGGTTCTCGGTGATGTCCTGCGCCGCCCAGAGAAT
>DASSRN010000453.1:0-25688 GCA_035701785.1 Acetobacteraceae bacterium | reverse complement strand
CCGAGTGTGGCGCTGAGTCCCAATGCTGTCAGAGCGAGTTGCACCAGAATGGCAGACGAAGTGCCCACCACGGTCAGCAGTCCATAACGCGTGCCGTGCGCGATCGAATTCGCCACGATCAGCGACACGTTCGGGCCGGGGATCAGGATCAGGATCGTCGAGGCGACGATGAAGCCGAGATAGAGTTCGCTATGCATCGGCAACTCCCGGCAAGGCATCCAGCAGCCCGCGGATATAGCCATAGCAGAAGGCGAACGCCGTGCCGGATGGGTCGCGCCCGTCGATCTCCGGCACGTGGTCCGGCATCAGCATGTACTGGTAGCCAACCTCGCGGTACACGCGCAGCGAGCGCGCCATGTCCATGTCGCCTTCATCGGGGAACGCCTCCATGAAGTCGAGCTTGCGACCCTTGATGTTGCGGAAGTGCACGTTGAACAGTTTGCCGCGCGTGCCGAACCAGCGGATCACGTCGTCGATCTCGCGCCGCGGATCGTCCAGCATCTCGGCCACCGTGCCCTGGCAGAAGTTCAGCCCGTGATACGGGCTTTCATGTATCGTCACGAAGCGCTGCAAGCCCGCGACTGTGCCTAGTACGCGAGTGACGCCCTTGTAGCCCGGCGGGGTGTAGGGGTCGTGCGGGTGGCAAGCCAGCCGCACCTTCGCCGCTTCGGCCACTGGCACCACTGCGGCGAGGAACGTGTCTATGCGTTCCCAGTTCTCCTCCTCGTCGAGCGTACCGGCGAGGCCTGGCGCCCCGGCCTGATCGGTGTCGCGCCAGCGGAACGCTGCGTTGCGCGATCCTCCACGCCCGGCCTCGGCGGCGGTTCGCGGAATGCCGATCAGGTTGAAGTTGTATTTCGCTGCCGGAATGCCGGCGGCGCCGATACGCTCGATCAGCCGGCAGATCGAATCAAGCTCGCGCCGGCGTTCCGGATCGCGGCCCAGCAGCACGTTCGGGCTCTGCGCCTCCTCCACCGGGCGCGATGCCAGCGGCAACTGCACCATGTCGAGCGTGAGCCCGAATCTCTCCACGTGTTCGCGCGTGCGGTTGAGGTCATCGAGCGTCCAGTCGTGCGGATTGCCCGGAGGATCGACGCAGACATGGTTGACGCCAAGTTGCGCCCACACGCGGTAGTCGCCATCGTCGCGGGGCTTGATCTGGGTGCCGAGATACATCGCTGCCTCCCGATAAAGCGTATGCTCAGTCCGCCGCGCCGCGCGCCGGCTGGGTGGACACCGAGCGCCTGCCGGTCAACTCATCGCCTGCATCACGCGGCATCCACAGCGCGATCGGTGCGGCGACCAGGGTGAACAGCGCCACCACCAGGAAGGCGTGGCTGAAGTCGATCGGCGCTGGCACGACATGCCTGGACGCCGCCATCGAGATCTCCAGCGACACCGCGCCGGCCGAGATGCCCAGCGTGGCGGCAAGCTGCTGGCAGGTGACGTACAGGCTGGTGGCCGAGCTCATGCGCGACCGGGGCACGTCGCCATAGGCCAGTGTGTTGTACGCAGTGAACTGCAGCGAGCGGAAGAAGCCACCGATCAGCAGTGCGGCGTAGATCGCCGCCGCCGGCCAGGTCGGGCGGAACGCCGCACAGATGCCGATCATCACCGCCGAGATCACGCCGTTCCACACCAGCGTGTCGCGGAACCCGAACAGCCGCAGCGTGCGCTGGGTCGCCGGCTTCATGACCAGTGCGCCGGCGGAGCTGGCGAAGGTGATCAGTCCGCTCTCCACGGCCGAGTTGCCGAACCCGACCTGGAGCATCATCGGCAGCAGGAACGGAATGGCGCCGATGCCGGTGCGGAAGAACATCATCGCCGACAGCGCGACGCCGAAGCACGGCAGCCGCATCAGCGACAGGTCGAGCAGCGGCGCCGGGTGCCGGCGTGCGTGCAGCAGGTAGCCGGCGACCGCGACCAGTCCGATCGCGATCATCGCCAAGGTGAGATTGCGCGGGACCACGCCGCGGCCGGCGGTCTCCAGCCCGAACATCAGGCCAGACAGCGCGATGCCGCAGAACAGCAGCCCGATGCCGTCGAACCGGCCGCGTGACGGCTCGCGCACGTCTTCGACGAACAGGCTGACCAGCACGATGCCCAGGATGCCGATCGGCACGTTGATGTCGAAGATCCACCGCCAGGAGAAGTAGGTGACGATGAAGCCGCCCACGGGCGGACCGAGCACCGGCCCCAGCAGTGCAGGCACCGTCAGCCACGCCATCGCCGCGACCAGTTCCTGCTTGGCCGCAGTGCGCAGCAGCACGAGCCGGCCGACCGGAACCATCATTGCCCCGCCGATGCCCTGCAGGACGCGCGAGCCGACCAGGAACGCCAGGCTGTCGGCCCGCCCGCACAGCACCGAGCCCAACGTGAACACCGCGATCGCCGCTCGGAACACGGTGCGCGTGCCGTAGCGGTCGGCCACCCAGCCGCTCGCCGGGATGAATACCGCGAGCGACAGCAGGTAGGAGGTCAGGGCGACGTTCATGTGAACCGGATCGGCACCGAACGCCTTCGCCATGGTGGGCAGCGCAGTGGCGATGACGGTGGAATCCAGGTTCTGCATGAACATCGCGCAGGCGACGATCACGGCAGTCAGGCGAGTACGGCTGCTGGTGCGGATCCTGAGGGGGCGTTCGGTCATCGGCCCGATGGTGCTTACCACTGGTCGGCGCTGCCGACCATCAGGCGGGCGGAGCGGGGTGGCCGCCGCCTGACATGCCCCTCATGATCCAGATCCGGCATGTGCCGATCCGCTACACCACCGGTTCAAGGCGCGCGCGGCGCTGTCCGGTCCCCATCCGATTGCCTGCCGGGCGAGAAATACGGGAGGTCGCCGATCGCCCGACAATGGGGTCATCACACGATTTATAACAAACCATACGCTAAGCGGGACAGGAGGACTGGCGGGGGTTGGTTGCAGCCTATGCAACTAAGAATGCCGCAATGGCGCGATAATCGCCGCACTCCAGCGACGGCGCCATTCCGCTGAACAGTTCAAAGGGTGTCCATCATACTTCGCCCCAACGGTTCAAGTCGATCTGGAGATTGCCCGTGCCGCCGTCGCGGCCTGCCCGTTCTGACGTTTCATGCCTTCGGCCAGCCCGGCTGACAGGCGCTGTTCGAGAGGATCGAGATGACACCGAAGACCATTCTCATCACCGGCGCGGGGTCCGGCCTGAGCGAGGGAGCAGCGATCGGTATGGCCGAGAATGGCCACAATGTCATCGCCACGGTGCAAGTTTCGCCACAGGTGACCCCTTTGCGGGAGAAGGCCAAGGCGCACGGCTTGCCAAATCTCCGCGTGGAGCGGCTCGACCTGACCGATCCGTACGATGTCGCCCATGCGCAGTCATGGGACATAGACGTTCTCTGGAATAACGCGGGTATGGGCGAGGCGGGGCCGGTATTCGAGATCCCGGTGGACCTCATCCGCCGCAACTACGAAGTGAATGTCTTTTTGCCGATCCAGCTCACGCAGGGCTTCGTGAGGAAATGGGTGGCCGCCAAAAAGAAGGGCAAGATCGTGTTCACCTCGTCCATGGGCGGTCTGTTCACGCCGGCCAACTGGGGCGTCTACGTCTCAACCAAGCACGCACTGGAGTCCGTGGCGGAGGCCTTACAGCAAGAGCTCAAGCCCCACGGCATCAAGGTGCAGACCATCAATCCGGGAGCCTACTTTACCGGATACAACGAGACGATGGCGGATGCTCCGTTCAGATGGCTCAACGACTCCCAAAACGTCACCAAGCGCGCCGCGCTGCGCGATGAGTTCGACGCCTTCCTGCAGGCACCCATGGGACATCTGGACGCGCGCGAGATGATCAATCGAATGGTCGAGATCGTGCCCGCGGATAATGGCAGGTTCCGCAATGTCGTGCCGAAGGCGGTGGAGGACATGCTGAAGGCTCATCAGATCGCCGCCTGGAACAATGAGATCTGACGTGATGTCGCGACACACGTTGCCATGAAGGCGCGGGATCATGACCGGCAAAACGATCCTTGTGATCGGTCCCTTGCGTGGCCTCGGGCGCTTGGCCGCCAACGCGCTCGCGCATCGCGGTCACACCGTCTACGCAATCATGCGCGAAGTCGCCAGCTGGAATCCGGGGCGGGCTTGCGACGCCCGCGCCTATGCCAAACGTGAGGAGGCGGATCTGCAGGTCATCAAGCTCGAGGTGCGCGACCAGGGCTCGGTGGAGGCCGCCGGCCTTCGCGTCGCAAAATATGGGGCAAGTGCTTGTGCCGGCCTGGGTCAACAAGTCCGCGACGCAATCGGCAGCATGCTTTCGGAAGGTGCCTACCCCGGCACGGTTGCCGGCACCATCACCCGCGTCGTGGACACGCCATCAGGCGATAGGTCGTCCGATGCCGGAGAGAACGGGGCCTCGGTTGCCTTTCCGGTCGCGGACCTGGTCCGGAACCAGATGCTGACGCCCATGGGTTTCGCGAATCTGTTGGCCGCCGCCAGCCGACGGGCTCAGCCATGACCGTCGATTACAATCGGGGGCGACGCCAATTCCTGCAATCGACCGTCCCGCTCGCTGCGTTCTCAATCCCAGCTTTCTCCGGAGGTCCAGCAATGGCTCACGCCGACGACACCACCCAGAGCCGCAACAAAGCCGCCGTGCAGGCTAGCTTCGATGCATGGGCGGCCGGCACCGGCAGCCCATACGATTTGTTGGCCGAAGACGTGGTCTGGACCATCGTCGGGCATTCGGTCGCATCGAAGACCTATCCGAGCCGAGAGGCATTTCTCACGGAGGTCATCCGTCCGTTCAACGCCCGCATGAGCATCGGGCTTAAACCGACAATCCGGCATATCTACACTGACGGCGATACGGTCATCGTGTTCTTCGATGCGCGCGGCACAGTGCGAGACGGCAAGCCCTACGTAAACACCTATGCGTGGTTTCTCGGCATGAGGGACGGCAAGATCGTCGAAGCATCCGCCTTCTTCGACAGCATCGTGTTCAACGACTTCTGGTCGCGGGTACAGCCGTACCTGGCAAAGTAGGCAGACTTCCGTCGGGCTCTGCCTCCAGATTGTCAGCGTTCGCCCCGTCAGCACGATGGCAAGCGTCATCGATTTTCAGCAGCGATACCCTATGATACATGATGATACATGGCCAAGGTTATTATGTTGACCGTGGGAACGTCCAAACAGGAGCGCTGGGGGCTTTGACGACGGCGGAAGACAGAGGCGGCGGTCCGAGGCGAGCGCCGTCGCTGCAGCGAGCTGCTTTCGAACTTTGCGCTGGCTTGATCGCTGGCCCTCCACCCTCGACGGCAGAAATTCCCAATCGCGGCGCCCTGATCACGAGGCCATGGCGGCTCCCGAAGCATCATCAAGTCATGCCGGCTCTGCCGGTTCACATCATTTCAACCTATATTGGGAAGGCCACGCCCCGAAGCTGGCGTTGTGGTCGATTTCGCCTGACTAGCACGGGACACCCCGGCGGTACCACGGTCATACCGGCTGGCTGGGGCGGATACTGGGATATCGACGGCGAGTCATTGGTCTCGTACTTAATCCTGAGCGACACTCGCCTTCAGAGCTTCGCTGAGCCGTTCACCCGCGGCGGGAAATTGGAGCTCATTCCCCGTATCGCCGAGCCGGACCCTGTCGGCGCACGCCTCCTGCGCGCCTTAAGCCGTGAGGCAGCCAATCCGAACCCGGCCGGGCAACTGTTCGTCGAACAACTCCTTGACCTTTTCTGTATGCACGTGCTGCGCGTACACTCCTCGTCTGGCCGGCTGGCCGCTCCTGCTCCATCGCGTGGCTTGGCGCCCTGGCAGGTCCGACGTGTCACAGCGTACATGACCGAACGGCTGGACCAAGACATCAGCCTCAACGAATTGGCAGAGCTGACTTCACTGAGTCGATCACACTTCTGCACCGCCTTCCGTCATGCGACGGGACGCACATCGCATGAATGGCTGACAGGATTGCGGCTGGAGCGGGCGCGGGAACTGCTGCGCAGCCCCCAAAACCGCATCACCGACGTCGCACTGGCTGTCGGCTATCAGACGGCTTCCGCGTTCGCCTCGGCGTTCAGACGCCATACCGGTGCAACACCTTCGGACTATCGGCGCTGCCTGTAAGATTTGCCGATGGCCCGACCCAACCAAATGTTGCGTCGCTGTCGCCGCGCCGTCAGAACGGCCTGTATTGACCGGCCGACGCCCTGCAGGACGCGGGGGCCGGCCAGGAACGCTAGGATGTCGCCCCGCCCGCACAGCACCGGGCCCCGGGTGAACACCGCGACCGTCGCGCGGAACACGGTTTGCGTGCTGTAGCGGTCGGCCACCCAGCCGCTCGCCGGAATGAATACCGGGGTCAGGGCGACGTTCATGTGCACCGGACCCGCACCGACGCCTTGGCCATGGTCGGCAGCGCGGTGGCGATAGCGGTGGAATCCGGGTTCTGCATGAACATCGCACAGGCGACGATCGCGGCGGTCAGGCGAGTGCGGCTGCTTGTGCGGATCCTGAGAGCGGATTCGGTCATTGGCCCGACTGTGCTTATCACCGGTCGGCGCTGCCGACCATCAGCCGAGCCGAGCCGCGCTTGACATGTGCATCACATGTGCGCATGTGGCGCGCATGCCAGTCATGATCCAGATCCGTAATGTGCCTGATGCGCTCCACCGCCGCCTCAAGGCGCGTGCGGCGCTGGCCGGCAAGTCGCTATCTGATTACCTGCTTGGCGAAATTCGTGAGGTCGCCGATCGGCCGACGATCGGGGAACTGCGCGCACGTTTGCATCGGCAGCCGGTATTCGAGCCGTCGATTTCCGCTGCCGAGGCGGTCCGCGCCGAACGTGACCGCAGGTGATCGTCCCTGATGCGTCCGCCCTGATCGAAGTGCTGCTGCACATGCCGGCCGCCGAGAGCGTGGAGCGCCGATTGTTCCGCCCGGGTCAGACGCTGCACGCCCCACACCTCGTCGACGTCGAAGTGGCGCAGGTGGTAAGCCGCTACGCGGCCACTGATGAGATCGACGAATTGCGGGGCCGGTCCGCACTCCTGGGCCTCGCTGACCTGCCTCTGCACCGATATCCGCACGATGTGCTGCTGCCGCGCATCTG
The DNA here is from genome assembly GCA_035701785.1 of Acetobacteraceae bacterium. GTDB lineage: Bacteria > Pseudomonadota > Alphaproteobacteria > Acetobacterales > Acetobacteraceae > JAMXLO01. The sequence continues at coordinate 18,592 of DASSRN010000453.1, read as the reverse complement.
GGACCTTCGGCACAACTTCACCGCGTACGACGCTGCCTACGTCGCGCTTGCCGAAGCGCTGGATGCCAGCCTGCTGACCCGCGACCGGCGACTTGCGGCCAGTGCACGGGGTCTCGCGCGCGTGGATCTGGTCTGATCAGGGCAGCAGCACGGTGCTCCCGGTCGTCTTCCGCGATTCTAGCGCGATATGCGCCGCGGCGGCGTCCTTCAGCGGGAACGTCTGGTTGACCTGGATCTTCACGGCGCCCTTGCCGACCACGTCGAACAGGTCGGCGGCCACCTTCTCCAGATCGGCGCGCTTCGAGGTATAAGTGGCCAAGGTCGGCCGCGTCACGTACAGGCTGCCCTTTGCCGACAGCACGCCGATATCCACTGGCGGCACGGGGCCCGAGGCGTTGCCGTAGCTCACCATCAGTCCCAACGGCGCCAGGCTGTCCAGGCTGGCGTTCCAGGTGTCCTTGCCGACACTGTCGTACACCACCGGCACCATCGCGCCGCCGGTGATCCGCTTGACCTCGGCCGGCAGGTTGGCGTGTCCCACGACGGTGTGCGCCGCGCCATGGGCACGCGCCAACTCGGCCTTCTCCTCGGTCGATACCACGCCGATCACTGTGGCGCCCAGGTGCTTGGCCCATTGGCACAGGATCAGCCCGACGCCGCCGGCGGCTGCGTGCACCACGATCGTCTCGCCAGACTTCACCTCGTGGGTGCGGCGGATCAGGTACTGCGCTGTCATGCCCTGCAGCATCATCGCTCCGGCGGTCTTGTAGTCGATCGCATCCGGCAGCTTCACCAACCGGTCGGCGGGGATCACCCGCTCGGTCGCATAGCCGCCCAGCGCGCCGGCATAGGCGACGCGGTCACCCGGCTTCACGATGGTAACGCCGGAGCCGACCGCGACGACCGAGCCGGCGCCCTCCTGGCCGATCACCAGCGGCATGGTCGGGGCTTTGTACAAGCCCGAGCGGAAATACACGTCGATGTAGTTGAGGCCGACCGCCTCCTGCTTGACCAGCGCCTCGCCAGGCCCGGGCTCGGGCCTAGGCACCTCGTCCCACTTCATCACCTCGGGACCGCCGGTCGAGTGGATACGGATGGCGTGGATCATGCTGTTCTCCGTGGGAAGCGGTCCGGGGGGTCAGGCGACAGCCGAGGAAATCGGCAGAAGCGGCTGCATCTGCCCTTCGTGCGACAGCAGCCAGCGCTTGGTGGCGAGACCGTCGCCGCCCGAGTGGCCGCCGAGATTCGTTTTTGCGACAACCCGGTGGCAGGGGATGATCAGCGGGATCGGATTGCAGCCGGTCGCCCGCCCGACGGAACGCGGGCTGCCACCGGCGGCGCACGAAATGTCCTGATAGCTGCGCGTCGCGCCGTACGGAATCGCGCTCAATGCATCCCAGACGCGACGCTGGTACGCAGTACCATGCGGTGCGAGCGGCAGATCGAACGCAACGAGTTCGCCGTCGAAATACGCGTGCAACTGCTCGCATGCCTGCCGTAGCAGAAGCGTCGTGTTCTGCGCGCTGCCCCAGCCCCAATCGACGGACACGATCGCGCCGCCCTCTTCCGAGACGGACAGGTCGCCGATCGGCGTATGAAGCGAAAGCTGCGGCACGGCGGGCGAATGCCAGCGCCGGCTTGCGGCTGCTGTCAAGGTGCCCACCTGTCGCCGGCGCGCCGCTTCAGGCATTCTCTATCGGCATGAAGCACACCCAGGTCATTCCGGTGATCCTCTCCGGCGGTTCCGGTACGCGCCTCTGGCCGGTATCGCGCGAGAGCTTCCCAAAGCAGCTCTGGCCGCTGATCTCCGAGCGCACATTGCTGCAGGAAACCGCGCTGCGCGCACATGGCGACCGGTTCGCGCCGCCGATCATCGTTTGCAATCAGGAGCACCGCTTCCTGATTGCCGAGCAGCTGCGCGCAGCTGGCATCGCTTCGCCACGCATCGTTCTGGAGCCGGTCGGACGCAACTCTGCACCCGCGATAGCCGCGGCGGCGCTGCTGGCCGCGGAGAGCGATCCCGACGCGGTCCTTTGGCTGCTCGCCGCCGACCACGTCATTGTCGACACAGCGGCGTTGCATGCGAGCCTGGCCACCGCCGTGCGTGCGGCGGAAAGCAAGCGCGTCGTGACCTTCGGCATGCGTCCGACAGCGCCGGAGACCGGCTACGGCTACATCGAGATCGGCGCCGCGCTGGACGATTCTCCCGGCGCCCACGCGGTCGCTCGCTTCATCGAGAAGCCGGATGCCGAAAGCGCCGCGTGCCTGGCGGGCGACGGGCAGCATCTGTGGAACTCGGGCATGTTCGTGTTCACCGCCCGTACGCTGCTGGAGGAACTGGAAACCCACGCGCCCGATGTGCTGGCGGCGGTGCGCCGCGCGGTCGCCGACAGGCAGACCGATCTCGATTTCATTCGACTGGGCGTCGCTGCATTCACCGCGAGCCCGTCGATCAGCCTGGACTATGCGGTGGCGGAGCGCACCAGCCGGGCCGCTGTGGTTCCCGCAGATATCGGATGGTCTGACGTGGGCAGCTGGGGCGCACTGTGGGAGCTGGGCGAGAAGGACGCTGCCGGCAATGTCGCTGTCGGCGACGTGCTGCTGGAAAACGCGCGCAACTGCTACGTCCGCAGCGACGGCATGGTAGCGGCTGTCGTCGGCCTGCAGGATGCGGTCGTCGTGGTCACCGAGGATGCCGTGCTGGCGATGCACCGCGACCACGCACAGGACGTGAAGAAGGTGGTCGACCGGCTGAAGGCCGCCGGCCGGAACGAGGCGGTCGCGCATAATCGGCTGTACCGGCCGTGGGGCTTTTTCGAGGGCCTGATTCAGGGAGACCGCTTCCAGGTGAAGCGCATGGTGGTGACGCCGGGCTGCAAGCTGTCATTGCAAAAGCATCATCACCGGGCCGAGCACTGGGTGGTCGTGAAGGGTACTGCGCTGGTGACGCGCGACAACGAAACGACGCTGGTGCGCGAGAACGAGAGCATCTACCTGCCGCTTGGCTGCGTGCACCGGCTGGAGAACCCCGGAAAGATTCCGCTCTCGGTGATCGAGGTGCAGTCCGGCGCCTACCTGGGCGAGGACGACATCGTCCGCCTGGACGACGTCTACAATCGTCCGTCGACCGACTGACACACCGCCAGGAAATGCGCGAACCGCCATGCGGTCGAGCGCAGGTGCGCCTCGGCCGGCAGATGCATGCCGTGAAAGATCACCACGACCGCTGCCGCGACCACCACGATCCGCCGCACGTCAAGCCGCTGGGGCGTCGGCCCGGCGGTCATCAGCAGTGCCCAGGCGCCGAGAAGTCCGACGCCGGCGCCGACGAGTACCTCGGCCGGCGTGTGCATACCTAGCGCCAGGCGCGAGATGCCGATGACGATCGCGGCAGCCAGCGCCAGCGGCAAGGCGACCGAACGCCTGCGCAACAGCAGGGCCGCGAGGCCTCCTGCCACCACCGTCGCCGCCGCGACGTGACCACTCGGCGTGTGGATGCCATCTGTTCCGAAGCTGGCAGAGCAGGCCAGGAAGACCAGCTTGAGCGTTGCAAGAGCAGCAAATGTAGCGCCGATCACCAGCAGCCACGCGGCCGCGCCACGACGCCAGCCCTGCACCGTCAGTGCAACCGCGGTGGCGAGCACCATCGGCAGGATCACCGCCTGATCGGCGAAATCGGTCAGGAACCTCACGGGCGGCAGACTAGCCCTTCATGCTTGAGCAAGCTTGAATATCCGGCCGGTCGATCGCGCCCGCGCCATGCGATGCGACCCTATAGCACAGAGGAGGCTGCCATGACATTCGACTTCAGCGGCAAAAGGGCCGTGGTGTGCGGCGGCAGCCGCGGTATCGGCCGCTCGATCGCACTCGGCTTCGCGCAGGCCGGGGCCGCCGTATCGATCTGTGCCCGCGGCGCCGAGGCGCTGGAGACGACGCGCGGCGAACTCGCCGCATTCGGTCATGCGGCCCATGCCGGCGTCTGCGATCTCGCGGACGGTGCGGCGATCCGGCGCTATGTCGACGACGCGGCGAGAGCGCTGGACGGCATCGACATCCTGGTGAACAATGCCTCTGCGTTCGGCTCCAGCGACGACGAAGCCGGCTGGGCCGCCAGCGTGGCGGTGGATATGATGGCGATCGTGCACGCCACCCAGGCCGCGCTCCCGCTGCTGAAGCAGGCCCAGGGCTGCGTGGTCAACACGTCATCCACCTCGGCATACCGGCCGGCGGCGCGGCAGCCGCCGTACGGGGCCATCAAGGCCGCAGCGATCCACTACACCGCAACGCAGGCCGCCATGTACGCGCGTGACGGGGTCCGGGTGAACTGCGTCGCACCTGGCTCGATCGAGTTTCCCGGCGGCGTGTGGGACCGGCGCAAGACCGACAACCCGAACCTCTACAACGCGATCCTGCGCTCGATCCCGTTCGGCCGGCTGGGCCACCCCGAGGAGGTGGCGAACGTGGTGCTTTTCCTTGCCTCGCCCTATGCCGCCTGGATCACTGGCCAGACCATCGTGGTGGACGGCGGCCAGCTGCTATGACTTGGGCGCCGCGGCGTAGGTCTCGGACAGGTACTTGATGATGGTGCTGGCGTTGTCGTCATCGATCGGCGCGCCGTACGCCGTGCGCATCTTGGTCACCTCCGCCTTCCACGCATCCGGCGTCAGGAACACCGAGTTCATCCGGATGTAGTTCAGCGTGTGGCAGACCGCGCACGAAGCCTGCACCACGTCCTGGCCGGGGCCAGGCTTCAGTACCGGCTCATCCGCCAGCGCCGGCGCGGCGAGCAGCAGGAAGACAGGCAGCCAACGGATCATCATGTGCCTCCTAGGCCACCGTGACGGGAATCTGCTGCGGCACGTTGTTGTGGTAGCCGGCTGGATTGAACTTCAGCTTGTCCACCTGCGTCTCGCCCGCGTTGTTGATGGCGCGCGATGACAGCATATACTCGCCGGCGTCGATCCGGCCGGTCTGGAAGCTGAAGCCACGGAAGGCGAACCGGCCCAGGTCCTTGCCCAGCGTCGCCGGCTTCCAGCTCTTCCCGCCGTCCAGCGACACCTCGACCCGCTTGATGCCGTGGCCGCGATCCCATGCCACGCCCTCGATGGTGAAGCCGGCGGTGGTCAGCCTTGTGTCGCCGACCGGATCGGCGATCACCGAGTTCACAACCATCTCGGTTATCGGCCATGTGTTCTGGTTGTCCTGCGTCGGGAACGGCTGGTCGACCGGAAACATGTTCGCCGGCACGCGATACGCCGCCTTCACCCAGAAGCTCTCCAGCGGCTTCGCGCTCAGCTGGATGCTGGTGACGTGCTTCATCCAATAGGTCGCGGTCCAGCCCGGTACCACGACGCGCGCCGGATAGCCGTTCAGGTGCGGCAGCTTCTCGCCATTCATCGTGGTGGCGACGATCACCTCGTCTGCCGTCGCCTTGGCGAGCGGCAGGCACTTCATGAAGTCGGGCGTCGTCGGCAGCACCGGGCCGTCGGCACCGTTGAGCCATACCTCCACTGCATTGGACTTTGCGCCGGCTCTGGCCAGCACGTCCTTCAGCCGCGGCCCACGCCACACCGCGTTGCCCATCGCACCATAGCCCCATTCCACGCCGGCGACATGCGGCGAGGAAAGTCCCCGGCGATTGCCCGAGCACTGGCACACCGCCGCCACTTCCACCTGTTCGAGGCTGTGCAGGTCGTCCAGCCCGAGCGTGACCTGCTTCTCCGCCGCCTCGCCACCCACGGTCAGCGACCAGCTGCCAAGTTTCTCCATCGGCGGAATGCCGGCGAGGTGGTAGCGGACGAAGAATTGCTCGTTCGGTGTGATCGCCGCCCGGAAACTCTCGATCGGCGTTTCGTAATTCGGCGGCCGGTCAGCCAGCCGGATCAGCTTCTGCTTGCCCGGCAGCGCCGCGAGTGTTGCTTCCTCGCGCGTGCCTTCCGGCAACTGCGGACTCATCCAGCTGGGTTTGTCTGCTGCGCGCACCGAGCCGGCGGCGAGCGCCGCGCCGCCGAGCCCGGTCAGCATCTGCCGGCGCTTCATCCAACACCCTCCTATTTTTGTGGCCGCGCGGAGAAAAGCTATTATGGACGCGCCGGAGAATCGGCAAGGGCCTGCTCCGCGAGTGAATTGTCGACGCAGCGCTCGAACGCGACAGTGTGATCGAGCGCGCTGCCTGACAGCATTGCCGCCTGGAGCCGGTCGAAACCCTCGCGCCGCAGCACCGGATCGGTCGCGAACAGCCGCAGCCCTCGATAGCGCTCGATGGCGGCAGCGGCGACATTGCGATCGATGGCCGGGAAGAACTCTGCCGCCGCACCGGCAATCTCAGCACCTGACGTGGCGCCGATCCATCGCAGCGTGTGCGCCATGGCGCGGACGATTCGCAGCAGATCGTCGTGCCGCGATTGCAGCAGCGGGCGGCGTGTCACCAGCGTCGTGTAGGCGGTCGGACCACGGTCGGCGGCGGCATACCAGATGTGTCCCACGCCCGACGCGACCAGCTCCTCGACATAGGGCTGGAACAGCTGCACCGCATCCTGCGCGCCAGCGCGCAGCGCTGCGGCATTCTCTGCCATACTGGGGCCGTGTACGCGCCGCAGCGAGGCGGGATCGATGCCGGCTCGGCGCAGGTCGTCCTGCAGGCAGAGCCACGGTGTCGGCACCTCGGCCACCGACGCGAAGCGGACCCGCGCCAGATCGGGCAGGCGAAAACCTGGCCGCGGCTCGCGCCCGACGACGAAGAACGGATCGCGGGCGACCACGTCGCAAAAGCACACGCTGTCGGCTGCAGCATCCTGTGCATGGGTCAGCATTACGCGCAGCGGTCCGCCCCACATCGCGTCGATATCGCCGGCGCGCAGCGCTGCTGCCGTGCGCGCCGGGTCCGGCGAGGTCAGCAACTCCACCTCGACCCCTTCCGTCTGGTACGCGCCAATCGCGTGCGCAGCATAGAACGGCACGTAGAACAACGCGCGGAAGTTCTCGGAAAGACGGATCGGCATCGGCATATTCTCCTCTGCGCTGCGTCTCATTGCGAGTGGCGCTGCGACGACGCAAGCTTCCCCGCCGTCAGCGCACACGCAAGGGGGAGAGGAATGGTCGCAACATCCGCCGCACTTGAGGCCGATTTCGTCGTGGTCGGCGCGGGTTCTGCCGGCTGCGTCATGGCGGCGCGACTGTCCGAGGATCCGTCGACGCGCGTGGTCCTGCTGGAAGCGGGTGGCGAGGACCGCAACCGCTGGATCCACATTCCATTAGGTTACGGTAAGACCTTTGCCGATGCGTCGGTGAACTGGTGCTATGAGGCGGAGCCCGATCCGGGCGCCAACAACCGCCGCATCTTCTGGCCGCGCGGCAAGGTGCTGGGCGGATCCTCGTCGATCAACGGCATGGTGTACATCCGCGGCCAGCACGAGGATTTCGATCTCTGGCGACAGTTGGGCAACGCCGGCTGGTCGTCGACCGACGTGCTGCCCTACTTCAAGCGCGCGCAGCACCAGACGCGCGGTGCCAGCGAGTTCCACGCCACCGGCGGCCCGCTCTGCGTCTCGGATACATCAGAGCATCACCCGATCTGCGAGGCGTTCATCGCGGGCGCAATGCAGTTGGGTTATGAACGCAACGACGACTTCAACGGCGCAAAACAGGACGGCGTCGGCTACCACCAAACCACGACGCGCAACGGCAAGCGCTGCTCCACCGCCGTCGGCTACCTGCATCCGGTCCGCAACCGGGCCAATCTGCGCGTGGTGACCGGTGCGTTGGCCGAGAAGGTGCTGTTCGATGGTACGCGTGCCGTCGGCGTCGCGTTTCGCGAACACGGCGAGGCACGGACGGTGCATGCGACACGCGAAGTGATCCTGTGCGGCGGCGCAGTGAACTCGCCGCAGCTCCTGCTGCTGTCAGGTGTAGGACCGCAGGAGCAGCTCGCGCAGTTCGGCATACCGCTGGTGCACCACCTTCCCGGGGTCGGCCAGAGTTTGCAGGATCACTACTCGGCGCCGATCAAGCTGAAATGTCGCCTGCCGATCACTGTCAACGACGTGATGCTGAGCAACGTGAAGAAGCTGAAGGTCGGTCTTCAGTACTATCTGTTCCGCACTGGCCCACTGACCATGGCCGCCGGCCCCGCGGCGCTGTTCGTGCGCACGCGTCCGGAACTTGCTTCACCGGATGTGAAGATATCCGTCGCGCCGTTCAGCGCCGATCGTCCGCAGGACGGCCTGCATGCATGGTCCGGCTTCGCGCTGACCGTGTATCAGCTGCGGCCGGAAAGCCGAGGCGAAATCCGGCTGAAATCGGCCAATCCACTGGACGCGCCTGCAATGTTCCCGAATTACCTGGCAACCGAAACGGACCGTCGTGCCATCGTCGATGGCCTGAAGGTGGGCCGTCGGGTTCTTGCAACTGCGCCGATGCAGCGCTTCGTCGCGGAGGAGTATCAGCCAGGCACGGCGGTGCAGACGGACGAGGAGCTGTTGCAGCATGCCAGGAATACGGGCGGCACCGTGTTCCATCCGACCAGCACATGCAAGATGGGTGGCGATCCGATGGCGGTGGTTGATCCGCAACTGCGCGTGCACGGCATCGCAAATCTGCGCGTGGTCGATGCATCGATTATGCCCACTGTGATATCGGGCAACACCAATGCTGCCACTATCATGATAGGCGAGAGGGCGGCCGATCTGGTACGCCAGCCGATGCGTATGGCCGCCTGAACGGAGAACACCGATGCGCCTGTTCAGTGCGACGCTGGCGACTGAGACGAATACCTTCTCGCCGCTGCCAACCAGCCTTGATGCCTACAAGGAGGGCGTCTTCCTGCGCCCGGGCGAACATCCGACGGACACGCCGCTGATGTGCACCGCGCCGCTGTTCGTCGCGCGTCGACGAGCAGCGGCGGAAGGCTTCACGCTGGTCGAAGGCAGCTGCTTCGCCGCGAGCCCTGCCGGTACCACGAACCGTGCCGACTACGAATTCATGCGCGACGAAATACTGGCACAGTTGCGGGCGGCACTACCGGTGGACGGTGTGCTGTTCGGCCTGCACGGCGCCATGGTCGCGCATGGCTACGACGATGTGGAAGGCGATATCCTCGAGCGCGCACGGGCGATCGTCGGCAAGGATTGCGTGATCGGCGTCGAGCTTGACCCGCACTGCCATCTGACCGTGAAGCGTGTGCAACTGACCGACATCACAATCCTGTACAAGGAGTTTCCCCATACTGACGTGGTGGAGCGCGCCGAAGACCTGCTGACGCTTATGCTGCGCACCCTGCGCAAGGAGATCAGGCCGACCACATCCATGTTCGATTGCCGCCAGATCGGCAGCTATCCGACGACCTTGCCGTTGATGCGCGGCTTCGTCGATCGGACCGCTGCGATGGAGGGCAGGGACGGCGTGCTCTCGGTTTCGATCGGTCATTGCTTCCCGTATGCCGATGTGCCCGAACTCGGCGGCCGCATTCTGGTGATCACCGATAACGACAAGGCGAAGGCGGATCGGCTGGCAAGCGAGATCGGCCACGAGTTCATAGCAATGCGCGGCCGCACAGCGCCTGACTATTTCGAATGCGATGCCGGCATCGATGCGGCACTGGCCTTCAACGGCGCCCCGGTTGTGCTGGCAGACCCGGCCGACAACGCCGGTGGCGGTGCACCGAGCGACAACACCACGATCCTGCATCGCCTGCTGCAGCGCAGGCCTGACAGTGCAACACTCGGCCCGATCTGGGATCCGATCGCCGTGCGGCTGTGCTTTGACGCAGGCCTCGGTGCACAATTTCCTCTGCGCTTTGGCGGCAAGACTGGGCAGGCTTCTGGACAGCCGATCGATGCGACGGTGACGGTCGTCGGATTGCGGCGCGACTGCTGGCAGAGCTTCGGGCCAACGCAGGTGCCGCTTGGCGATTGCGCGGCTATCAAAGCGAACGGCGTCGAGGTGGTGCTGATTTCCAATCGCACGCAGGCGTTGGGGCTCGAGCTATTCCGCAACCTGGGCATCGAGCCGACTGAGCGTAAACTCGTCGTGGTGAAGTCGACCAATCACTTCATGGCAGCCTTTGGGCCCATCGCGCAGAAGGTGATCTACGTGGATTCAGACGGGCCACTGAGCCGCGACTACACGAAGGTGGGCTATACCAGGGTGCAGCGTCCGATCTGGCCTATGGATCAGAAAACCGCGCCCGGTCTCATTGTATGAACGCGACTTGCTTGACTTGCCGATGGCGCCTGCATAGAACCCTGCACACCCCCGCAGCCGAGAAGATAGGCTGCGGGGCATTCGCATTGGGCAGGCAACAGGGTTCATGGCCAACACCGCTTCTGCGCGCAAGCGCAACCGTCAGACGGAACGTCGCACTGCGCGCAATCATGCGCGCAAGTCCCGCATGCGGACTTTCGTCAAGAAGGTCGAGACAGCAATCGCCAGCGGCAACAAGGAAGCGGCGGTTGCAGCGCTGCGTGAGGCGCAGCCGGAAATGCAGCGTGCAGTCGGCAAGGGCGTCACGCACCTCAATACCGTCGCGCGGAAGCTGTCGCGCCTGTCGGCCCGGATCAAGGCACTGGCGCCTGCCTGATCGACATCGGCGCTCCGGTTGACCGGAGCGTCAACGCAGCGATAATGCGGTTCCACTGTGGTAGCGCGCTTCGCCAACGATTGGCTGACGCCAGTATTTTTATACTTGGACCACCCACAGTATTATCCACAGCGCCGGGCAATCTTGTTTCGTTTTACTTGGTTACCGCTAAACGGTACCGATTAGCCGTTGCCCCTGTACACAGTTATGACATAATCTCCATCTGAGCCGATCGCCGGCCGGTGGTCGGTCAATCTCTCGATCTTTCGTCTGTCGCCTGGATAGGTGTCGGACTAGTGTGCGAGCGGCGGCAGCAAGACCGTCGCTGGGGGCTGGATTTTTCTCGGGCCGCGGGGGGGCCACTGCATGCAAGACGCCATGTCCACGACGTTGGAGCAACCGGTCGTGGACATCTCGGAACTGCCGACACAGTGGGCGCGGATCCGAGGCCGCATGCAGGGCGAGGTCGGCGACCTCGAATACCGCAACTGGCTGCGCCAGATGACGCTATCCGGTCTCGACGGTGACGAGATCACCGTGCTGCTGCCGACCCGTTTCCTGTGCGACTGGGTGCGCAGTCGCTACGGCGAACGACTGAGCGCGTTGTGGCATGCAGAAAACCCAGCGGTCCGCCGAGTGGACATCCGGGTGGGCGGGGGGACGGCGCCCGCAGTGCCACTTGCCGAAAGCCTCGCGACGACAACAGAACGGTTTTCCCCTGCGTCGAGGCTCGAGGAACGGATGGATCAGCGCCCTGAACTGACGATCGATCCTCGCTTCACCTTCGAAGCCTTTGTCGTCGGCAAGCCGAACGAGTTTGCCTATGCCTGTGCCCGAAGGGTCGCTGAGCATCCATCGAGCCCCGGTTTCAATCCGCTGTTCCTGTACGGCGGCGTCGGCCTGGGCAAGACGCATCTGATGCATGCGATCGCCTGGGAACTCGTCGGGCGCAGCCGGGCCACCGCCGACCGCCCGGTGTCGGTCGCCTATATGTCGGCCGAAAAGTTCATGTATCGCTTCATCGCCGCGATCCGCAGCCAGTCCACTATCCAGTTCAAGGAACAGCTGCGCAGCGTGGATGTGCTGATGATCGACGACCTGCAGTTCCTGATCGGCAAGGAGAACACGCAGGAGGAGTTCTTCCACACCTTCAACGCGCTGGTCGATGTCGGCAAGCAGATCGTGGTGTCGGCCGACAAGTCGCCGTCCGACCTGTCCGGCCTCGACGACCGCCTGCGCACCAGGCTGGGCTACGGCATGGTGGCCGATCTGCACGCCACCACCTTCGAGTTGCGCATCTCCATCCTGGAGGCGAAGGCGATGCGTGCCGGGGTTGCCGTGCCGGGCAAGGTGCTGGACTTCCTGGCGCACAAGATCACCTCGAACGTGCGGGAGCTGGAAGGTGCGCTGAACCGGCTGGTCGCGCATGCCAACCTGTTCGGACGTCCCATTACACTGGAAACGACGCAGGAGGTGCTGCACGACATCCTGAAGGCGCATGACCGTCGCGTCACGATCGATGAGATCCAGAAGCGCGTGGCGGAACATTTCTCGATCCGGTTGAGCGATATGTCGTCGGCACGTCGCGCCCGTGCCGTGGCGCGCCCGCGTCAGGTGGCCATGTACCTGGCCAAGCACCTGACCCAGCGCAGCCTGCCCGAGATCGGCCGCCGCTTCGGCAACCGCGACCACACCACGGTAATGCACGCGGTTTCCCGGGTGGGCGAGCTCATGAGCCGCGACGCTGCCTTCGCGGAGGACGTCGAACTGCTGAGGCGGATGCTGGAATCTTAGGCAGGCACGGCTGAGGCCGGCGGGATCGGCCTTCCCCGCCGGACCGCGCCATTGCTACAGTGCATGCGTGGATTCGCCTGGGCGGCACTGTGACCCGGCGCTTTGAGGATTGATGCCATGAAGCTGAAGGCCGACCGGGCCACCCTGCTCAAGGCGCTGGCCCATGTGCAGAGCGTGGTGGAGCGCCGCAACACCATTCCGATCCTCGCCAACGTCATGCTGGCCGTGCGCGACGGCAAGCTGACGCTGACCGCGACCGACATGGAGATCGCTATCGTCGAGGACGTGGCAGCCAGCACCACACGCAACGGGTCCTGCACGGCGCCTGCTGCCACACTGTATGAGATCGTGCGCAAGCTGCCGGACGGCGCCGAGGTGGAACTCGACCATGGCGGCGGCGACGCGCAGCTGGCGTTGCGGGCGGGGCGCTACACGACCAGCCTGGTTGTGCTGCCGACTGAGGACTTTCCCTCGATGACGGCCGGCACGCTGCCGCACAGGTTCAACCTGTCGGCGCAGGTGCTGCGTGGCCTGATCGACCGCACCCGCTTTGCGATCAGCACCGAGGAAACCCGCTACTACCTCAACGGCATCTACCTGCACGTGGCGGAAAGCGAAGGCACGCGTGTGCTGCGCGCGGTGGCGACCGACGGACATCGCCTGGCCCGCGTCGAGGAACCGCTGCCCGAGGGCGCCGGCACCATGCCGGGCGTGATCATTCCCCGCAAAACCATCAACGAACTGCACAAGCTGCTGGACGAGATGACGGGCAACGTGGAAGTGGCGCTGTCCGATACCCGCATCCAGTTCCACGCCGATGCCGTGCTGCTGACCAGCAAGCTGATCGACGGCACATTCCCCGAATACGAGCGGGTGATCCCGCGCGGCAATGACAAGGTGCTGCGGGTCGGCAAGAAGGACTTCGCTGATGCGGTCGGCCGCGTGGCGGCGATCTCGGCGGAACGGTCGCGGCCGGTGAAGCTGTCGCTGGCGCGCGACCTTCTTGTGCTGTCCGCCGCCAGTCCCGAGCAGGGCACGGCGACCGAAGAGCTCGATTCCGACCACGTCACCTACGAGGCGGGACCGCTGGAGATCGGCTTCCAGGCCCGCTACCTGAACGACATCACCGACCAGATCGAGGGTGACGTCGAATTCCGCTTCGCCGACGGTTCAGCTCCCACGGTGGTGCGCGATGCCGCCGACGCCAGCGCGCTCTATGTGCTTATGCCTATGCGGGTGTGATCTCCTAGCGGAACTTCGGGATCACGTCCTCGCACAGCAGTTGCAGCGAGGTCAGTACGCGCTCATGCGGGATCTGGCTGCCGCAGTTCATCTCGGCGAGTATCCCGCTCAGCCCCAACTCCTCGCGTAGCTGGCCCAGCCGGTCCACCACCTGCTGCGGCGTCCCCACGATGATCTTGCTCTTCAGCACCTCCTCGTACTCGATCGACTGTAGTCGCTGACCCCTCTCGGCGCGGTTTTCGATCGCGCGGGCGCCTTCCAGCCTGGCGGATTCTTCGATCCGCTCGCCGAGATAGCGATAGAAGTGCATCACGCTCGCTTCCGGCTCCGACCGGGCACGCTCCTCAGTCGGTGCGACGTAGACCGGCACGCGCAGGAAGACTTTGCCGTTGCCGGGATGACCGCCGGCGGCCCAGGCCTCGCGATAGGCCTTCAGGTTCGGCCCCAGTTCGGAGAGGTCGCCAAGCCGCGTGGCACAGAAGATCGGATTGCCCTGCTCACCGTTGCCTGGATAGGTGTCCGGACTGGTGGCTGCCACCCGGATCTCCGGATACGGCTTCTGGTAAGGTTTGGGAACCAGATACACATCTTTGAAATTGTAGAATTTTCCGTGGAAGCTGAAACGCTCTTGTGTCCACGCGCGCTTGAGGATCTCCAGCACCTCGGCGAACCGTTCGCGGCTTTCGGCATAGGAGACGCCATATGCCTGATAGACCCGCGGAAACCCGCTGCGGCCGACGCCGAAGATAATGCGGCCGTGGCTGACGTGGTCCACCGTCGCCACCTCCTCGGCCAGCTGTAATGGATGGCACAGCGGCAGCACCTGCACCGCGGTGCCGATCTTCATCCGCTTGGTCCGCGCTGCGATGGCGGTGGCAAGCATCAATGGCGATGCCAGCACCGACCGCTCCGGCGCAGTGTGCAGTTCGGCGAGCCACATCACGTCCAGCCCGTAGCGTTCGGCGGCGTCCACCTGCTCGAAGGAGTCGGCGAACGCCTCCTCCTCGGTCTGTCCCGGCACCCGCATAAACTCGTGGAACATGCCGAATTCCATCGTCGTCACTCTCCCTTCAGTGCCGGCGCGCTAGTAGCCGCGCGCCGGGTCGAACAGGTTGGGCATCGGCCGACCTTCGCGCCAGGCGCGCAGGTTGGCGAAGAACAGGTCCAGGCTGTGCGGGTTGTAGGTGGCCGGATCGTCGGCCGAGGTATGCGGGCTGATGATCAGGTTGCGTGTCGTCCACAGGCGGTGGCCTGGGGCGATCGGCTCAGGCGTGAACACGTCGAGCACCGCGCCCGACAGGTGCCCGCTGTCCAGCAGGTCGCACAGCGCGTCCTGGTCCACCAGGGCACCGCGGCCAATGTTCACCACGCCGGCGTCACGCGGCAGCAGGTTCAGCCGGCGCCGGTCCATCATGCCGTGTGTCGCATCGGTCAGCGGGCAGGCCAGCACCAGGAATTCGGTTTCCGCCAGCACGCGGTCGATCTCCGCAAGGGTGACGACCTGCTGGCAGTGCGGATGCGGCGCAGTCGTTGCACGCACACCGGTGACGTGCAGGCCGAGGCGCGACGCCTGCATGGCGGCCGCACCGCCAAGCGATCCCAGCCCCACCACGGTGACGCGGCGTCCGCCCACCACCGCACCCCACAGCTTGTGCCACCGTCCGGCGCGCTGATGCGTGACCATCTCCGGCACCCGGTTGGCCAGCATCAGCACCGACATGATGGCGAACTCACCGGCCTTTGTGGCGTGAATGCCGGCGTTGTTCAGCAGCGCGATGCCCGGGGGCAGCCAGTCGAATGGCGCCAAGCGATCCAGCCCCGCGTTGGTGATGAACAGCAGCTTGAGGTGCGGGGCAGGGCAGGGGAACTTGTCAGCGACCACGCCGATCTCGGTGACCAGCGCCTCCGCTTCGGCGATGCCCTTGGCAAAGTCCGCATCGCTGTCGCCCAGCGAGACCGCGTGCCCCTTGCCGATCTCGCCGGCACGCGCCGCGGCCGCATCCCACATGTCGCGCGAGAACAGGAACAGCGGATCATCAACTGGGTTCTGGATGTGGATGCGCATCAACGCCGTAGCCTGCCATGGCTTTGCCTTGCCGGACAAATTCCGGCATCGAGTGCCGGTGCCGCCGATCCTGTTTCGCGACGATCGTTTCGTGGTGCTGGACAAGCCTGCCGGGCTGCCGGTTCATCCTGGGCCTCGCGGCGGCGCAAGCGCGGAGGACTGGTTCCCTTTGCTGTCGCGGCGGCGGCAGGGACCATGGCTGGCGCATCGGCTGGACGCTGACACCTCGGGCTGTCTGTTGGTGGCGATGCGCCGCGCCGCGCTGCTGGCAGCCCAAGCGGAGTTCGCCGCCGGTCGGGCGCGCAAGACCTACTGGGCCGTCGTCCGTGGCGCGCCTACGGAGGTCTGCGGTGTGGTCGATGCGCCACTGGTGAAGCGGAGCACGCGTGCCGGCTGGCACATGGCGGTGAGCCGGGACGGCAAGTCTGCGATCACCGATTGGCGTGTGCTGGGACGCGACCCCGATCTGGCGTGGCTCGAGCTATCACCGCGTACCGGCCGCACGCATCAGGTGCGCGTGCATTGTGCCCATCTGGGCTGCCCTGTGCTAGGCGATGCGATCTACGGCGGCGGTGTTGGCGCGCTGCATCTGCTGGCACGTGCGCTCGATCTATGGCTGGAGCCCGCGGTATCAGCCGTCGCCCCGGTGCCGGATCACATGCGAGCCGCGCTCGCGCGATGCGGCCTGACTTGATCGCGATCGGGCGATAGGTTTCGCTCGCGAGCGCAATCAAGGAGGGTGTGATGACACTGCGCGAGATCGGGGCTGTCACCGGCGTGGGCGAGACGCAGTACATGCGCGGCACCGATCGCACGCCACTGTCGCTGCAATTGGAAGCGTCGCTGAAGGCGATCGAGGATGCCGGGCTGAAGCCGACCGACATCGACGGCGTAATCCCGTATGGCCATGGCGCGGTCGCCGAGGACTTCATCACCAATTTCGGCATTGCCGACCTGCGGTTTTCCGCCACCACGCCGATGGGTGGTGCGAGCGCGGTCGCCTCGATCCAGTGCGCCATTGCGGTGATCGCCGCCGGCATCTGCAAGCACGTGCTGCTGTCACTCGGGCGCACCGGCTATTCCGGGGGGCGGATCGGCGCGCGCGTCCAGCAGATGCCGCAGTTCCGCCTGCTGGCGGAGTTCGAGATGCCGTCCGGCGCCATCGCGCCGGCGCAGCTCTACGCACCCATGGCACGGCGGCACATGGAACTCTACGGCACGACGTCGCGCCAGTTCGCCGAAATCGCGGTGACCACGCGGCGCCATGCCTCGCTCAATCCGAACGCCACGATGCGCAACCCGATCACCATCGAAGATCATCAGTCGTCGCGCATGATCTCCGATCCGCTGCGGCTGCTGGACTGCTCGCTGGAGAGCGATGGCGGTGCGGCGGTGGTGATCAGCGCCGCCGATCGCGCACGCGACATGCGGCACCGGCCGGTGCTGGTGATGGGCGTGGCCGAGGGCCATCCGGACTCGCCGTCCGCCATCACTCAGCGGCCCGACCTGACGACGCTGGGCCTGGCGAAGGCGGCGCCGAAGGCGTTCGCCATGGCGGGCGTCACGCACCGCGATATCGATGTGGCCGAGGTGTACGACTGCTTCACCTACATCGTGCTTTGCCAGCTCGAAGACCTGGGCTTCTGCAAGAAGGGCGAGGGCGGCGGCTTCGTGCAGGGCGGACGCATCGCGCTGGACGGCGAGCTGCCGGTGAACACGCATGGCGGCCTGCTGTCGCAGGCGCACATGGCGGGGATGAACCACATCGTCGAGCTGACCCGCCAGTTGCGCGGCGATGCGGCAGCGCAGGTGACGGATGCCGAAATCGGCTTGGTCACCGGGTACGGCGACATGGGCGACGGCGCGCTCGCCATCATGCGGAGGGCGTGAGATGGCGGACTATGCGAAGCTCTTGCCGCAGGTGACTGCCGATACTCAGCCGTACTGGGATGGCCTGAAGGCACACCGGCTTCGTCTGCAGCGCTGCGCCGACTGTGGCCAGGTGCGGCACTATCCCCGCCCGGTGTGCGACGCCTGCTTTTCGATGCGCGTCGAATGGATCGATGCGTCAGGCCGCGGCCGTGTACACAGTTGGACCACCACCTACCATCCGTTCCACCTCGGCTTCCGCCCCGACCTGCCGTACACACTGCTGACAGTCGATCTCGACGAAGGCGTGCGCATGAACGCACAGCTGCGCGGGCTCGATCCGGGCGAGTTGCGCATCGGCCTGCCGGTGCAGGTTGAATTCGAGCGTGCCACCGACGAGGTGACGTTGCCGGTGTTCGTGCCGGCACGATAGGTTGGCGGACCAAGCCGGACCGCTCCGGCCTTAACCGGACACCGGAGCACCGTGCCATGCCGTTGTGGATACCGATCACCGTCTCTGCCGCGCTGTTCCAGTGCTGGCGGACCGCCATGCAGCAGAAATTGCGGCACCTGCTGTCGGTCAACGGCGCCGGCTTCGTTCGTTTCCTATACGGCGCGCCGACCGCGCTGGTACTGCTGGCCGGCGCACTGATCGGCACCGGCCTGCCGCTGCCGCCGCCCAACGCCCTCTTCATGTTCCACTGCGCCGCCGGCGGGCTGTTCCAGATCCTCGCCACCAACCTGCTGATCCTGTCGTTCGGCTACCGGAATTTCGCCGTCGGCACCGCCTATTCGAAGACCGAGACGGCGCAGAGCGCGGTCATCGCGCTGATCGTGCTGCACGAGGTGCTGCGGCCGCTGTCCTGGATCGGCATCTGCATCGGACTGGCCGGCGTTATGACGCTGTCGCTGGCCGGGCGTGGCATGCGGCCGGCAGAGCTGGCGCGTGCCACAGTGCAGCCCGCCGCACTCGCCGGTCTCGGCGCCGGCCTGTTGTTCGCGATCACCACGGTGTTCATCAAGCTGGCCAATCAGGCGCTGAGCGG
>DASSRN010000452.1:0-5811 GCA_035701785.1 Acetobacteraceae bacterium | reverse complement strand
GGCACAAGGGAGGCAAACAATGGACGCTCACGCCGCTTTCGACCCGCGCGAGGATGCGTACTCGAAGCCGCTCGACCAGATCGATGTCAGCGTCCCGGAGTTGTACCAGAACGATATCTACCAGCCCTATTTCGAGCGGCTGCGCCGGGAGGACCCGGTGCATTACTGCGCTGACAGCCACTTTGGGCCGTTCTGGTCGGTGACCCGCTACAAGGACATCATGACGGTGGCGGTGAACAACCAGGTGTTCTCGTCACGCTGGGACCTGGGCGGTGTGCGGCTGGAGGACCAGGTGCAGGGCTATGAGCGTCCCAGCTTCATCCAGATGGACGAACCCGACCACGGCGAGCGCCGCAAGGCGGTGAGCCCGGTTGTCGCGCCCGGCAACCTGGCGCGCATGGAGGGGCTGATCCGCGAGCGCACCAACATGGTGCTGGACGGGCTGCCGCGCGGCGAGACGTTCAATTGGGTGAAGGAGGTCTCCGTCGAGCTCACCTCGCGCATGCTGGCGACGCTGTTCGACTGGCCGCTGGAGGACCGGCACCGGTTGATGTTCTGGTCCGATGTCGTGGTGTGCCACGTCGATACGCCGGACGCGCCGGTGCACTCCGAGGCGGAGCGCTATGCCGAGTTGGAGAAGATGGCAACGGCGATGAAGGCGTTGTGGGACGAGCGCGCGGCGAGCAATGCGCAACGATTCGACCTCATCTCAATGATGGCGCACAACGACGCGACGCGCGGCATGGAGTTTCGTGAGCTGCTGGCGAACTGTAGCCTGCTGATCGTCGGCGGCAACGACACCACGCGCAACTCGATGTCTGGCGGCGTATGGGGCTTCGCGAAGTATCCGGATGAATTTCGCAAGCTGCGTGAGAACCCCGAGCTGGTGACCAGCGCAGTCTCCGAGATCATCCGCTGGCACACGCCGGTCCTGCACCTGCGGCGCACCGCGCTCGCCGATTTCGAACTCGGCGGCAAGACGATCAGGAAGGGCGACAAGGTGGCGATGTGGTTCGTCTCGGGCAACCGCGACGAAGACGCGATCAAGGAGCCGCACAGCCTGATCGTCGATCGGTCGCGGGCGCGCGAGCACATCTCGTTTGGCTTCGGCGTGCATCGCTGCGTCGGCAACCGGCTCGCCGAGTTGCAGCTGCGCATCCTGTGGGAGGAGATTCTGCGGCGCGATCTCGAGATCGAGGTGATGGGTCCGCCAGCCTATCTGCGCTCGAACCTGATCCACGGCATCCGCGAATTGCCCGTGCAGATTCATTAGGGAGGAACGACATGAACGCACCGGTCGACATGGACCACCGGGCACTCGCCTATTCGATGCCGCTGGAGAAGATCGATGTCAGCGATCCGCGGCTTTATTACGACGATGTGTGGCGGCCGTATTTCGAGCGGCTACGTCGCGAGGATCCGGTACACTACACGCCGGACAGCCCTTACGGCCCTTATTGGGCTGTCAGCAGGTACCGCGACATCGTGCAGGTCGAGGTGAACCACAAGGTGTTCTCTTCGTCCGATGAGGTCGGCGGGATCATGATCAGCGATGCGCCGAAAGGGATGGAGCGCACCAGTTTCATCCGCATGGATCCGCCTGAGCACGACGAACAGCGGCGCGAGGTCAGCTCCACCGTCAATCCGATCACGCTCGCCAAGATGGAAAGCCTGATCCGCGAGCGCACCAACATGGTCCTGGACCGGCTGCCGCGTGGCGAGACGTTCAACTGGGTGGAGCACGTGTCGATCGAGCTGACGTCGATGATGCTCGCGACGCTGTTCGACTATCCGATCGAGGACAAGGCGCGTCTGATCCGCTGGTCGGACACGTTCATCTGCGACATCAACGCCCCCGACGCGCCGGTGCATTCCGAGGAGGAGCGCTTCGCCGAACAGATGCGCTTCGCCGAGCACATGAACGGGTTCTGGGAGGAGCGCGCGAAGAAGCCGAAGAGCTTCGACGTGATCTCGATCATGGCGCACGGCGAGGCGACCAGCAGAATGACGCTGCGCCAGCGCATGGGGATCCTGGTGCTGTTCCTGGTCGGCGGCAACGACACGACGCGCAACTCGATGTCAGGCGGACTGTTGGGGCTGAGCCGTTTCCCCGAGCAATGGCAGAAGCTGCGCGAGCATCCCGAACTGGTGCCGAGTGCGATCTCGGAGTTCGTGCGCTGGCAGACGCCGGTGATCCATATGCGCCGCACCGCGCTGGAGGACGCCGAGATTGGCGGCCGCAAGATCAAAGCCGGCGAGAAGGTGGTGATCTGGTACATCTCCGGCAATCGCGACGAGGAGGTGATCGAGCGGGCGGACGAGGTGGTGGTGGACCGCAAGCGTCCGCGCGAGCACATGTCGTTCGGCTTCGGCATCCATCGCTGCCTGGGCAATCGCCTGGCCGAGTTGCAGCTCCGCATCCTGTGGGAGGAGATCCTGCGGCGTGACCTGAAGATCGAAGTGGTGGACAAGCCGGTCTACGCCTACTCCAACTTCCTGCATGCGATCCGGCAGCTGCCGGTGCGGATCGGCGCATGACGTTGCAGCGCCGTCGGTTCGTCGGCTGCGTTCTCTGCTCGATCGGCGGCCTTATGGCGAGCGAGGTTGCGGCGCAGACAACCGGCGGCCTGCGCCGGAAGGTGCTGCAGCAGGTCGAAGGCCCTGTTCAAGGCTATGTCACAGTCGTTGTGGAGATTGAGGTCGATGCCGGTGCGGTGGTTGCGCGCCACACGCATCCCGGCGTCGAATCGTCCTACATGATCGATGGCACCGGCGAACTGCTGGTGGATGGCCAGTCCGGCCTGCAGCTGAAGCCAGGCGACGCGTT
This sequence comes from Acetobacteraceae bacterium, assembly GCA_035701785.1. Taxonomy (GTDB): domain Bacteria; phylum Pseudomonadota; class Alphaproteobacteria; order Acetobacterales; family Acetobacteraceae; genus JAMXLO01. Next base: position 2,984 of record DASSRN010000452.1, on the reverse strand, counting down.
TCAGATTCCTGCCGCAGTGCCGCACAGTTTCCGCAGCGGCGATCGGATGGCGAAGATCGCCGCCACGTTCGTGGTGGAGAAGGGCAAGCCTCTCGCGTCGCCCGCCTGAGCGACGTCGTTACGCTCGCAGCAGCGAGCGGTCCTGCACCGTGGTGTCTTGCCCGACGACGGGATCGGCGATCGCCGCTTCCAGGCTGGTCGCACCCTTCCACTCCTCAGCCGGGCGCACGCGGCCATCGCTTCCCACCTGGTCGATGCCCCAGTAGATCTCCAGGTTGTGGCCGTCCGGGTCCTTGAACTCGATGGCAAGCTGCACCCCGGCGCGGCGGCGGCCTTCGAAATGGATCGGCACGTCGTGGCCGCGCAGGTGATCGCGCGCGCGCAGCACCTCGTCCAGCGTGGAGACCTCGAACGCCATGTGGTGGAACGCGCCGTGCGGCGGCTGGCCCTCGGGCAGCTGGAATAGCGCAACGCCGTGGTGGTCGGCCGCACAGCGCAGAAATACCGCGCCGCCGGGCATCATGCCGTCGCCGTAGACGTCGGAGATCGAGAACCCCATCACGTCGGTGTAGAAGCGGGCCGAACGCTGGAGGTCCTTCACGTACAGCGCAACGTGGCCGATCTTGTTGCAGCGGAACGGCATGCCCGCTGGGCGATGCATATTCGCGACGGTCTGGACGTCCATGGGTGCACCTGTCTGGTTGGTTCGTCTGCTGTCAGGTTATCGCGCCACTCGGCACCGCGGAAGCGGTGGCGCCTGCCTACTCCGCCAGTTGCAGGGCCGCTCCGAGCCTGCGCTGGGCAGTGATGCGCGGCAGGCCGAAATGCTCGCGCAGATTGGTGCCGGCGTAGTCGCGGCGGAACAGCCTGCGGCGCTGCAGTTCCGGCACGACGCGATCGACGAAGTCATCGAACGCGCCGGGGAACCAGGCCGGCAGGATGTTGAAGCCGTCGGCCGCGCGTTCGGTGAACCACTCCTCCAGCGTGTCGGCGATGCGCCGTGGCGTGCCGCACACCACCCAATGTCCACGCGCCGCTGCAGTGAGATTGTAAAGATCGCGCAGCGTCATCTTCTCGCGCTTCGCCATCTCGTACAGCACGAACGGGAAGGTCTGGCTGTTCAGCGCCGGCGGCGGTGGCGGCACCGGGCCGTCGAGCGGATGACCGGAGACGTCGTAGCCGATGCGGCTGGCGACCAGCGTCGCGGCGTTGGTCGTGTTCACCCAGCTTTGCAGCCTGGCCAGTGTCTCGCGGGCTTCGGCGTCGCTGTCGCCGACGATCGGCATCACGCCGGGCAGCACCGCGAGTGCATCGGGCGGCCGGCCATATTTCGCCATCCGGGCCTTCAGGTCGGCGTACGCCGCCTGCGCCGGAGCCAGTTCCTGCACGACGGAGAACACCACATCGGCGGTGCGCGCCGCGAGCTCCAGACCTGACGGCGAGCCGCCGGCCTGGATGATCACCGGATGGCCCTGCGGGCAGCGCGCCATGTTCACCGGCCCCCGCACCTTGAAGAACCGGCCGCGGTGTTCGAGCGGATGCACCTTGTCGGGATCGACGTAGCGGCCGGTCGCCTGGTCCGCGATGATCGCGCCGTCCTCCCAGCAGTCCCACAGGCCGCGCACCACGTCGACAAACTCGTTGGCGCGTTCGTAGCGTCGCTCGTGCTCGATGTGCTCGTCGAGATTGAAGTTGAGCGCCGCGCGCGGGTTGGAGCTGGTCACCACGTTCCACGCCGCGCGTCCGCCGCTGATATGGTCGATCGAGCCGAAGATGCGCGCGACGTTGAATGGCTCGGAGAAGCTGGTGGAGACGGTGGCGCCGAGACCGACATGCGTGGTGCAGCCCGCGAGCGCGGTGATCAGCGTGGTGGGCTCGAAGCGGCACATGAAAGACGGATGGTCGGACGGATCCATCGACATCGAGTCGGAGATGAACACCAGGTCGAACTTGCCGCGTTCCGCGATGCGGGCGATCTGCTGCATCGCCGGCAGTTCCATGTGCGTGGTGAATGCGCCGTCCATGCGCCAGCCGGCGATATGGTTGCCGGTGCCGAGTACGAAGACGCCGAGATGCATCTGACGGCTGGCCGCGGTCATGGGGTGGCCCTTTCCTGCTGGCCGTCAGCGTAGCGTAGGGCGCGGCATCCGCCCATCGCGGGGCGGATGCACTGGGCTGGGTGGTGCTAGCGCTGGTCGGGCGGGATGTCGCACACCGCGCGGGCGAACGCGGCAACCTCGGCGCGGTCCCATTTCAGGTGCACGCGCTGGGTTGAGGCCGGCTTCTTCGCGAGGCTGACGCCGGGGTGGCGCTCCGTCACCGGCCGGATCGGCCGCGGCACGAAGCCGCCGGCGCAGTTGGGGCAGACGTTGTGCAGCACCGTCTCGACGCATTCGGCGCAGAAGGTGCACTCGTAGCTGCAGATGCGCGCGTCGGTCGCGTGCGGCGGCAGGTCCTTGTCGCAGTATTCGCAGTTGGGGCGGAGTTGCAGCATGGGGCGATCCTGGCACGGCGGCGCGGAGCGGTCACCAGCGGCGGTGCGTCAGATCAGGCCGCGGGCGCGCGCGATCATCTGGCGCTGCAGGCGGCCGCGGGCGCGCACCTCGAACATCGCCTTGTCGGGCTGGCGGATGGCGAGTTCCAGCGCGGCGGCATGGCGCTGGCGCTGGAACGCGTCGGACAGCGCCTCCAGCCAGTCGGTGGCGGGCTTGGGGGTGCCGAGGAAGTAGGGTGTGCCCGGGATGAAGCGTGCGCGGTTGGCGGTCCACCATTGGCCGATCCTGGCCTGGTCGGGCCAGGGCAGGTTCTCGTCCTCCGGGTCGTCGTTCGGGCCGCACTGGAAGTCCGCGGGCGGGCAGCGGTCGAGGTCGGAGGCGAGGTCGAGGCCGGTGATCATTGAGGACGCTCGGACGACAAACCAGATGGTGTATTCATGCACTCGAGTGGCCAGAGAATATGTAGACAACGCTTGCCGAACCTCGAAC
>DASSRN010000451.1:0-3847 GCA_035701785.1 Acetobacteraceae bacterium | reverse complement strand
CATAGTTGTCGGCGACAAGGCCGGTGCTAGCCTGGTTGGTCAGCTTGTCCAGCCTGGCATGCGTCGCGGCACTGTTCTGGATCAACTGGTTCAGCGCGGCGAAGCCGGTCACGCCGGTAAGGTAGATACTCGCGCTCATGCCATTGTCCTCATCACACCACCTGCAGCAACTGCGTCCACATTGCCTGCACGGTGGAGATGACCTTGGCATTGGCGCCGTAGGCGTTCTGCAGCTGAATCATGTTCGACATCTCGGTGTCGATATTAACGCCGCTCTGCGTCGACAGCTTGCCGGAGAGCGTCGTCTGCACCGCCTGCTCGGTATCCACCTGGGCGGTGATCGCGGCACTGGTCTGTGCCTGCGAGGCCAGCAGAGTGGTAGCGAGTCCCGTCAGCGTCGGCGGCGCGACGTAGGGCGCATTGAGGCGCCCGGTGGGGCCGAGGTTGCGGGTGTTGGCGGCCGGCCAGGCAGCCCCGCTGGGCTGATCGGTACCGAACGTGCAGGTGAGCACGCTCTGGATGATCGAGGTGTTGCCGGCAGGCGCGGGCACGGGCGGATTGTCGCCGTCGCGCACCAGGCTCGGGTCAGCCTGCACTGCGGAACTGACCTGTATGGTCGCGGCGAAGCCGACATAGCCATTGGGCGGCGTCTGGTTGGGGTTGGACGGCAGGACGTTCCCGGACGGGTCGGTGAACAGCGTGAGGCCCGCGCCGGTGAACCGGCTCGCCAGGTTCTGCGCGAACTCGTCCAGCTCTGCCTGGTCGGTCGGCAGCGTCGTGTCGCGCAGCGTGATGTTGGCGCCGATCTGGCCGCCACGCAGCTGGGTGGTCACATCGGCGCCGGCAAGGGTGATCGGCTGGATGCCGCCGCCCGGGTAATACGAGCCAGGCTGCACGTTGGCATCGGTCATGGCGAAAGGGCTGCTGTCGCCGCGGGTCGGGAGCACCAGCCCGGCCGTGGTGGCGATCAACATGTCGCCGTTCGGCTGCTCCAGCGCCTTGATGTCCACAAGCTGCGAGAGGTTCGCGAGCGCCGCATCACGCTGGTTCTCCAGATCGGCGGTGCTCTGGCCGCCAGCCTTCAGCGCGATGATCTTGTCGCTGAGCCCGCCGATCGTCGCGAGCGTGGTGTTCAGCGACGCGAGTTCGGTGGCGATGCTGTCCTCGGCGGCCTGGCGCTGCGACGTGTAGGCGTCGCTCAGCGTGTTGATGCCCTGCGCCAGCGTCGTCGCGGCGCTGACCACCTGCTGCTGCTGCGGTGCGCTGTCGGGACTGTTCAGCAGCGTGGAGAACTGGTCCTGCAATTGCCCCAGCAGGCTGGCGATGTCACCGCCCTGTCCAGGCGTTCCCATCACCCCATCGATCGACGTCAATGCCGTCTGCTGCGTCTGAAGCCCGGCGACGGTGGCGTTCTGCGTGAACAACTCGGATTGCAGATACGTGTCGACACTGCGGATCGCGGGACCCGTGTGCACGCCGAGACCGGTGCCTTCGGCAGTCAGGCTCCACTGCGTACCGATCTCCGCCGCATATCCCGGCGTGCCGGCGTTCGCAACGTTTTGCGACACCAGCCCCATCCGACGGTTGACGTTGGCCAGCCCGCTGTTGGCGATCGACAGCGCTGCATCGAGCGTGATCATCTCAACGCTTCATGTCGATGGTCTGCTGCAGCATGTCGTCAGCCGTGGTGACCATCTTGGTGTTGGCGGTGTAGGCGCGCTGCGCCACGATCAGCTTGGAGAACTCGGTGGCGATGTCGACGTTGGAACCCTCGACCGACTCCACCACCAGGTTGCCCGCGCCGTTGGTGCTGGCGGCTTCGGCCAGCGGCGTGCCGGAATCCAGCGTGGCGGTAAACGACTGTCCGTCCTGGCGCTGCAACTGATCGGGGTCATTGAAGGTGATCAGCGGCACCTTGTAGATCACCCGCGACTGGCCATTGTCGTAGTTGACCACGATATTGCCATTGGCCTGCATTGTGACCGAGGCGAACGAGCCAGGCGGCACGCCATTCTGCGTCAGCCCGCGCAGCGTGTAGTCGGTGCCGGCATACTGGGTCACGCCATCGGAGCCGCCATAGTTTCCCAGGTTCAGCTGGATGGTCTGGGCTCCGGAGCCAAAGTCGGCGGAGAATTGCAGGTAGGCGGGCTGATTCTGCTGGTAGGGCCCCGAGACGTTGACGAGTTGCGCAGCAGGCGCGGGTGCCTGCTCCACATCGTCAACCGTGCCCTCCGGCACCGGAGGGGTGGCGGTCGGGTCGCCGAAGGTGATCTGGGCGGTCCCGCAATCCGTTGCCGGCTGCGCTGAATTGGCATTCGGCACCGAGACGTTCACCGTCCACGACCCGTTGGCCAGCTGCGTCCAGCTCAATGTCACCTTATGCACTGTGCCCAGTGCGTCGTACACGTCGATGTCCGACGTAATCGGCGTTTGCGTGGTATCGACCGAAGGCGTTGCGGGCAGATTGGCCGACAGCGTCACCTGGGTCGTGGCCACCGGGTTGTAGACGGTCTGCGTCACCTGGATGGGCTGCATCGTGTTCTGGTTGACCGCGCCGGTGACAGTATCGACCGGCCAGCCGTTCAGCGCCTCGTCGGCGCTGTTCACCAGAAAAACGTTCTTGTCCATCTGGAAGTCGCCGGCCCGCGTATAGTATTTCTGCGTGCTGAAGGTCGGCACGTTGTTGGTCTCACCGATCTTGTGCGAGACGGCGAAGAAGCCCTGTCCGGCGATCGCGAGGCTCAGCGGATTGTCCGACTGTGTGACGGTGCCCTGCACGTTGTTGACGTATTGCGGCTTGGCGACAACCGAGCCCGGATCGTTGACCGATGCGGTGCTGGTGGTAAGGAAGTCGATGAAGCTGGTGTCGACCCGCTTGTAACCGACGGTCTGCGCGTTGGCGACGTTGTCGCTGATGTTGCCGAAGGCGTTCGACTGCGCGTTCAGCCCGCTAATCGCGGTATTCATGGCGCCGAACAATGACATTGGATTGCTCCGCTCGTTCGCTTGCACGCCGGATCGCAGAAAGCGTGCCAGTCGCAACGCGGTTGTTTCTGGGCGATTCGCTACCGTGACTTGGTGCGCCCGGCATCGATGACCCGGCACATCGTGCCTAGCGGCGCGGACGCCCGCCTCGGTGTGCTCAGCTTTGTCGCGGCAATCGCTGGCACGACCCTTGCAGCCACCGAGGCCAAGGAGCGATTGCCATACCGGCTGCCGTCACGGTCTCGACCCAGAGTGCGGTGAGGACGCTTCTGTCGCAGAACGCGGCAGCGACGCCGGGCAACCCTGCCGCGCCGGACTTCTTGACCGCCCTTGAACAGTTGCTGACCACAACGGCGACGCTCGATGCCGCCCTTGCTGGTAGGGTTGATACGACCGCCACGAGCAAACCTGCCACCACGACGATACAGCAATCGCCAGCGATGCTGGAGCTGCCGACGACGGCAGCCATCGACACGCCGGGTGTCGCATCGGATGGCGAGGCACTGCCATCGGCGCAGCTGCCGCAGGTGCCGGCGTTCCCGGTCGGGATGCCCCTACCCGTCGCCACGGCAGCGGTGACACCCGCGAAGCCGGCCGGCACGAACGCGGCGACCGGCGTGCACGAAGCCGCGCCCCCACGGCATGGCGTGGCCAGGCATGGCGCTCCGCTGCAAGGCCCAGCGGCCGATGTCCCTTTGCCGGCGACCCAGGTGGTGACGTTGCCCGCCGCAACCCCGGAAAGCTCCGGTGAGCCTGTGCTCTCCCGCTCAGCAGCGCCGCCGATAAGGCCACCGCTATCGCTAGGCCCAGATTCCGGCAAGCCACCGCCCCCGGCCATTCCGCTCGAGCCGGCGGCCGGCAA
>DASSRN010000450.1:0-12151 GCA_035701785.1 Acetobacteraceae bacterium | reverse complement strand
CAGGTCGCTTTTCATTCTCTTCGTTTCCTCAGGCAATCTTGCGCATGACGGTGTGCGATCGGTTGGTGGTGTGCGGCCGGATCTTCGGCGCCCAGTCGCCGATCTCCGAGGCCTTCAGCCAGGCGGGGCTTTCCATCACATTGGCGGCATCCATATCGTACAGCGCGAGATAGCGGGCCATGCCCTGCTTGTTGGTCTTCTCCAGAACGTAGCGCGTGCAGCCGCGCACGCCCGGCACTTTGAGGATTTCCGGCACGTGCTCGGTGTCATAGATGCGGTTGAAGTCCGCCTCGTGTTCGGCGGGGATGTCCATCTGCACCAGATAGACGTATGGCGCGCGGCTGCCGTCCGGCATCGGTCCTGTCTCCTGCCCTCGTTCGTCAGGACAGTGTGCCGTTCCCAACGGCGCGCACAAGTGCTGGCAGCTGTTTGTGGCGCTGCAGCGCCATGCGATTGCCCCGCATGCAACCCCTGGCCGATCCGCCGTTGCCACGCGATGGCTGCTGTGCGGCAGGTCGTGAGCATCGCGTCGGCATGGCCCTATCGCTCGCGCACGCTCTCGAAGTTCCCGGAAAGCTGCGGTTGCCGAGGGAGACCTACATCGCGGTGCAGCAGATTTCTTATCCCGGCTTCACCATCGGCGGTGCGTTCGGTGAGTCCGGCGCGATCCTGGCGACGCTGGCAGCCGCCACGGCCTGGCACGGCGGCTGACCCCAGCCTCGACGCAATCGCCGATTAGGGCCACCTTCCACCCCAATCAAGGGGATGGAAGAGCCATGAACAGCAGCTGCGCAAACATCGAACGTCGTGCGGTGATCGCCGCCAGCCTGGCAGGTGCCGCGTCGTTGGTGCAGCCCGGCCGGGCAGCGCTTGCCGCGGCTGCCGCCAAGCCGACCTACGTCTATGTCGGCTCGTACACCAAGGACCCGCCCGGCGGCGGCAGCAACAATCCGATCGGCCTGTCCGTCTTCCGCTTCGATCCGAAGTCAGGCGCGCTCACGCCGGTGCAGCAGGTGGCGAGTGCCAATCCATCGTTCGTCGCGCTCGATCCCAGCGGACGCCATCTCTACGTTGTCAACGAGATCGACGACTATCAGGGCAAGAAGTCCGGCTCCATCGAAGCCTACGCGATCGACCCTACCCACGGCACGCTGAAGCTGCTCAACCGGCAGCCACTCAACAGTCCCATCCCGGCCCACCTCGCGGTCGATCCGACCGGGAGGCACGTGGTCGTGGCCAATTATATCGGCGGCGATTTCGTCGTGCTGCCGATCGAGAAGAACGGGCGCCTCGGTCCCGTCAGCGGGGTTATGAAGGACAGCGGCAGCGGTCCGAACAAGGAGCGGCAGGAGGCGCCGCATCCGCACAGCGTCGTGTTCGACCCCGCCGGCCGGTTCATCGCTGCCGCCGACCTGGGCATCGACAAGGTGCAGACCTTCCGTCTCGCTGGCGGCCAGCTTGAGCGCGTGTCCGAGGCTTCGGTTGCTCCCGGCGCCGGCCCGCGGCACCTCGCCTTCTCGCACAACGGTAAGCTGCTCTACGTCATCGACGAGTTGAACGCGACGGTCACCGTGCTGGCCTACGACCCGGCAACCGGTAAGCTCGGCGAGAGCGTGCAGACCATCTCGACCGAGCCGGATGGCTACTCCGGCCCGCACAGCACCGCCGAGATCGCGGTGCATCCGTCCGGCAAGTTCCTCTACGGCTCCAACCGCGGCGCGCAGAACATCGTCGGCTATCGGATCGACCCCGCGACCGGAAAGCTGTCGGTCATCGGCTTCGCCAATCAGGGCGTGAACTTCCCACGCAACTTCGTCATCGATCCCAGCGGCAAGTGGCTCTATGTCGCCAATCAGAAGGCCGACACCATTGTGCAGTTCGCGATCAACCAGGAGACCGGCGAGCTGACGCCCACCAGCCAGGTCACGCAATCGATCACCCCCGTGGCGATGGTGTTCCGAACGCCGCGATAGTGCTCTGGCGCATTCGGGATTTCTGAAGCGCCGGCGGCCAACGTTGCCGTCGCTGGTCGCCTACCTTTCCGGCATGCCCGCGCCACGCAATGCCTCCTGGAGCCTGGGTGTAGCTGCCAGCGTCGGCCTCCGCTGAACCGCGTCCAGATTGTTGTTCATGCGAGTTGTGCTGAGAAACCGTTGTAGCTGCGTCCTCGCAACCGCTTCATTGCCGCCAAGGTACTCGGCCGCAATCAGCGCCAACCAAGGGACTTCGCCGACCTGCCCGGTGTCATTCGGCAACTCACCCATGGCCAGCCGGGCCTGCGGAATGGCTTCCTCAAAGCGCCCGTTCGCGAACAGTGCCATCGCGAGCCACGCATCCATGGCTTGTACATCAGAGGGATCGTCTCTTGAGGCCAGACGCCGCGCCGTCTGCATATCAGTCAGCATCTCTTCGGGATGCCCCTGCATTAGGCGAATCAGACCCAGGTCAAAATAGCGAAAGCCCGACACTGGGTTCAGTTCCAGCAATCGCTTGATGACTGCGGTCGCCCCGTCGAGGTCACCTTGAACGCGCAATATGTGGGATTTGTGTTTGAGCGCTTCAAAGTCGTTCGGTGCCAACTGAAGCGCACGATCCACTCTCGTCAAAGCGAGCGCTAGGTCAGCCTTGGGGTCTGTTGAAAACCCGCCCAAAGCATTGTCAGCGGCCAGACGCGCGCTCCTGTGCAACGCCCATACATAATCAGGATCAAGCGCCAATGCCCGATCGACCAGTGCCATTTTTGTCACGTAGTTATTTTTTGATTCACCTAGGAGCGACAACGCGAACGACGCAAACATCAGGTCACGCTTGTCGAGATTATTAGGATGTTCCAGCTTTGCACGCGCAAATTCCGCACCCATGCCGGCCATTACGTAGCCATCCGCAATGCCGCGCAACAAGTAATCCCACGACTGGCTGGTGTCAGGCAGATCAAAGCGATCCGACCGCACGGAGCGGTCATCACTTGTGTCGAAGGTATTGACCGCAACAATCAGCCGACCGTGCGCTCGCCGGATGCTGCCCTCAATGGCAAAGTGGACGTTGTATTCGCGCCGGATCGCGTGCAAGTCCGGCGTCTTCCCGCGGAAGGCCGCCGCTGTTGCTGCCGGTACGACTGGAATAGCTGAATCTTGTGCGACTTGGCTGGTCAAATCTCGTGTAAAACTGACCGCTAGATTATCCTGGCTGGGATCATCGCTGCCGTTCTCAAACGGCAGTACGATAACCGATAACCGGCGATCCTGCGGTGAATACGCTACGGGCAAAGTCGTCAGCGCCGCATTCCGGTCGCTCATCAATCGCCAGCCACCGGCGAAACCCAAGGGTATCAGCACCGCTGCCATGAGCAGAACTGCACTGGAGCCAGTGGCGAACCAGCGCCGCAGCCCAGACCCCGGCGTCAGCGGGGGGTCAGGTTGATCAACGGGCGCCATGCCAGGCGCCTCCGCCTGGCTCGGATGAACGTCGTTCAAGCTGCTGCTAACGGCAAGAACAAATCTGTACCCACGGCCGGGCACGGTCTGAATACAACTTTCACCTGCCCGTTGCTCGTCGAGCACACGCCGCAATGTAGCGATCTGCACGGTGAGATTGTTCGGCTCGACGGCCGCGTTTGGCCAGGCTGCGCCCATCAGCTCATCTTTGGAGACCAGATCGCCGGGCCGTTCCAATAGAACCGCCAGAATGTCCCGGGCGCGCGCGCCGACGGGCACAGGGTCCCATATTCCCTTGACGTCGCGGTGCAGCAAAACGGCTGATCGCGGGTCGAACCGCCAACCTTCGAATTCAACGGTCTTATCGGCAACGGGCGCATCCATGCGTCGCTTCCCCCGCATCGACGTGCGGTGACCGAATCAGCCGGACGGCAACCCTCCTGCGAGGAAGGGCCTCATGTTCTGCATATTCTGCCAGATACACATGCCGGCAGACAAGTTCTTGATTCAGAACAGATTAGCAATATTTCACAACGCTTAGCGACGGCTAAGCTGGTCACTGATTGCGGTTTTATGTGGACTTCGGCCATGGCCCCGGACCGGATGCTTCTGACCGAACGGAGAACCCGATAAGCCAATGCGTGGTGTGGTCGAACGCGTTCACCCAGGGGAGAAGAAAAAACCATGCTCAAACAATTTCTAAAGCCGTTAGTGGCGCTCACCGGCCTCTTTCTGTCGCCCGTGGCCCAGGCACAGCCGGCGTGCAATCTCGGCTCGCTGCAGGGCGATTACGCCTTCACGGCCCAAGGCGCAGTCCTGGGCACCATCGACGCCGCCAAGGTGGTGCATCCATTCCCGGCACCGCAGCCAATCAACACCGTTGCGGTGGTCACGTTCCACGGCAATGGAACACTGGAGCGCCTAGCCTTCACCGTGGCCAATGGACAGCCGCAAGTCGCCCAACCTCCGAGCGACGACGGGTTCCTGCCCATCCAGACGGGCACCTACTCGGTCAGCGATGAATGCACCGGCACCATGCACCTCGTCATCCCTGGCGCAAACAACGCCCATACAACGCTCGATCTGGCGCTCGTCCTGGTCGACTTCGGGCAGCGCATTTTCGCGGTGGTCAGCAGCGAGGTCGTGCCAGTGGTCGGAGCACTCGCGGTGAACGTCTCTGCCGAGATGACCCGGAACGTACCGCGCCGTCGGTAATCGCACGATTGACGGCCACACTACGGGGTGACGCGGCGGCCACGTGCCGCCGCTCTCCCAGCGTCCACTGGTCTCCGGCCGCCCGTTCGTTGCCAGCCACCTCGCGCTGCGGCGTTACCGGCAGGCGATGAAACATCTCTCCGCCAGGAACGTGCAATGATAGGGTAGCGTAGCGCATTTCGGTGATTCCGGGTACTAGGACGATCGCTGGGAGCCCATTCGGCGCTTCAGGAGAGCGAGCAGTGACCGGATCACGGATCGACCTGCTTTACGGCAAAGGCCACCTGCCGGTCTCGCTGCCGGCGCACGTCCGCCCGACCGTCATCCGCAAAGGCGCGATGGTGAAGCTGCCGGACCCGCACGCCGCAGTCGCGGCGGCCCTGGCTCAACCGATCGGCTGCGCTCCTCTGGGGGAACTCGCGCGCGGCAAGCGCAGCGCCTGCATCCTGATCTGCGACATCACCCGCCCGGTGCCGAACCACCTGTTCCTGCGCCCGATGATCGAGACGATGGTCGGTGCCGGCATCCCGCTCGACGCGATCACCGTGCTGGTCGCCACCGGCCTGCATCGTCCGAACGAGGGCGAGGAACTGGCCGAAGTGGTCGGCGACCCCTGGGTGCTGGCCGAAGTGCGCGTTGAGAACCACTTCGCCCGCGACGAGGCGATGCATGTCGACCTAGGACGCACTGCGACACGGGGCACGCCGATCCGCCTGGACCGCCGGTTCGTCGAGGCCGATCTGCGCATCGCCACCGGCCTGGTCGAGCCGCATTTCATGGCCGGCTGGTCCGGTGGCCGCAAGGTGATCGCCCCGGGCGTGGCGCACCACGAGACCATCCGCACCTTCCACTCCGCGCGCGTCATGGGCGATCCGCTGGCAGTGCAGTGCAACCTGATCGGCAACCCGCTACACGAGGAGCAGCTCGAGATCGTGCGCCGGCTGGGCGACTGCTACGCGCTGAACACTGTCATCGACGAAGACCGCGACCTGGTGCACGTGACGTTCGGCGAAATCATCGAGAGCCACATGGCTGCGGTCGACTTCGTCACCACCTCCTGCCGCATCGGCATGGGCCGCCGTTACAAGACGATCGTCACCTCGTCGGCCGGCCATCCGCTGGACAAGACCTACTACCAGACTGTCAAGGGCATGGTGACGCCGCTCGACATCCTGGAGCCGGGCGGCACGCTGATCATCGCCTCGTCCTGCTCCGAGGGGTTCGGCTCGCCCGAGTTCCGCGACGCGCAGGCCAAGCTGATCGCCATGGGCGCTGACCGCTTCCTCGCCACACTGACCGCGAAGTCGCTGGCCGAGATCGACGAGTGGCAGACCCAGATGCAGATGAAGGCGATGCGCCTGGGCCGGGTCGAGCTTTACACCACCGGCCTGGACGAGGAGGAACGCCGCATCACCGGCGTCGCGCTCACCACCAACATCGACCAGGCGCTGCGCGACGCCGTGGCACGCCACGACGATCCGGACGTCGCCTTCATCCCGGAAGGCCCCTACGTCGTTCCGGTGTTCGCCGGCGGATGAGCCTCGCGATCCGGCTCGACGCGGTGGGCGGCGTGGCCGGCGACATGTTCGTCGCGGCGATGATCGACGCGCTGCCCGACCTGCGCGACCGCGTGCTGGCCGACGCCGCCGCCGTGCTGCCGGAGGGTGCCGGCACGCCGGTGCTCGAGCCCGGCACCAGCGCCGGACTGCACTGCCTGCGCTTCCACTTGTCAGAGCCGCCGCCCCACCAACACCCCCAAGCCCACGCCGGGTTTCGCGACATGGTGGCGCGCATTGAGGCCGCGCCGCTGTCCCAGGGCACCGCGGCGCACGCGACCGCCATCCTGCGCCTGCTGGCCGAGGTGGAGGCAGCGATCCACCACGTGCCGGTGGACCAGGTGCATTTCCACGAGATCGGCGACTGGGACTCGCTGATGGACGTGACCGCCGCCGGCAGCGTCGCCGCAGCGCTGGACGGAGCGCAGTGGAGCGTGTCCGCCTTGCCGCGCGGCGACGGGCTCGTGCGCACGCGGCATGGTCTGCTGCCTGTGCCGGCGCCAGCCACTGCCGTGCTGCTGGAGGGCTTCCGCTGGCGCGATGACGGAATTGGCGGCGAACGCGTGACACCGACCGGAGCGGCGATCCTGCGACACTTGGTGGCAGCGCCCGACGCGCGGGTGAGCGGACGCCTCCGGGCCACCGGCACCGGCGCCGGCACGCGCGAGTTGCCGAACCAGCCCAACATCCTGCGCGCCACCGTGTTCGCCGATGTGACTGCCGCGCCCGGCGACGAAGATATCCTCTTGCTTTGCTTCGACATCGACGACATGACCGCCGAGGAGCTGGGCATCGCCGCCGACCGGCTGCGCACTGTTGGCGGCGTCCGGGACCTCGTGCTGGTTCCTGCCATCGGCAAAAAGGGTCGGCCGGTCCACACCTTCCGCCTGCTGGTGGAACCGGGTGCACAGGATGACGTGGCTGCTGCCTGCTTCACCGAAACCTCTACCATCGGCCTGCGCTGGCACACCGAACAGCGTATGGTACTGCCGCGCACAGCCTCCACCACCGGCCCGCTGCGGGTGAAAACCGTGACGCGACCGTCGGGATCGAGCCGCAAGGTGGAAAGCGACGACCTGGGCGCGATCGCCGGACTGGGGGCGCGGCGTGCCGCAAAACGCGTGGCGGAGGAGCCATGACAAAGCTGGAGAGCATCATCGCCGACCTGCCCGATCTTACGATCGCGGTCAGCGGCGGGGTGGACAGCATGACGCTCGCCCACGCCGCGCACCGCGCGCAGGTGCCGGGGCTTGCCGTCGTGCACGCGCTGTCGCCCGCGGTGCCGGCGGAGGCGACAGCACGGGTGCGCGACCACGCCCGCCGGTTCGGCTGGCGCCTGCTGGAGGTCGATGCCGGCGAGTTCGCCGACCCGCGGTATCGCGCCAACCCGGTCAACCGCTGCTACTTCTGCAAGTCCAATCTCTACGCGCGGATCGCGGAGGTGACCGATGGGCCGATCGCCTCGGGCGCCAACCTCGACGATCTCGGCGACTACCGGCCCGGACTCATTGCCGCCGCCGAACATCGCGTGCGTCATCCGTTCGTCGAGGCCGGGATGGACAAGGCGGCGGTGCGCACCCTCGCGCGCGCCTTCGACCTTCAGGACGTGGCCGAATTGCCGGCGCAGCCTTGCCTCTCCAGCCGCGTCGAGACCGGCATCGCGATCAGCGCCGACGATCTCGCCTTCATCGCGCGCATGGAGCGGGCGCTGACGCCACACGTGCCGCCCGGCACCGATCTGCGCTGCCGCGTCACCCATGCAGGCATCGTCGTCGAGGCGCCCCCGCCGGACGATGCCATGCGGCGGATCGCCGGCGAACTCTGCCGCGGAGCCGATCGTCGCTTCGTGGGCTTCCGCCCGTATCGCCGCGGTGCCGCCTTCCTGCACGGACCGGCGTGAGCGACTACACCTTCGACTGGGGCCGCCAGGTGCGCACCGGCATCGCCGAGGCGGTGCTGTGCGAGCCGAAAACGCCGGCGCAGATCGCCGACATCGTCGATCAGGCGCTTGGCAGGCGCGCCCGTCTGCTGCTGACACGCCTCACCCCCGAGCAGCACGACGCACTGCCTGCGACCCTGCGCGAGGCGTTGGATTTCGACCCACTTTCGCGCACTGCGATCCTTGGTGGCCCGCACCCGGACTCGCCGGCGGACGGTGCGCTGATCGTTGCCGCCGGCACCGCGGATCTCGGCCCGGCCCGCGAGGCGGCGCGCACGCTCGCCTTCCACGGCTATGCCGGTCCGCTGATCGGCGACGTCGGCGTCGCCGGCCTCTGGCGGCTCAACGAGCAGATCGGCCGCTTGCGTGAGGCGCGCGTGCTGATCGTGGTTGCGGGAATGGAAGGCGCGCTGTTCAGCGTCGTCTCCGGCCTGGTCGCAGCGCCCGTGATCGCGCTGCCGACCTCGGTCGGCTATGGCGTCGCAGCCGGCGGCACCGTATCGCTGCACGCCGCGCTGTCGAGCTGCGCCGCCGGCGTGCTGGTGGTGAACATCGACAACGGCTTCGGCGCGGCTGCCGCCGCCATCAAGATCCTGCGGACGGCGCCTGCATCACGCTGAAATCCGCAGGACGATGTCGGTTTGCCGAAACGCCATCCGTCGTTCCAGTGCAAGCAAGGAGACGGATGATGCGTGATAGTACTGGTGAAGGCTACCGAAGACAGCGAAAGCGGCATGCTGCCCACAACCGACATGCTTGAGGCGATGGGCCGCTATAACGATGAACTGCGCCAGGCCGGCATCCTGCGCGATGCCGACGGCCTGAAGCCATCCTCGCACGGCAAGCGCATTGCGTTTGATGGTTCCAGCCGTACAACCCGCGAACTGGTCGCGGGCTTCTGGCTGTGGGAACTCAAGGACACGGATGAGGCGGTCGCCTGGGTGAAGCGCTGCCCCAATCCCATGCCGGGTCCCAGCGAGATTGAGATACGGCCGCTCTACGAAATGGCTGATCTGCGATGAGGCCGTCGCTAGTAGAGGCCAGGAATCAACCGCCAGGTCCGGCTGCGATACGCGTCATACTCGGCGCCGAACTGCGCATGCAGCAGCGCCTCCTCGGCGCGGATGCGACCTACCAGCGGCACGATGTTCAGTGCCGCCAGGATGACGCCTGCCCAGGAGCGGAACACCAGGCCCCAACCGAATGAAAGGACCAGGAGCCCGAGATAGCTCGGGTGGCGGATGACGCGGTAGAGGCCGGTGGTGACCAGCGTGTGGCCGCGCTGGATCGCGACCAGTCCGCTGAGCCGGTGGCCCAGCACGAACACCGGCCACAGCCGCAACACACCGCCCAGCGTATATACACCAACACCGACCCAGCGGACCGTGTCGCCATCGATGGTCCAGAGGTCTCTGCGGTCGGTGTACGCGGGCAGCCAGGCGCCCAGCAGACCCAACACCCCGAGCGCCGCCAGCACCCAGCGATTGGCACGGTCCTCGCGCTCGCCCGAACTGAGATTCGCGCCGCTGAACAGCGCGAAGATCGTCTGCAGGACGGTTATGACCACAACGGCCGTCAGTGCCGGGTGGACGAAGAACGCCGCGAACCCGCCCCAGCCGAGTATCGCCAGCCCGAGGAACACCAGCACGCTGACGAGGGTGAACACTGTCAGCCTGGGCGTCAGGGTCATCCTACCTCGCAGTCTGCTTGAGCGGTCGCGCCGATTACCATCTACTCCGCCGCCGGAAGTCGATGACAAGGGGCCACTTGGCATGAGCATGCGCGGACTCGCCGGCAGACGGGTGATCCTGACCGGTGGCGCCAGCGGCATCGGCCGCGCCGCCGCGCTGCGCCTCGCCGCCGAAGGCTGCGTACTGGGCATCTTCGATCTCGATGAAGCGGGAGCGCAGGCGACCGCACAGCAGTGTGGCACCGGCGCGCAGGCCTACCGCGTCGACATCACCGATCGCGACCAGATCGCTGTCGCAGCAGCGGCGTTCGGCACCGCGGAGGGACTAGTGAATGTCGCCGGCTGGGACACGCCGGTGGAGTTCCTCGATACCGACCGCGCGCTGTGGGACAAGGTGGTGCAGATCAATCTGTACGGTGCGCTGAACATGCACCACGTGGTGGTGCGCGGCATGGCCGAGAGGGGCTTCGGCCGTGTGGTGAACGTGGCTTCCGATGCCGGGCGCGTCGGCTCCTCCGGCGAGGCGGTATACGCCGCATGCAAGGGCGGCCTGATCGCCTTCACCAAGACACTGGCGCGCGAACTGGCGCGCAGGGGGGTGACGCTGAACGTCGTCTGCCCCGGCCCGACCGACACGCCGCTGTTCGACAACTTCCGCGCCGCCTCGCCATCGATCGGCGACGCGCTGGCGCGCGCGATCCCGCTGCGTCGCCTGGGTCAGCCGGACGACTATGCCGGGATGATCGCCTTCCTGCTGTCCGACGATGCGGCGTACATGACCGGGCAGACGATCAGCGTGTCCGGCGGGCTGACGATGGCGTAGCTACGATCGTCATCCCAGCCCGATCCGGCCGCGGAAATCCTCGTCGCGCAGGCTGAATTCTTTGCCCGCAAGGTCATCAGCCTCCGGCGAGCACAGATACACGATGCCACGTGCGGGATGTGCAACCGGGGTCAGCTGCGCGCGCGGGATCTGGCTGATCATGTTGATGCCGGACGCTCGGATCGTCACCTGCATGTCGGTGTCCGTCGTCCCCGGCTGGAAGCCGAACACCCGGATGCCGGCGGCGCGGTGCTCCAGGTCGATCGAGCGCGTCAGCATCGCCAGCCCCGCCTTGCCGGCGCAATACGCGCTCCAGCCTTCCAGCGGCCGGATCGCCGCGCCGGACGAGACGTTGATGATGTTGCCGCGTCCGCGCTCCAGCATGCCTGGCAGCACGGCACGGATGGCGTAATAGGCGCCGATCAGGTTGATCTCGATGCTGCGCGCCCATTCGCGCGGATCGGCTGCGGCGACCATGCTGATCGGCTCGATCACGCCGGCATTGTTCACCAGGATATCCGGCGGTCCGAAGCGTGATGCGGTCTGCTGCACCAACTGCTCACAGGCAGCGTAGTCCGACACATCGCACGAGAGCGCGCAGGCCTTGCCGCCGGCGGCGTTGATCTGCTGCGCATTCGCCTCTGCCTGCGCGCCGCTGCGCGCGGCGAGCACCACCGAAGCACCCGCCTCGCCCAGCGCCAGCGCAGCCGCCGCACCGATGCCGCGGCTGGCACCCGTTACGATTGCAACCTTTCCTGTCAGGCTCGCCACGCGCTACCTCCCGGTTCGTTCTTGCCGATTTATGGCACACGAGCGCGATTGGACAAGCAAGGCTACCGGTGAGTATCCTGACTGGGCGAAATCAGCGGAAAGGGGAGCGGAATGCCCAGCAGCGTGACCTGGAATGAGACGACGCCGACCATCGCCGGGGGCAAGCTGCATGTGATGCGCGGCGGAAGCGGGCGGACGGTGCTGGTGCTGCATCATGATATCGGCACGCCGGATCGCCTGCCCTTCTACGATGCGCTGGCGCAGAACTTCGATGTGGTGATCCCGCACCATCCCGGCTGGGGCAACTCGGAGCGGCCGCAATGGATGCGCAGCGTGCGCGACATTGCCGCAGTCCACAGCTGGCTGCTTGGTGAACTCGGTGTGTCCGACGTGTCCCTGGTCGGGCTCGGCTTCGGCGGTTGGATCGCCGCCGAGATGGCGAGCCAGTCGCCATTGGCATACCGCAAATTGGTGCTGGTCGGGGCGATGGGCATCAACCCGCCGGGTGGCTTCATCGCCGACCAGGCGATCGTGTCGTATCTCGACTATCCGAAAGCCGGCTTCCACGACCAGGCTGCATTCGCGCGCGTCTATGGCGACGTGACGACCGACCAACTGGAGCAGTGGGACATCTGCCGCGAGATGGTGTTCCGCACCGCGTGGACACCTTATATGTACAGCCAGACCTTGCCGCATCTGCTGGGGGGCGTGCGCACGCCGTCA
>DASSRN010000449.1:0-4335 GCA_035701785.1 Acetobacteraceae bacterium | reverse complement strand
GGAAGCACCTGATCGACGTCGGCAACGTGGTCGGTGGCAACGGCCAGGCGGCGGCACTCGCCGACATCACTCAGCTCGATCCGATCTACGTGGTGGCCAATATCAGCTCGCAGCAGGCGTTGCAGATCCGCGCCAACCTGGATCAGCGACGGCTCACGCTGGAGGAGTTGCATCGCGTGTCGATCGAGGCGGAGTTGTCGGATGAAACCGGCTTCCCGCATCGCGGCACGCTCGAATTCGTCGCGCCGCAGATCGACCAGGCGACCGGCACGCTGCTGGTGCGCGGCATCATGAACAATCCGAACCGCACGCTGCTGCCCGGCATGTTCGTGAAAATCCGCATGCCCATGGGCAAGGTGGTGCGCAGCGCGCTGATGGTGCCGGATCGCGCGTTGCAGGAGGACCAGGGCGGCCGCTACCTGCTGGTGCTTGACCAGGACGACGTGGTGCGACAGCGCTACGTTCAACTCGGCGAGCTGGTCGGCAACCTGCGTGTCATCACCAGCGGCCTGAAGCCTGATGACCGCGTGGTGGTCGGCGAGCTGTGGCGTGCGACGCCAGGCACCAAGGTGACACCGCAGCTTACCACGATCGGCGGATAGGATATCGCCGATGATGTCGAAATACTTCATCGAACACCCCGTTCTCGCCAACGTGCTGGCGATCGTCCTGGTGCTGGTCGGTGCCGTTGCCCTGTTCCGCCTGCCCGTGTCGCAATATCCCAACGTGGTGCCGCCCACGGTGGCAGTGACAGCGAGCTACCCCGGCGCCAGCGCGCAGACGGTGATCGACACCATCGCCCTGCCGATCGAGCAGCAGGTGAATGGCGTCGACCGGATGCTGTACATGGAATCGACCAGCGCCTCGGACGGCACCTACAGCCTGACGGTGACGTTCGCGATCGGCACCGATCCCGATATCGACCAGGTGCTGGTGCAGAACCGCGTTCAGCTGGCGCTCGCCTCGCTGCCCGAACCGGTGCAGGCGCAGGGCGTCAGCGTGCAGAAGAAGAACACAGCGATCCTGCAGATCGTCACGCTGGATTCGCCTGACGGCAAATACGACAGCCTGTATATGAGCAATTACGCGACGATCAACCTGACCAACGTGCTGGCGCGCCTGCCTGGCGTCGGCAGCGTCAAGGTCTTCGGCGCCGGCACGTATTCCATGCGCGTCTGGATGGACCCGCAGAAGCTCTATTCCTTTGGTCTGGAACCGAAGGACGTGATCAACGCGATCCGCCAGCAGAGCCAGAACGTCGCGGCTGGGCAGGTGGGAATGCCGCCAGCGCCGTCAGACACGCAGTTCCAGTATACTGTGGACATCCAGTCGCGGCTGAACGACCCGAGCCAGTTCGGCGACATCGTGGTCAAGGACCAGACGGCCCAGGGCGGGCGGTTGATCTACGTGCGCGACATCGGCCGCATCGAGCTTGGTGCCCAGACCTATGCGCAGGACTTCAAGCTGAACGGCAAGCCTGCCGCCGGCATCGCGATCTATCAGACGCCCGAGTCGAACTCACTGCAGGTCGGCAAGGAGATTGCCGACACGATGGCGTCGCTGTCGCGGCGCTTCCCCGAGGGGTTGCGCTATTCGATCCCCTACGACACCACCACCTTCGTCAAGGATTCGATCAACGAAGTCTACAAGACGCTGTACCAGGCCGGCATCCTGGTACTGATTGTTATCCTGGTGTTCCTACAGAACTTCCGTGCTACGTTGGTACCGGCCACAACGGTGCCGGTGACCATCATCGGCGCCTTCGCCGCAATGGCGGCGCTGGGCTTTACGGTGAACCTCTCCACGCTGTTCGGCATCGTACTGGCGATCGGCATCGTGGTGGATGACGCCATCGTCATTGTCGAGGGTGTGTCGAAGTATATCGAGCAAGGCATGTCCGGCCATGACTCGGCCATCAAGGCAATGAACGAACTGTTCGGCCCGGTGGTCGGCATTACCCTGGTGCTGATGAGCGTGTTCCTGCCGGCAGCGTTCGTGCCCGGCCTCACCGGCAACATGTTCGCGCAGTTCGCACTGGTGATCGCCGCGACTGCGCTGATCAGCGCAGTCAACGCCGCCACGCTGAAGCCGACGCAATGCGGCCTGTGGCTGCGCACGCCAGTGCCGCCGGAGAAGCGCAACTTCTTTTACCGCGGGTTCAACCACGTCTACGACCCGATGGAGCGCGGCTACGCCACGTTCATCGGCCACATGGTACGCCACAGCGGCGTGATGGTGGTGATCGCGTTGCTGATCGCCGGAGGCGCCATCTGGGGACTGGGGCGCCTGCCGACCGCGTTCATTCCGATCGACGATCAGGGCTATCTGATGCTGGCGGTCCAGTTGCCCGAGGGCGCCTCGCTCGGACGCACCACCGCGGCGCTGGAAGAAGCGGGCAAGCGCGCACGCCAGATCCCCGGCGTGCAGGAGGTCATCGCACTTTCGGGCATGTCAGTGCTCGACAACAGTGCCGACCTGGCGAACGCGGGAACCGTCTGGGTTATGCTGAAGCCGTTTGACGAACGACTGAAGGCGGGCGGTCAAGACCTGGTGACGCTGTATCGGAGTTTGCAGAAGGCGGTCGCCACTTTGCCTGACGGGCAAGCCTATGTGCTGCCGCCTCCGCCGATCCAGGGCATCGGCAATGCCGGCGGTTTCCAGATGCAGCTGGAGCTGCTCGGAGGCAGCTTTGATTATCAGAAGCTGAAGGACCTGACGCAGGAGATTGTGAGTCAGGCCAGCAAGGATCTGGCCGTGGCGAACGTGGTCACCACCTTCCGGACGAACGCGCCGCACGTTGCCCTGACTGTCGATCGCGCCCGGGCCGAGACGCTGCGGGTCTCCGTGGGTGACGTGTTCGCCGCGCTCACCGACTATGTCGGATCGACCTATGTCAACCAGTTCAACAAGTTCGGCCTGTCGCTGCAGGTATATGTGCAGGCTGACTCGCAGTATCGCCTGCGTCCCGACGATCTGCTCAACCTGTACGTGCGCAGCTCGGATGGGCAGATGGTGCCAATCGGCGCAATCGCCCATCTCGGCCCGGTAGTCGCGCCCCCGCTGATCACCCTCTATAACCTCTACCCGTCGTCCACGATCGTCGGCGGTTCCGCGCCCGGCTTCAGCTCGGGCCAGTCGATGGCGGCGATGGAACAGATTGCCAAGCGCGTCCTGCCGAGTGACGTCAGCTACGAATGGACGGCGATGTCTTATCAGGAGAACATCACCGGCAATCAGCTGTATTACGTGTTCGCCCTGTCTGTGCTCCTGGTATATCTGTGCCTGGCTGGGCAGTATGAAAGCTGGATCCTGCCCCTGGCGGTGCTTTCGGCCGTGCCGCTGGCATTGCTCGGACCAGTGGTCGCCCTCACCAGCCTGGGTGTCGCCAACAACCTTTATACCCAAATCGGCCTGATGCTGCTGATCGCGCTCTCGGCGAAGAACGGCATCCTGATCGTCGAGGTCGCACGCGAGAGGCGGATGGTCGACGGGCTTCCCATCCTGGAAGCCGCAGTTGAGGCATCGCGCACCAGGTTCCGGCCAATTCTGATGACATCGTTCGCCTTTATCTTGGGCGTGCTGCCATTGGTCCTTGCTACTGGCGCCGGAGCCAATGCAAGGAAATCGCTCGGCATCAGCGTGTTCAGCGGCATGATCGCTTCGACGTGTTTGGCAGTGCTGTTCGTGCCGTCGTTCTTCGCAGTGCTGCAGCGATTCGATGAATGGCGGAAGCGTAAAGGGCACCCGACCATTGGGACAGGTATCAGTCACGAAGAGGTGCCAGCGACTGGACACGGTTCGTAGGGCCGGGTGCCCCCTCGCGGCAAGGTCGGTGGCAAAGCTGATATTTCTGCCAATGCCGCGCTGTGCGACCGCATAGGGGTGGAATATGCCATTCGATTCCATTGGTTTTTCAAACGATCAGCCCCCTACACCGCGCAAACGTCATCACGTCTTCAGGGCCGTCACCACGTTCCTCGCTCTGCCGTTCGTTTCGGTGCTGGTGTGGCAGGTTTGGCTGGCAGCACGCGACACGTTCAACAATTTCGTTGTAGTGGCAGCGATGTCACGTTTGCCCTGAAACCGCATGCCCGCTAAAGCCAACGTGCCGTC
This sequence comes from Acetobacteraceae bacterium, assembly GCA_035701785.1. Classification (GTDB taxonomy): domain Bacteria; phylum Pseudomonadota; class Alphaproteobacteria; order Acetobacterales; family Acetobacteraceae; genus JAMXLO01. Next base: position 222 of record DASSRN010000449.1, on the reverse strand, counting down.
CTCCTTGTTCGTCAATAGCTTTGCAATCCTAATTGGGTAGTCGCCCGGGGACGGCCAGGGTGGACACCGGGACTGCCCATTCTGGTGCGCGGCGATGAAAGTGAGAGAGCAGCGACAATCAAGGTGAGAACCGGCAGGGGGTGCGGCGGCGAAGGGCGTAGCCCGCAGCCGGCGTATCCCCTGCCGTGGCGCGCCCAATGACGCGCCGCTGATGGTCACGGT
>DASSRN010000448.1:0-7998 GCA_035701785.1 Acetobacteraceae bacterium | reverse complement strand
TATCGTGGTGCTGCGCTCGGTCAGGCCATCTTCTGGACCGCCCTAAGGCTGAATTATGCTGACGATCGGTTCATTCGTGCTGTTGCTGGGCTGCGTATTCGGCAGCTACCTCGTGTCGGGTGGCAGCCTGGATGTGCTGGTCGAAGCGTTGCCATTCGAACTGTGGACAATTGGCGGCGCGGCGGCGGCCGCCTTCATCATGGCCAACAGCATGCACGACCTGAAGCATTCTCTTGGCAGCTTCAGGAAAATTCTCGGCGGCGCAGCATTCCACAAGGTCGACTACATCGATCTGCTCAGCCTGCTGTACTTCCTGGTCCGCCTCGCCACCACCAAGGGCAACATGGCACTCGAGCCGCATATCGAGAAGCCTGACGAGAGCGCCGCGTTCCAGAAGTTCCCCAAGGTGCTCGCCAATCGCTTCGCCAGCTCGATGATCTGCGACTATCTGAGAATGGTGGGCATGAATGCCGACGATCCCAATCAGATAGAAGATGTAATGGCGCGTGAGCTCAAGAAGACGCTGAATGAAGAGATGCACGCGGCGCACGCGTTGCAGATCATGGCGGACGGGCTTCCTGCACTCGGAATCGTCGCGGCGGTCCTCGGCGTCATCAAGACGATGTCACACATCGACCGGCCGCCGGCGATCGTCGGTGGCATGATCGCGAGTGCACTGTGCGGCACATTCCTGGGTGTGCTGCTGGCGTACGGTCTCGCCGGCCCATGCGCTTCCCGCCTGAAGAGCGTCGTTGAGGAGGAAGCGAAGTACTACGAGGTGATCCGCGCGGTGCTGGTCACACATCTGCATGGCAATGCGCCGCAGGTCAGCGTGGAGTCCGGTCGCAAGATGGTGCCAAATGAGCACATGCCGACATTTCTTGAACTGGAAGAGGCCGTGCAAGCAGTGCAGATCGCCTGATGGGCTACCGCTGCTCGATGTGAACACGACGCCAGGACCGGCGGCTTCCACCCAGCTTGTTTTCCCAGCACTTCGCCACATCTTCGAACCAGCTGCTTGGCTCCGATCATCAGGTGACGGCCCATGTCTAAACACGTATCAATCTGCGAAGTCGGCCCGCGCGACGGGCTGCAGATCGCCAAGACCCGCATGACCACCGAGGCAAAGGTCCGCTGGATCCAGGCGATCGCCTCCGCGGGCGTGCCGGAGATCGAGGTCGGCAGCTTCGTGCCGCCGCGCGTGATCCCGCAGCTGTCGGACACGCCCGAGGTGGTCGAGCAGTGCCTGAAGATCCCGGGCCTGATCGTGCAGGCGCTCGCCCCCAACCTGCGCGGCGTGCAGAACGCCTACCATGCGGGCGTGCACAAGATCAGCATTCCGGTCTCGGTCAGCGAAGGCCACAGCATGGCCAACCTGAACCGCATGCCGGAACAGTCGGTCAGCATGATGCGCGAGGTCATGGACTGGCTGCACGCGCAGCCCCGCCGCGTGCCGGTGGTCGCCGGTGTGTCCACCGCGTTCGGCTGCTCGATCGACGGCGTGGTGCCCACTGTCAAGACGGTCGCGCTCGCGAAGGGCCTGGCGGATGCCGGCGTCGACCAGATCATGCTGGCCGACACGGTCGGCTACGCGCATCCGGCGCAGATCAAGGAGGTAGTGCGGGCGACCCGTGCGGCGATCGGCGACACGCTGTACGGCTTGCACCTGCACGACACCTGCGGGCTTGGCATCGCCAATGCGCTGGCCGGGCTGGAGGAGGGCATCCGCGCATTCGACGCCTGCCTGGCCGGCCTGGGCGGCTGCCCCTACGCGCCGGGCGCGTCGGGCAATGTCGTCACCGAGGACCTGGTCTTCATGTTGGAGAGCATGGGCTTCGCGACCGGTATCGACCTGCCGAAGCTGATCGACGCGCGCCGCTTGCTGCACGAGGGGCTGCCGGCCGAGCCGATGCATGGCCAGGTGCCGAAGGCGGGCATTCCGCGCACGTTCCGCGCGGCGGCCTAGCGTGATGACCGAAGGCGGAACCGCCGGAGGTCTGAATCACGCGATCGCACAATGTCCCAGGGCAGAATAGACGCAGGGCCCCGCGCCAATCCTGCGCTAGGCGTAGGGGTTGCTGGTCCCGCGCAGCTGTAGGCGGATCGGCGTGCCCGGCAGGTCGAACGTTTCGCGCAGGCTGTTGATCAGATAGCGCTGGTAGTCCTCGGGCAGCTTCTCCGCCCGCGTGCCGAACGCGACGAAAGTCGGCGGCCGCGCCTTGGCCTGAGTTACGTAGCGCAGTTTGAGGCGGCGGCCGCTGACCAGCGGCGGCGGATGACGCGTCAGCGCCTGCTCGAACCAGCGGTTCAGTCCTGCGGTCGGCACCCGCGTGTTCCACACCACATGCGCCCGCCGCACCGCCGGCAGCAGGCGGTCCATCCCCGCGCCGGTCAGCGCCGACAGCGTCACCACCGGCACGCCGCGCAGTTGCGCCAGGCTGGTATCCAGCCGATCCGTCACTGCCCGGCGCGCCGCCGACCGGTCCGGCACCGCGTCCCACTTGTTCAGTGCGAGCACGCAGGCACGGCCCTCGCGCTCGATCAGCTGGGCGATCTGCAGGTCCTGGTCATGCAGGCCCTCGGTCGCATCCACCACCAGCACAACGACTTCGGCCAGCTTCAGCGCGCCGATCGCCGCGCCGACCGCAAGCTTCTCCAGAGGCGCGTCGATCCGCGCTTTGCGCCGCAGGCCAGCGGTGTCCACCAGCTCGATCGGCCCCTCACGGTCTTCGAGCAGCACCGAGACCGCGTCGCGGGTCAGTCCAGGCTCGGGGCCGGTCAGCATCCGTTCCTCGCCAATCAGCCGGTTCAGCAGTGTCGATTTCCCCGCGTTGGGGCGGCCGACGATGGCGAGCTTCAGCGGGCGGTCAGCCGTACTCGGCTCTTCATCCGGCATCTCGGGCAATCGATCGGCGATTTCCGCCATCAGGTCGGAAATCCCTTCGCCGTGTTCGGCTGAGACCGCCACCGGCTCGCCCAGCCCGAGCTCGAATGCATCGAGCACCGCCGCACGTGCGCCGCGCCCTTCGGCCTTGTTCGCCACCAGCAGCACCGGGCGCCCCTGCCGGCGCAGCCACTGGGCGAAGTGCCGATCGGCGGGGGTCACCCCGGACCTCGCATCGACCACGAACACCACAAGGTCTGCCGCCGCCGTTGCTACCCCGGCACCTTCGCGCATGCGGCCGGCCAGCGACTCTGGTGCCGCCTCCTCCAGACCTGCCGTGTCCACCAGCCGCACCTGGCGGCCGCGCAGCAGCGCGTCAGCCTCCTTGCGGTCGCGCGTCACCCCCGGCGTGTCGGCTACCAGCGCGAGGCGCCGCCCTGCCAAGCGGTTGAACAGCGTGCTCTTGCCGACATTCGGCCGTCCGGCGATCACCACCACGGGCTGCATCGACGCACCTCAACGCAGTGCCAGCAGCCGGCCGTCGTCGGTGACCAGGAACACGGTGCCGCCCGCCACGATGGGTCCGAGCGAGGCCGCCCCCGACAGCTCCTGCTGGCCGATTATCTCGCCGGTATATGGGCTCACCGCCACGGCTTGATGATTTGTGCCGCCGGCGATCAGCCGGTCGCCAGCCAGCAGCGGTCCATACCAGGTGATCGGATCCTTCTGCTTCTCCGGGTTCTCCCACCGCGGCAGTTCCGTCACCCAGGCGATCCGGCCGTCTTCGCGGTTGATCGCTGCCATGCGCTGATCGAGCGAGATCACGAACAGCCAGGAGCCGGCCGCCCATGGGCTGTCCTCGCCGGCGGCCTCACGTTCCCACAGACGCCGCCCACTCGGCAGGTCGATGGCAACCGTCAGGCCGCCGACGCCCATGGCGTAGACCCGGCCATCAGCCACTACCGGCAGCCCGCGGATCGCGGAAAAGTCCACCAGGCCGCCTCCGGTCGCAGCGGCAGCGAGCGTGTCGGCCCATGCCACCGAGCCGCTGTCGGCGCGCATCGCCGAGAGTTCGCCGGAACCGAACCCGGCGATCACCAGCCCGTCGGCGTAGGCCGGCGCCGGGCGGCCCAGGATGCTGGTGGTCGGGTTGGTCGCCTGATGCGTCCACAGTTGCCGCCCATCGTCGGTGGCCAGCGCCAGCAACCGGTCCTCGATCGTGGTGACGAACAGCCGGCCTTCGACCACGGTGGGGGCCGACCGGGTCGGAGCGCCGAACTTGCTGCGCCAGCGGACTGTGCCCTTGGCCGCATCGAGCGCGACGAGCTCCGCCAGGCCGTTGACCGTGTAGAGCGTGCCCTGATCGAGGGCGAGCCCGCCGCCGACATTGGTGCTGTCGTCCTCATCCAGCCGGGTCTCGAACCGCCACAGCCGGCCGCCCTGGGCCATATCGAAGGCAGACACCACCGCGTCCGAATCCATGACGTACACGATGCCGTCTGCGGCTACCGGCTGGGCCAGGATCTTGCGACGATAACCGCCGCCGGCGCCAATACTGGCGGACCACGCCTCGCCCAGGCGCTCGCCGGCGGCGAGATGCCCCATGAAATGCGTCGGGTTGCCGCCGGCCTGCGGCCAGGCGGCGTTCGCGACCGCCGGCGGCAGCTCGACCTTCGGCACACCCTCGTCCGGCTGCAACGTGCGTCGGCCGCCAAGCACCGGCTCCCGCTTGCCAGGGAGCGGCGTCTTCTTGGTGCCGAACCAGTCGTCCCAAAGGCCGCAACCACTCAGGGCGAACGGCGCAAGCAGTGCGGACCGGCGCGTGAGCCGGCCAGACCCGGTACCGCCCATTACGCGCCTAGCCGGCTCAGGAGCACGCTGGCACGCCCGCGGACACCGATTGGCGCCGATGCGTCCTGTGCCAGGCGACGCAGCGTCGTCTTCGCTTCGTCGGTCTTGCCCTGCCGCAGGTCGAGCAGTGCGAGCTGCTCTTCAGCCAGTGCGCGCCAGGGCTTCCCGGGACCGATCAGCCCCTTGAGACGAGCCTCGATCTGTGCCTGATCGCCGGTGTCCAGCATGTGCTGCGCCCAGAGCAGGCTGGCGAGGTCGCGCAGCAGTGGGTCAGCCGACGAATCCCCTGACACGCCATTCCACAGCGCAGCCGCTCCTTGGAGGTCACCGGCGTCGGCCTTCAACTCCGCTTCGCGCAGCCGGGACAGCGTTGCATATCCGTCCGGCCCGGAGGCCGCTGACTGCGCGAACGACGCGATCGCGGCAGTGCGGCCTGCGTCGCTGTTGGCGACGGTCGCATCAGCCAGGCTCGTCGCGGTGAGATAGCGCGCGGATGCAGCCTGGTCTTGACGCGCCTCGTACCAGCGCCAGCCTTGCCAGCCGGCCACCGCGCCCACAATCACCACGGCAGCGCCGACGATCAGCCCGCCATACTTCTTCAGCAGTTGCTGTGCGCGTTCGGCGCGTAGTTCCTCATCGACTTCGTCGAAAATGTCGACCACGTGGTCTCCCGCGATTCGCAGCTGACGGCCGTCCGACGGCGCGGCGGACCATAGCGGCGACCCCGCATGCCGGCAAACCTCCGCAAACCATCGGTTTACTGACAAGTGTTACGCTGACGGCATGCGGCATCTCGTGGTCCTTTTGCTGCTCACCGGCTGCGGCACGCCCGAGCAAATGGCGACTGGCGCTATCGGCCTCGGCGTCGGCAGCATCGCGGTGATCCAGCGCAGCCCGCTCGATGCGGTCTACTCCACGCTGAGCGGCAGGGACTGCTCGATCGTACGACTGGATCAGGGCAAAAGCTATTGCCGCCCGACGGAACCGCCACCGGAGCCACTGCCGTACTGCACGCGCAGTCTCGGCGTGGCCGACTGTTGGCGCGATCCGGCGAGCCTGCCGGGTCATCCACCGGACCTGGGTGATGTCCCGCACCCGCTCACGCCCGAGCAGGAGGCGAACCGCACGCGCCGCTGGCCGCCGTTCTGACCGGCCCGCAAAGACTGCGCTATAGCAAGGTCCGCGGAGGCGGAGGCGAGGCGTGTGTCGAGGAGTCTGATCAGGAACGCGAATGCCCTGGCACTGCTTGCGGTGGTGCTGCTGGTCGCCATCGTCGGGCTGCTGACCTGGTATCAGTTCTCCAGCGTCCGCGAGGCGCGCGGCTGGGTGAGCCACACCAACGAGGTGATCGCCGCGATCGACCAGCTGCAACTCGCGCTGCGCGACGCGGACATCAGCGAGCGCGACTACATCCTGACCGGGCGCGAAGACGACCTGGCCACGCTGCGCACCGCAGTGGATCGCCTGGTGCTGCTGCAGGGCGAGCTGCGCCGTCTGACCGCCGACAATCCCGGACAGCAGGATCGGTTGCGCAGCCTGGCTCCGATCATCCAGCGCAAGCAGGACCAGACCACCCGCGCGGTCCAGCTCCGTCGCGACGTGGGGTCCGAAGCCGCCATCGCGGAGTTCCGCGGCGACCGGCAGCTGATTGCCGAGATCGAGGCGGACCTCGGCGCCATAGCCAACGAAGAGCAGCGACTGCTGGCCGAGAGACAGGCCGCCGCCGAGTCTGCGGAGTCGTTGACGCGCTGGCTCGCCATGGGCGGCAGCATCCTTGCCGTTGCCCTGCTCGCAATGTCCGGCTTCCTGCTGAACCGGACGCGCGCCGAGTTGCTGGAGTCCGAGGCCGAGCAGCGTGCCCTCGCGGGACAGATGCGCACGGCTTTCGACAGCGTGTCCCAGGGCATCGGTGTGTTCGATGCCGAAGGTCGCCTGCTGCGCTGGAACCAGCGGTTCATCACCTTGCTGGAGCTGCCGTCGGCGCTGATGCAGCAGGGTGCGCCATATGCCGGCATTGTCGAGCAGGTCGCATCTCAAGGCGGTTTTGCGTTGGAGACGGTGGATCAGATCCGCCACGGGCAAGCGGACCTCCTGCCGGGACAGGCGACGATCTACGAGCGCACGCGCCCAAGCGACGGGCGCAGCTTCGAGATGCGGCGTACCGCAATGGCGAGCGGTGGCTACGTGCTCAGCGTGACCGACATCACCGAGCGCGTGCGAGCGGAGGCGACGGCGCGTGACGCGCAGCGGCTCCAGGCAATGGGCCAGCTCACCGGAGGCATCGCGCATGATTTCAACAATCTGCTGACAGTCATCATGGCGAACCTGGAGCTGGTGAAGCGTCGCCTCGCCGATGACAGCGACGCGGCGCGGCGCATCGACCGCGCGATGTGGGGCGCCAACCGCGGGGCCGCCCTGACACAGCAGCTGCTGGCGTTCGCTCGCAAGCAGGCGCTGGTGCCGATGCCGATCGACATGTCCGGGATGCTGCCGGAGATGGTGAACCTGCTGCGCCGTACGCTGGGCGAGCACATCGAGGTTCGGACGGTCGATTCGGCAGGACTTTGGCTGGCGCTGGCCGACCCGGCGCAGGTGGAGAGCGCGCTGCTCAATCTGGCACTGAATGCGCGCGATGCGATGCCGGGGGGCGGGCAGCTGACGATCGAGGTCGCCAATAAGGTGATCGATGGCGAGTATGCGCGTCGCCATGCCGAGGTGAACGCGGGCGAATACGTGATGCTGGCGGTGTCGGACACCGGAACAGGCATGCCGGCAGATGTGCTGGCGCGGGCGTTCGAACCGTTTTTCACCACCAAGGAAGAGGGCAAGGGGACCGGCCTGGGCCTCGCGATGGTGCTGGGCTTCGCCAAGCAGTCGGGCGGACACGTCAACATCTACTCGGAGCCTGGCGAGGGCACCACGGTGCGCCTCTACCTGCCGCGCGCCGTCGGCGCGGCACTGCCGGCACCGCTGCGCAGCGGTGCACCGATCGAGCTGCCGCACGGGTCGGCGACGATCCTGGTGGTGGAGGACGAACCCGAAGTGCGCGAAGCCTGCGTCGCCATCCTGGGTGAACTCGGCTACCGCATGCTGGAGGCGTCCGACGGTCCGGAGGCACTGCGGGTGTTCGGCGACAACGATGCGCGCGTGGACATGCTGCTGAGCGACATCGTGTTGACCGGCCGAATGAAGGGCAACGAGCTGGCGCGCCGCCTGACCGAGATACGCCCACAGCTGCGGGTGCTGTTCATGTCGGGCTACAC
>DASSRN010000447.1:0-4969 GCA_035701785.1 Acetobacteraceae bacterium | reverse complement strand
TCGACTTCGTATGATGGTGTAGCACTAGCTCCGCGATTAGGGGTGCAGCGAATCACGCGAAAGGATCGCCCGTAGAGAGGATGGCGCCGGTCCAATACCTGTATGACTTCAGCCAATGATTCGTCAGACTCCCCAGAGGGGGTATTCCTGAAGGTCTTCGTTCGACGGATTGGACTGGTCACGTGTTCAGAGCACAAAGGTGATTCCAAAACCGACCATCGCTGTGAGCAGGATCGCGCTTTCTGATGGGGCTGAGAGCGCGATTTTTGATGGACTTCCGGCTTCCGCTTCCGGCGTACTTTAGGGGACATGGGAAGTGGGAAGCGGAAGCAGTGAGGTTGGTAAATTTGGCTTTGCTTCGGGTTGTCCGGTCAGTGAGCCCGCGCGGCGGTTTGGGCGCGACCGTCAGTGAGCGGAGAGGCTGTAACCGTCGACTGATTTGACGACGATGCCGTCGGCGATCATGGCGGCGAGGCGCTGATAGAGAGTGGTGGTGCGGACGCGGCAGGACGACCGGAGTTCGGCGAACGGCCGGGGTTGCCCGCGTTCCGCAAGGGCTGCGGTGATGCGCTGATCGACAGAAGTTGGTACAGCGCGACGCTCGAGTTGATGATCGGACTGGACGAGCTCGAGGGCGAGAGCGTTGTCGCGCCGTGCGAGTTGGAGGGTGACGGCTTGCATGGCGGCGGCGGCTCGATGTTCGACCGTGAGGACGATGCGGTCGTCGCTATCGCGGCGCAGGTATAGGTTGGAGTCGCCCCAGGCGTGGAATTCGGACGAACCTCGCAAGGCCTGCCCGGCACGGATGGTGCCGGCCCCCTTTCTGGCGTGGTGGACGAGCACGACGGCAATGGCGTGGCGCCGCTGTAGTTCTCGCAGGAAGGCGAGCACTGGCGCGACCTCGCCGCTGGCATTCTCATCGATGCGATGCAGGCGGACGAACGGATCGAGGACGAGGAGGCGCGGCTGTAGCTTGGCGACGGTCTCATCGAGGGACGCGCGGTCGGCCTGGAGATCGAGGCGCAGGCTGGGCGCGGTGATCACCTGGACGTCGAGCGCAGCGAGACTGATGCCGGCGGCGGCACAGATGCCATCGAGGCGGCGTCGGACGACATGGAGTGCGTCCTCGGCGGGATAGAGCAGAACGCGGCCGGGGCGGCTCACGGCGAAGCGGCGCAGACAGGGGATGCCGGCGGCGACGGCGACGGCGAGATCGAGGGCGAGGAAGGATTTGCCGCATTTGGGCTCGCCGCCGATGATACCGACGGCTTCGTCGGACCACAGCGCATCGACGAGCCAGCGTTGCTGCTCTGGACGATCGGTGAGGCGCCAGGCTGGCTGGACCGGCAGCTGGGTCATCGCCGACGACGGATTGCAGCCTTGGTCTCGCTTGCTGCGGGCACGGCGCATGTCTGGAAGAACAGGGTCTCGTCGATCTGTCGGGCGTCCTGCTGTGCGGCGGCCTCGAGCAGGTCGGCTGCCATGATCATGACGGTCCGCAGATTGCCCTGGGCGTGATCGCAGATGGTCGCGATCACCTCCGGGGTCATGAGGGTTGGGGCGCCGGCCTGCTGCAGGGAATGGCGGAGGCAGTCCTGTAGGTCCTGCGGTGATGCGCGTTCGATCGCCAGACGCACCCGCATGCGGCTGGCCAGGGGGAGGAATTCATCGGAGCGCAGACGTTCGGCGAGCCGCCCATCGCCGGCCAGCACGATGGTCAGCAGGATGTGGGAGTCGAGATCGGTGGAGGCCAGCAGGCGCAATTCGGCGAGCATGGCGGGCTGCATCTCCTGTGCCTCGTCGACCAGCAGCACCGGCCGGGACAAGGTGGATTGGATGTGCGCCTGCCACCGGTGGCGCAGGGTCTTGGCACCGCCCCAGCGATTATGCGGGCGCAACTCGACGCCGAAGAGTTCGCCCATCTCGCGATAGAAGTCGGCGATATTGGCCTGCGGTCGACTGATCACGCCGACGGTCACGTCGCGCTGTGTTGCCAGCGAAGCTGAGAGGATGCGCAAGGCGGCGGACTTGCCGCAACCGGGCAGGCCGGTAACCAGGGCGAAGCCGCCATCGCCGGCGAGTTGCTGCACCCGCCAGCAGAACGATTCGAGGCGCGTGGTGACGTGCAATGCCTCGGTCGGCACGTTGGGTGTGAACGGGTTCCATTTGAGGCCGTACAGCGCGAGCATCTTGTGGTTCACGCGTCGTCTCCTTCGTCCTTGGGAAGGTAGGCGGGAGGCAATCCGGTCGCGGCCTGTTGGTCGAGCATTCTCTTCAGGAGTGGCCCGATGCCGCGCGGCGGCGGCGTGGCGGGCTCGGCATTGAGCGGCTGCACGCCTCGACGCCGGCCGCTGGCGTTGGCGGCCTTGTCCTGCGGGAACAGCCGGCAGAGCACCGTGCCGGTATGCGGATCGGCGAGGTGGACCTGCGTGAGATCCCAGGCGGCGAAGCGCACCTCCAGCAAGGCGAGATGGCGATAGTGGTTGGGGACTTCGAACCGGCGGCCTTCGATGACGGCAGTGCCATCGCTCTTGCGCAGGGTGCGCCGCTCGGTGCGGGTGAAGGCCAATCGCAGCGCCGCGGCATCCGGCGACGGCCGCGTCACGTCGGGGCCGGCGAGGAAGCGCGCGAGCGGCGTGTCGCCGATCTCGCTGTGTCGCTTGCGGTTATAGTCATGCTCGACCCATGCCTGCGTCGCCGCGTTGAGCCGGGCGACGGTGAGATCGTCGACACCCTCCAGCATAGCCATCAGCCGGCCTTCGACCGATCCCCAGAGGGTCTCCTGCTTGCCATTCTGATACGGCGAATACGGCAGGGTGGTTTGATGAAGGATGCCAAGCCTGGCGAGGCCTTCGGTGATCTCGGCGGCTGTCATGGCGGCGCCGTTGTCGCTCATCGCGGCCCGCGGCAGACCGCGCTTCTGCATCGCCTGAGACAAGCCGTGGGCGATGACCTCGGCCGATTCGGACAAATACCACTGCAGATGGCAGGCCAGTCGCGAGCGGTCGTCGAGCACGCCGAACAGGATCGGCGTCCGCCATTCGCCGCGCGGCGTCAGCACCTTGCGCGAACCGTGGTGGCAGTCCCAATGCCACAGTCCGTTGACGTATGCCGCCTCGTAGCTGCGCACCTCACGCGCCTCGAGCCGGGCCGCGGCGGCCAGCGCGCCAGTGGTCTGGCGCGCCGTCATCGTGCGACGCCTGATCAGGCCACGGGCGGTGAGGAATCGCCGGACCGTCGCGTACGATGGCACCGGGCGCAGCTCAGACCTGGTCTCGGCCAGGGCAGCCAGATTGTCGTGATGCAGCTGAGCACTCCAGCTCTTGTGGGCGTCATACTGAGCCAGCAGGGCCTGGCGCAGCGCCGCGGTCATCGACCCCTGCTCGCCGGCGTCCTGGCGCCGTTTGCGGCGCAGCACTCGGACCGGGTCGTGCCGCTCATTGCGGGCGCGATAAAACCATCGCTCCAGGGTAGAGACGCCGAAGCGGATCGGCGCACCGGTACTCGGGTGCCGCCACTCGCGTGCTGCCAGTTGCTGCAGTGCCGCGCGCAGTGCGCCCTTCGCCGGCGGCGCCGCCAGCAGCTGACCGATCACAGAAAAGCGCAGCTGTGCCCAGCGCTCATGCACCCGCGAGCCATCTCGCTCCGTCACGCCTAGCTCCGAAAAATACGTGGATCGACGGTAGGCACCCCTCCAATGACCGGCGATGAGCATCCTCTGCGGAAGGTCAACCTCCGTCAGGATGCGCGCATCGCCGACGCGCCGCCGGTCAATGGACCCAGGAAGCGCAACAAGGCGGTGAGCTTCTGTTCGATGCCGCCGGAAAAGCGATCGAGTAGCGAGACCGGCAGGCCGGCGATGTCGACCGGCGGCACCAGAGCGGCCCTGGCGACCGGCGCGAAGGCGCTATCGTCAAAGGTCGAGACCCACCATGCGCGCCAGCGCGCGATGGTCCGGCGATCGATCCCTGGCACGACCGACAGACGCGCCAGGCGCGTCGCTGTCGTCCCGTGCAGCATCGCCGAGATCAACGTCACAACCGTGGCGAGATAGACCTTGCGCCCGAGAAAGCGCAGCGATGGCGGGGTCATCCGCTTTCGGCAGCCATCCGTCGCACAGCAGAAGCTGAAGCGTCGGTCATACTCCTTGTCCAAACCCGCGGCACCACCACGCGGCTTGCGCGGGAACTTCGCCGAATGGAGCGTGCCTCCACAGCGGCGACAGCCTGCCGCCCTCGCCGATGCCGATAGGTCACGGTCGAAGACGAGGAGCTGAGCATGGAACTTGGCGTCAACCAGCACCGCTTGGTACAAGGGATCCGTCCTTTGAACTGACATTGGCGAGATGGCCAGAATCGGACGGAATGATCTCTGCCCTTGCGGCAGCGGCAAGAAATACAAGCGCTGCTGCATGGCCAACGACGAGGTAGCCGCACATGCGGCATTCGCCGCCGATGCGGCTCACCAGCAGTCGCTCTTCTGCCATGACTGCAGCGACCAATTGGATGACGCAGCCAATGCCGTGTTCGCTCTTATCGACGCCAGGAAATTCGACGCGGCCGAACAGGCCGCTCACGACGTGCTGGCACGCTTCCCCGGCGCGCATGATGGCTACGAATGTCTTGGTCGGCTCCATCAAGCCAAAGGCGACAACCGCCAGGCAGCCGATTGCTATCGGCAGGTCATCCAGGTCGCTCGCAACGAGCCGCATCTCTATGACCCGGACTTCGTGAACCACTTCCAGAGCCTGATCGACCGGCTCGAATCACAGTCCGCCGCCGTCAGCTGACCCCCGCGGTCCGCCTGCTCGCCAAGCGTCGCCGGGTGCTCGGCAGCGTCAAGGCATCCACGCCTGCGGCGCGGAGCCTCCTTGACCCCGCCTGCGCTCCCGGCAACTCCGAGCGCAGGTCGGCGCCAAGGAATGGTCCCTCGGTCTCACCAAGGAATACCCGAATGCAGCATACCGTCT
>DASSRN010000446.1:0-19963 GCA_035701785.1 Acetobacteraceae bacterium | reverse complement strand
ATTACTTCACAACCGGCTGAAGCGGGCGCGGGTAGTCGGGTTGATCTGACACCGGCGCGGGCGGGGCGGTGGCGGAAGCATTGCACGGCCCGTTCTAGCAACAATTCCACGATAGCACGACCGTGCCGATCGCCGCAGCGTATGTATCATAGACGCTTGCGCTGCGGCTTTCGTTAAGAGCCTGATGACGGTCGTTGGCGGACCGCCTGTCATGCTATCGCCTCTTTCGTGAACTGACATGGAAGTGACGATCAGCGCCCCGATGCGATGTTGCTGCGGCTGCTGAAGACCCGCTCCCCGTACTGCGTGATCTTCTTCTGCGACGGAACGGGCGCCGCTAGGCTTCGATACATCGGTCGCTCGCCTTTGTGCCGCGTGGCAGCGCCGCAGCCCGGTCCGCGCCGCCATAGCCGGGTGCGACGCGATGGTTGTACTGGTAGTCTGCTTCGGCGAGATTGCCTCGCTGATGTGGTGGAACTGGCCACATACCGAGCGCAAAGAAACTCTCTGCCGGGTTGGTGGTGTAGAAGCCACCGAGCCGAGCGTATTTGTCGGCGCTGTGGTTCACCGTGCTGTGGCCTTTGAACTCTTCGCGACGTTCCGCATAATGACATCACGCGGCGTCTTACCGGTCACATCAGCGACACAACGCGAGCGCGCTCGGCCACCACGTTCGACCATGGTCAGCACGGCAAACTTTCGTCTCGACGATCTCGTCCTCGCCACCTAGCGGGACGTTCGCGCGAATCGCAGTCTCGCGGAGCCTTCGTGCCAAGGCTGACAGTGCACCCGCTCAGAGCCGGTTCCGTTGCGGCCAGCGTAGAAGGGTGGGGGTACCGGGGCACAGCGCCAGCGGACACCTTGCGGACATTTTTGGACGGATTGTGTCACGCCGCCCTGGAAGTCGTTGAAGCTATTGGTGGAGCCAAGGGGAGTCGAACCCCTGACCTCCTGAATGCCATTCAGGCGCTCTCCCAACTGAGCTATGGCCCCGGCGTGGAGGGCGGCATATAGCGCCGGCTGCCAAGGCCGATCAAGGGTCGACCTGAGGCGCGGATCAGGCGGCCAGCTTCAGCCCGTCCGCCAGCGTGAACCCCGCCTCGGTCTTCGAGCGGATCTCCTCCACCGTCACCTCGGGCGCGACGTCCACCAGGCGCAGACCCCCCTGGCCGACCTCGAACACGCCAAGGTCGCTGATAACCAGGTTCACCACCCCGGCGCCGGTCAGCGGCAGCGTGCAGCGGTTCAGCAGCTTGGGCTTGCCGCCGGCGGTGTGCTCCATCAGCACCACCACCCGCTTCACCCCGGCCACCAGGTCCATGGCACCGCCCATCCCCTTCACCATCTTGCCGGGGATCATCCAGTTGGCCAGGTCGCCGTTCTCCGCCACCTGGAGCGCGCCCAGGATCGAGATGTCGATGTGCCCGCCGCGCACCATGGCGAAGCTGGCGGCGCTATCGAAGAAGCTCGTGGTCGGCAGCTCGGTCACGGTCTGCTTGCCGGCGTTGATCAGGTCGGCGTCTTCCTCGCCCTCGAACGGAAACGGCCCCATGCCCAGCATGCCGTTCTCGGAATGCAGCTGGATCGACATGCCGTCAGGGATGTGGTTCGCCACCAGCGTTGGGATGCCAATGCCCAGGTTGACATAGAACCCGTCGCGCAGCTCCTTCGCAGCGCGGGCCGCCATCTGATCTCGCGTCCAGGCCATGCCTGCCTCCCTCAGTAGCGCTTGCGCACGGTACGCTGCTCGATCCGCTTGTCCACCGCCTCGAGTTGCACGATGCGGTCGACGAAGATGCCGGCGGTGACGATGTGGTCCGGATCGATGGTCCCGTTCGGTACCAGCTCCTCGACTTCTGCCACTACCATCTCAGCGGCGGTCGCCATGATCGGATTGAAGTTCCGCGCGGTCTTCCGATAGATCAGGTTGCCCTCGTGATCGCCCTTCCACGCGTGGATCACTGCGAGATCGGCGCGCAGCCCGCGCTCCAGCACATAGGTGCGCCCGTCGAACTCCTTGGTCTCCTTGCCCTCGGCGATCTGCGTACCGGCGCCGGTTGCGGTGTAGAAGCCGGGGATGCCTGCGCCGCCTGCGCGAATGCGTTCGGCCAGCGTGCCCTGCGGATTGAATTCGATCTCCAGTTCGCCGGCGAGGTACTGCTGCGCGAAGGTGGCGTTCTCGCCGACATACGAGCTGATCATCTTCCTGACCTGCCGGGTCTTCAGCAGCACGCCCAGCCCGACATCGTCGATGCCGGCGTTGTTGGAGACGATGGTCAGGCCCTTCACGCCGCTTTCGCGTATGGCGTCGATCAGCACCGCCGGGATGCCGCACAGGCCGAAGCCGCCCGACATGATCGTCATCTCGTCGCGCAACAGCCCCGCCAGCGCCGCAGGCGCATCCGGATAGATCTTGTTGACCGCCATTCAGCCCTCCTGCACCGCACCGTGCCATCGGCGCGGCGCGCGAAGCAAGGGGTCAGCGGCGCGTCAGTTCGGCGTGGATTTCAGCTGCGAGAGCAGGATTTGCGCGCCTGATCTGGCTCGCCCGCAGGCTTGCGGCGATACCAGGATGGCGTTGCATTTGCCAGAATTCCAGGAACAGCAGGTCGGCCGCGGCAGCTTCGTCCCGAACTGTACTCAAGGCTCGCCGCAGCGCCTCGGTCTGAGGGCCGGTAAGTTCGGCAGCATCGCTTTCCATGGAGGCCTCGAAAACGTTGCGGACGGGAACTTGGGTGTTTTCCCGCCGCTTGACCAGCGGCATTTGGATGACGCTCGGGTTAATAAAACGTGTGCGCACGGCGCGCATCCGCACCGCTTCGTGCGTGGACAACTTGCCTTCAGCAATGATCCGATTCAGCTGCGGAGGTGGCAGGCGACCCAATGGCCTGGTCGCGCTTCGCGCAGTGCGGGTTTCTCGGTGCTGCACAACGGCAGTTCGCGAATTGGACAGCGGGTGTGGAAGTGACAGCCGGATGGCGGGCGAATCGGGTTTGGTACGTCGCCCTGCAAACGGATGCGCTGACGCTTCATCGTCGGGTCGGGGATCGGCACGGCGGACAGCAGCGCTTCTGTATACGGATGCAGCGGGGCATCGTACAGATCGCGCGACGGCGCGATCTCGACGATGCGGCCCAGATACATCACCGCCACTCGTGTGCTGATGTGCTCCACCACCGACAGGTCGTGGGCGATGAACAGGTAGGTCAGCCCGAACTGTTCCTGCAGATCCTCCAGCAGGTTGATCACCTGCGCCTGGATCGACACATCGAGCGCCGAGACCGGCTCGTCGCAGACGATCAGCTTCGGCGACACGGCGAGCGCGCGGGCGATGCCGATGCGCTGGCGCTGCCCACCGGAGAACTCGTGCGGGTAGCGCCGCATGTGGTCGGCATTCAACCCAACGGTGCGCAACAGTTCGATGACCCGCTCCTCGTAGGCGTGGCGGTCCTTCGCAAGGCCGTGGATCGTGAGCGCCTCGCCGATGATCGCACCGATCGTCATCCGCGGATTGAGCGACGCATACGGGTCCTGGAAGATGATCTGCATGTCGCGGCGCAGCGCACCTAGCTCCGCGTGGTCGAACTCCACGACGTTGCGGCCTTCGAACCAGACCGCGCCGCCGGACGGTTCGATCAGCCGCAGGATGCAGCGCCCGGTGGTGGACTTGCCGCAGCCGGATTCGCCGACCAGTCCAAGCGTCTCGCCGGCGCCGATCTCGAAGCTTACGTTGTCGACCGCATGCACCTGCTCGACGGTGCGCCGCAGTACGCCGCCCTTGATGGGGAAGTTCTTCACCAGCCCTTCAACGCGTAACAAAGCCTCGGTCATGCGTTCGCCCGATACAGGATGCACGCCACCTTGTGGCCGGGCTCGACGGTTCGCAGTTCGGGCACCGCCTCGGTGCAGGCGGGCGTGGCGAAGGCGCAGCGCGGCGCGAAACGGCAGCCCGGCGGCGGTGCGATCAGGCTCGGCACCACGCCGGGGATCGCCTCCAGCCGCGCCCGCTTGCCGGCATCGCGGTCGATGCGCGGGATGGAGCGGATCAGGCCCTGCGTGTAAGGGTGCAGCGGCGAGGCGAACAGCCGCTCGACCGTCGCCTCCTCGACGATGCGCCCGGCATACATCACCACGACGCGCTGCGCCGTCTCCGCGACGACGCCCATCGCGTGGGTGATCAGCATGATGGCCATGCCGAAGCGCGACTTCATCTCCGCCAGCAGGTCGAGGATCTGCGCCTGGATCGTGACGTCCAGCGCCGTGGTCGGTTCGTCCGCTATCAGCAGCTTCGGGCTGCACGACAGCGCCATCGCGATCATCACCCGCTGGCGCATCCCGCCGGAGAACTGGTGCGGATAGTCACGCACGCGGCGCTCCGGCGTAGGGATGTGTACCAGCCGCAGCATCTCCACAGTCTTGTCCATCGCGTCACGCCGGTTCAGCCCTTCGTGCAGCCGCAGTGCCTCGGCGATCTGCTCACCCACCGTGTAGGCGGGGTTCAGGGATGTCATCGGCTCCTGGAAGATGATGGCGATCTCTTTCGCGCGGATGTGGCGCATCGCGTCCACATCCAGCGGCACGAGGTCGCGGCCCTGCCACAGCACGCTGCCCGCGACGATGCGACCCGGCGGCATCTGGATCAGCTTCATCACCGTCATCGCGGTGACGGTCTTGCCGCTGCCGGATTCGCCGACCACGCCCAGGGTCTCGCCGGCATCGATGAACAGGTCCACGCCATCGACCGCGCGCACCATGCCGTCCTCGGTCTTGAAGTGCGTCTTCAGCCCCTGGATTTCGAGCAGCCGTGCCGCCATGCGTCACATGATGCGGCGCGGATCGAGCGCGTCGCGCAGCCCGTCGCCGATGAAGTTGATGGTGAGCACGGCAAGGAAGATCGCGCCGCCGGCAAACAGCGCCCAGTGCGGCGCCACGTCCAGCTGGTCCTTGGCGTCGAATAGGAGGCGACCCCAGGTCGGGATGTCCGGCGGAAAGCCCAGGCCGAGGAAGGACAGCGTCGACTCGGCGATGATCGCATTGGCGACATCGATCGTGCCGGCGACGATCACCGGTCCGAGTGCATTGGGCAGGATGTGGCGCACGACGCGGCGGAAGGTGGATGCACCCAAAGCACGCGCTGCCTCGACGAACTCCTTCTCGCGCAGCGAGAAGAACTGCGCGCGCACCAGGCGCGCCACCGACATCCAGCGGAAGCCACCGATAACCGCCACGACCAGGATGAACACGCCGACCTGAGGCCCCGCCAGCTTTTTCAGCACGTCGCGGAACAGGTAGATGATCAGCAGCAGGATCGGCAGCTGCGGCAGCGACAGGAACAGGTCGGTGACCCACATCAGCGCAGCATCGACGCTGCCGCGCGAGACGCCGGCGATGGCGCCGACCACGATACCGACGACCACCGCCACCGACATGGCGGCAAACCCGACCGCCAGCGAGATGCGGCCGCCATACAGCATGCGCGACAGCAGATCCTGGCCGAGATCATCGGTGCCTAATGGATGCGCCCAGCTCGGACCCTGGAGCTGGGCGGCGAAGTCGATGTCGTTGATCGCCACACCCCACAGCAGCGGGCCGAACACGACGGCCAGCACCATGAGCGTCAGCACGAACAGGCTGACGACTGCCAGCCGGTGGCGACGGAAGCGCCGCCAGGCGTCCATCCATGGGGTGACGCGGCGCGGCGACGCCGCGGTCGCAGCTACGGCCGTGCTGGCCGTGTCAATGGTAGGAGATGCGGGGGTCGAGCCAGCCATACAGCAGGTCCGCGATCAGGTTGAACAGGATCACCAGGCAGGCGAACACGAATGTCACCGCCATGATCACCGGCGTATCATTCGACAGGATGGCGCTGATCAGCAGCGAGCCGATGCCGGGAACGCGGAAGATCTGCTCGGTGACAACGGCGCCGCTGAACACGATGGGCATCTGCAACGCCACCAGCGTGACGACCGGCACCATGGCGTTGCGCACGATGTGCTTGATGATGACGATGCGTTCGGGCAGGCCCTTGGAGCGTGCGGTGGTCACGTAGTCGAGCCGGATCACGTCCAGCACCGCCGATCGCACGAAGCGGGTCCAGGACGCGCCCTGGAACAATCCCAGCACCGCCACCGGCATGATCGATTGGCGGATTTCCTGCCACAGCCAGGCTGCACCGGTTTCGTGCAGGTCGGAACGGAACACGAAGGGCAGCCAGTTCAGCTGCACGCTGAACACCAGGATGAACACGATGCCCGTGAAGAAGGTCGGCAGCGAGAATCCAATGAAGGCGAAGGTGCTGGCGATCTGGTCGAAGATCGAATAGGGCCGCGTCGCGGCGAAGATGCCGACCGGCAGCGCAATGGCCAGCGCCAGCAGCTGCGATGCACCGATCACCGCAAGCGTGGTGGGCAGGCGCTGGAGGATCAGCGTGTCGACGTTGACGCGGCTGACGAACGAGAAGCCCCAGTCGCCGTGCAGCATCGCCATCAGCCAGTGCAGGTAGCGCACCGGAATCGGGTCATCGAGACCGAACTTGGCGCGCAGCGCGGCCGCGACCTGAGGCGGCACCGCAGGATTGGTGGTGAGCTCGCTGAATGGATCGCCGGGGGCAAGCGCCAGCACGGCGAACAGCACGACGCTGATGCCCAGCAGGCTCGGGATCGCGATGAGCAGGCGGCGGATGAGGTACCGGCTCATCGGGTCAACGTCGCCGCACCATCAGGCGTCGCGGTACCAGTCCTGGAGAGCGTAGGTATTGTTGTCCCAGCCGCTCAGCGGCGCGTGCAGGTTATTGGCCAGCGCCTCGACGCCGGTGCGGGCGACCACCGGGATCACCACGACGTTCTTGATCAGGTGGTCGTTCATCGCGACGAAGAGCGCGGCCCGCTTCACCGGGTCGATCTCCACATCGGCCGCATTGAACAGCTTGTCGTATTCCTCGCTCTGCCAGCGCACGATGTTCCGACCTTGGAACTTGTTCGCCTTGCTCGCCGCCTCCGACGACAGGAACTGCCGCATGAAGGAGCCAGGGTCGGGCTCTGTCATCGTCGTGGTGTACATCTGGAGGTCGGCGACGAAGTGCGGATAGGTGTCCAGGTTGGCGACATCCGAGGAGAAGAACACCGACGCGGTCACCGACTTGATCTCGACGTCGATGCCCGCCTTCTGGCAGGCCTGCTTGACGATCGCCTGGGTCTTCTGCCGGGGCGCATTGATCGAGGTCTGGAACACGATCTTCAACTTGACGCCGTTCTTCTCGCGGATGCCGTCGCCGCCCGGCTTCCATCCGGCGTCGTCCAGCAGCTTCACGGCCTTCTCGACGTTGAAGTCGTAGTGCGTGTTCTTCGACACGAACTTGTCGGGGGCGTTGATGAAGTTCGCTGTGTCGAGCCCGGTGCGGCCATAGATGTACTTGTGCACCGAACCGCGATCGACCAGCAGGTTCAGCGCCTGACGCACCGCGGGGTCGGTCAGGAACGGATGCTTGGTCTTCAGGCTCGAGCGTTCGCCGTCCACCTCGGTCCAGGGATCGGTGTTGTTGAGCTGGATGTGCTCGATGTTGCCGCCAGTGAGGATCTCGGCATGGCCTTTGCCGCTTGCCTCGAGGCGCTTGAGGATTTCGTCCTCGACCTGAAGATTCCAGGCGAAGTCGTATTCGCCGGTCTGCATGACGGCGCGGGCCGCCGAGACTGCGTCACCGCCGCCCTTCATTTCGAAAGTGTCGAAATATGGCCGGTTCGGCATGTGGTAGTCGGGGTTCAGCTTGCCCTGCACGAGATCGCCAGGCTTGAAGTCGACGAACAAGTATGGGCCGGTGCCGACCGGCTGAAGGTTAGTGGGCGCCTCGCGCGACTTCGCCCCGGTGAACGGCTCGAACAGATGCTTGGGGATGATCATCCCGCGGGTGCCGACGAACGCGTCCGCCCAATAAGGAGTGGGCTTGCTGAATTCGATGCGGATCGTGAAGTCGTCGACCTTCACTACCTTGATGTCCTGGTAGGTGCCGATGGTAACGGCGGCGGTGGCCGGATCGCCGGCGTATTTCCAGTTGAAGATGCAATCGTCGGCGGTGAACGGATGGCCGTCGTGCCACTTGACGCCCTGCTTCACCTTCCAGGTGACCGATTTGCCGTCCTCGCCCAACCCGCCATTGTCGAGCGTGGGGATCTCGGCGGCGAGCACCGGCACCAGGTTACCATCGGCATCCCAGCCGGCCAGCGGTTCGTAGAACACACGCGAGCCGTCCTGGTCCTTGGTGCCAACGGCGAAGTGCGGGTTCAGCAAGGTCGGGCCCTGCCACCACAGCACCTTCAGTGCGCCGCCGCCACCACGCTTGGTCGGCTTATATTCCCACTTGGGCGCTGCCAGCGCGACGCCCGAGGAGGCCAGCATCTGCGTCGCCATCGGCGCCGTCAGGCCCAGGGCCATCATTCCGCGAGTGAACGCCCGCCGCGACAACTGCCCCTGCCGCACCTGCTCGATCAGGCCGCGCAGACCTTGCTCGTCCATTGTAGTGTCCTTTACCCCGAAAGCCCCCGTTGCGGCCGATGCTAGAGCAGCATCGGCCGTCGACTCAATAAGCGTGCAACGGGCAAGCCGCGGGTCAGTAGCGGTAGAGGTCGTGCTTGAACGGACCCGACGGTCCGACGCCGATATACTCCGCCTGCCTGGGTGACAGCTTGGTAAGCTTGGCGCCGACCTTCGCGAGGTGCAGCGCCGCCACTTTCTCGTCCAGCGCCTTGGGCAGGGTGTAGACCTGCCGCTGATAAGTGCCGGCCGGGGCGTTGAACAGCTCGATCTGTGCGAGGACCTGGTTGGTGAAGCTGGCGCTCATCACGAAGCTCGGATGGCCGGTGGCGTTGCCGAGGTTCACCAGCCGTCCCTCGCTCAGTACGATCAGCCGCTTGCCGTCGGGAAACACGACCTCGTCCACCTGCGGCTTGACGTTCTCCCACTTGTAGTTGCGCAAAGCGTCGATCTGTATTTCTGAATCGAAATGACCGATGTTGCAGACGATGGCGCGGTGCTTCATCGCCCGCATGTGGTCCAGCGTGATCACATCCAGGTTGCCGGTGGCGGTGACGAAGATGTCGCCGACCGGGGCTGCATCGTCCATCGTAACGACCTGGTAGCCTTCCATTGCTGCCTGGAGCGCGCAGATCGGATCGACCTCGGTCACCATGACCCGGCAGCCGGCATTGCGCAGCGAGGCAGCCGAGCCTTTGCCGACATCGCCGAAGCCGTTCACCACGGCGATCTTGCCGGCCATCATCACGTCGGTGCCGCGCCGGATGCCGTCCACCAGTGATTCACGGCAACCGTACAGGTTGTCGAACTTCGATTTCGTTACGCTGTCGTTCACGTTGATCGCCGGCGTCAGCAGCTTGCCGTCGCGGGCCATGTCGCGCAGGCGATGAACGCCGGTGGTGGTCTCCTCGGAGATGCCGCGCACGTCGTTCAGCATCTCGGGATACTTCTGGTGCATCAGCAGCGTCAGATCGCCGCCGTCGTCCAGGATCATGTTCGGGGTCCAGCCGTCGGGGCCGCGCACCGTCTGCTCGATGCACCACCAGAATTCGTCTTCCTCCATCCCCTTCCAGGCGAACACCGGCACGCCTGCCGCGGCGACAGCGGCCGCCGCATGGTCCTGGGTGGAGAAGATGTTGCAGGAGGACCAGCGTACCGTGGCACCGAGAGCCTGGAGGGTCTCGATCAGAACTGCGGTCTGCACCGTCATATGCAGGCAGCCGGCGATCCGGGCGCCCTTCAACGGCTTGGAAACGCCGTATTCCTGGCGCGTCGCCATCAGACCGGGCATCTCGTCCTCGGCCATGGCGATCTCCTTGCGGCCCCACTCGGCCAGCGAGATGTCCTTCACCTTGAAGTCCTGGGTGGCCGGCATGCGTTGGCTCCTTTTGGGGTGGCGGCGCTATATAAAGATATCTGCATGTTTGGCAACCGCTGCGGCCGGTTGCCTCGGTGCGGGAAGTAGCGCACCCTGGATCATGGCCGATAGCGAGCGTGTCCTCCTTCTTACCGGTGCAAGCCGCGGCATTGGCCATGCCACCGTCAAGTCATTCAGCGACGCCGGTTGGCGGGTGCTGACGATCTCGCGCCATCCGTTCGATCCGCGCTGCCCCTGGAAGGGCGGGGCACAGAACCACTTCCAGCTGGATCTGGCGGATATCGGCAACCTGCAGGCAGAGATGCCGCGGCTGCGCGACTTTGTCGGCGGCGGCCTGGACGCGCTGATCAACAACGCGGCGATCTCGCCGAAGCGGTCCGACGGCGGCAAGATCGGTGCGCTGGAGATGGGCTACGCCGACTGGCTGCACATCTTTAACGTCAACCTGTTCGCCTGCGTGGCGCTGGTGCAGGGGCTGCGGGCGCCGCTGGAGCAGGCGCGGGGCACGGTGGTGAACATCACCTCGATCGTCGGGTCGCGCGTGCATCCGTTCGCCTCCGCAGCGTATGCCGCGTCGAAGGCGGCGCTGTGGGCGCTGACGCGCGAGCTTGCAGCAGATTTCGGCCGCTCCGGCGTGCGGGTGAACGCGGTGTCGCCGGGCGAAGTGGACACCGGCATCCTGTCGCCCGGCACCGAGACGATCGTCGAGCGCGACATCCCGCTGCACCGGTTGGGCAAGCCGCAGGAGGTCGCCGAACTCCTGCTGTTCCTCTGCGGCAGCCAGGCGGGCTATATTTCCGGCTCCGAAATCCACATCGACGGCGGCCAGCGGGTCTGAACCGTCCGGAAGGAGCCTATCGGCATGCCCCCTATCGTCGGCATCCCGGCCTGCGCCCGGCTGATGATCAATCACCAGCTTCGTCATGATGCGCCCGCCCGCTACGCGGCGGCAGTGCTGGGTGGCGCCGGTGCGGTGCCGATCCTGATCCCGCCCATGGGCGAGGCGTCGATGGCGGTGCTCGATCGGCTGGACGGGCTGATGCTGTCCGGCAGCCCCAGCAATGTGCATCCATCGCATTATGCCGGCGGCGACAGCCTGACGCCGGAGCACCACGATCTGGAGCGTGATGCGACCACGCTGCGGCTGATCCCGGAGGCGCTGGCGCGGGGCATGCCGCTGCTTGCGATCTGCCGTGGCATCCAGGAGCTGAACGTGGCGCTGGGCGGCACGCTGCACCAGAAGGTGCACGAGGTGACCGACCGGATGGACCATCGGCCGGGGCCCGGCACGGTCGAGCAGAAATACGCGCCCCGGCACCTGGTGTTCCTGTCCGGGCAGCTCGCGCGCATTGTCGGCAGCAGCAAGATTCTGGTGAACTCGCTGCACGGGCAGGCGATCGAGACGCTGGCGCCGGGATTGGTGGCCGAGGCGGTGGCGCCGGACGGCACGATCGAGGCAGTGCGCGTGGAGCGGGCGCGCGGCTTTGCTCTGGGCGTGCAGTGGCACCCCGAGTGGGGCTACGCCGACGACAGCGCGAGCACAGCGATCTTCCGGGCGTTCGGCGAGGCGTGCGTGGCGTATCGCTCGGGCCTGCGGCACGCGGCATAGGGGGCAACGCGACGATGGACCTGCAACTGACCGGCAAGAAGGCGCTGATCACCGGGGGATCGAAGGGAATCGGCCGCGCTACAGCCGAGTTGCTGGCGGACGAAGGCTGCGATGTGACCCTGGTCGCACGCGAGCAGGGAGCACTGGACGAAGCGGCAGCCGCGATCCGGGCGCGGCGGCAGGTGAATGTGCGTACCATCTCGGCCGACCTGTCGTCCGACGCCGCGGTGCGGCGCGTAGCGGCGGAGGCGGGCGAGCTCGACATCCTGGTGAACAACGCCGGCGCGATTCCGCCGGGCGACCTGCTGTCGGTGGATGACCCGACCTGGCGACAGGCCTGGGACCTCAAGGTGTTCGGCTACATCTCGTTCTGCCGCGTGATGTATGCACAGATGAAGGCACGCCGGTCCGGCGTGATCATCAATGTGATCGGCGCCGCGGGAGAAAGCTTCCCGACCGGTTACATCGCCGGTGCCGCGGGCAACGCTTCGCTGATGGCGTTCACCCGTGCACTGGGCAAGGGCGCGCCGGCCGATGGGCTGCGCGTGGTGGCGATCAATCCAGGCCCGGTCGAGACCGACCGGTTGGTGATGCTGCGTCGTGCCGAGGCGACGCAGAAGTTCGGCGATGCGGAGCGCTGGCGGGAGCTGACCGCCGGCATGCCGTTCGGCCGCGCAGCCTCGCCCCGAGAGATCGCGAATGCCGTTGCGTTCCTGGCGAGCCCGGTGTCAGCCTATACCACCGGTACAGTGCTCACGATCAATGGTGGCGGCTGATCTTTACGAAGGAATAAGCCAACCGGCGAAGAGTGCCTGCCGGCCGTCACTGCGGAGGGCCGCGCTGGAGGTGTCGGAGCGGCTGCGTGCCGGCATAGCAGCGAATCCGCTGCGGCTTGATGCGGAGCGGATCGGAATTTCGATCAGCGTCGGCCTTGCCATCACGGGCGACGCGGACGACAGCATCGAGCAGGTCATCGGTCGTGCGGATGCGCTGCTGTATCAGGCTAAGGAGCGGGGACGGAACCGCGTGTGCCATCAGGAGCCGCTTTTGCCGGCCTGATCAGGCGCGGTAGCGGCGCGGCACCAGGCGATTGGCGAGTGCAGTCAGCAGCAGCGTCGTGCCCATTAGGATGAACGCGATCGCGGCAGCGAACGGCCAGTTGTTGTCGCTGCCGAACGCCCAGAACAGCAGCGGCGCCATCATCTGAAAGCGCGGGCCGCCCAGCAGCAGTGGCGTGGCAAAGGCGTTCATGCTCAGGATGAAGCTGAGCACTGCAGCGATCATGATGCCCGGCAGCGCCAGCGGGAACACCACGCGGCGGAACGCGGCGGACGGTGCGGCGCCCATCGAGGCAGCGGCTTCCTCGAGCCGCGGGTCGATCCCCTCGAACACGCTTTGCAGCGTCAGCACGGTGAACGGCAGGTTGATCGCGACGACGCCGGCGATGACCGCGGGTTCGGCGTACATCAGGTTGAGGCCGGCGAGCCGGTCCAACAGGCCACCGCGCGCAAACAGGATCATCCAGCCGGCGGTGCGGGTGGTCGAGCCGACGAACAGCGGCAGCACCATCAGCACCACGATTGCGGACTTCCATCGGCTGGCGGTGCGTGCCAGGCGCCAGCCCATCGGCAGGCCCAGCAGCAGGCAAAGCGCAGTGACGACCGCAGCGACACGGACGGTGGTGAGCAGGACCCCGCGGTAGAACGGATCGGCGAGGAAGCGCAGGTAGTTGGCGGGAGTAGTCGCGGCCACCATCAGCTCGGTGGGGTCGTAGCGGTTCAGGCTGTCGCGGAACAGCAGCGCCAAGGGTGCCACCAGCATCAGCACCATGAAGGCGCTGGCTGGGCCGAGCAGCGCGACGCCCTCGGTTCGGCGCATATCGCACTAGGTGCGCTGGATGTTCTTCAGCCACCAGTCGTTGAGATCGGGCAGCGCCTTGGACAGCACGGGATAGTCCGGGGTCACCAGCTTCGGCTTCGGTTGCGGGAAGGCAAGCTGCTCGCCGACCGCCCCGGACAGCGGCGCGTTGTCGACCGTCGGCAGATAGCCCATGTGCGCCGCGAAGCCCTGCTGCGCGGACGGTTCCAGCAGCGCGTTCATATAGCGATAGGCGGCGTCGCGGTCGGGCGCGTTCTTCGGCAGCACCATGCCCGAGACGTAGAGGATCGAGCCCTCGGTCGGGAAGTTGCCGGCGACGGGGAAGCCGCCGTTGCGCCACATGAAGCTGCGCGCCAGCCAGATCATGCCGACCTCGATCTCGCCCGACTTGAAAGCCGGCGCCAGATTGTCGGTCTCGGGATACAGGCGCAGGCCGTTGGCGGCGATCTTGCTCATCAGCGCCTTGGCTTTGTCGAAGTCGGTCGTCGTGCCGCTCTCGTGCAGGCTGGCGGCCTGGAGGAGCCAAGATCCGGTGGTGGAGACCATGCCGATCTTGCCGTTCCATTTGGGATCGAGCAGATCGCTCATGGTGTTCGGCGGCTGCTTCACCGTGTCCGGGTTGTACACCAGCACCTGCGCGCTGTAGATGTGCGGCACGAAGGCAGGCATGCGCAGTTCGGCCGGCACGTGCTTCAGGTTGGGGACCTTGGTCGGGTCCAGCGGTTCGACCAGTTCGCCCTCGGTGACGCGATAGCCGTTCAGCGCGCCGACGCAGGCGATGTCGAGCGTGCCTCGCGGCAGCTTCTTCTGCGCATACAGCTTGGAGACGCGCGGGTTCTCGTCGCCGATGTCCTGCACGACGTCGAGACCGGCCGGCTTCAGGATCGGGTCGTCGATGTTCTCGCGCAGCAGGCGCGCGTAGTCGCCGCCCCAGGTGCCGACGACGCACTGGTCCGCGGCATGTGCCGTGCGCACGATTGCCGGCGCGGCGAGCAGCGTGGCGGCGCCGAGTACGCCGCGGCGCGACAGGACGGTCTTATGCATGACTGGTCTCCCTGATGTCGGCCTCGATCGCGTTGTCCGCGGCGTTGAACAGCCGCTCATCTTCGGCGTCCCATCGCAGCGCCACGCGCGTGCCCGCAGTGTGGCGAGGCGTCGCACCCGGGCCAAGGCTAGGCCCGCGTGTCAGCACGGTCACATCAGGGCTGATGCGCACAACGTGCTCCACCGTGGCGCCGAGCCAGGTGCAGAGTTCGACCTCGCCGTCGACCCTGCCGCTGCCGGCTGCCGCGGGATGGATGCTGTCGGGGCGGACCGCGAGCGTCACCGGCCCTGTGTGCGGATAGCGGTAGGCCAGCGTAATCGCGGCCCCATCCGGCAGAACCAAGCGATCGCCGGCGAACTGTCCGGCCAGGATATTGCTGCCGCCGATGAAGCGCGCGACGAACGGACTGGCCGGGCGGGCGTGCACCGTCTCCGGCGTGCCGATCTGCTGCACGCGCCCCTCATGCATCACCACGAGCCGGTCGGCCAGCGCCATCGCCTCGGTCTGGTCGTGGGTCACCATGATCGTGGTGATGCCGCCGTGCCGCTGGAGCAGACGGATCTCGCGCGCCATTTCCTGGCGCAGGTCGGCATCGAGATTGGACAGCGGTTCATCCAGCAGCAGCACACGTGGATGGATCGCAAGGGCACGGGCCAGAGCGACACGCTGCTGCTGGCCGCCGGAGAGATGTCGCGGCAGTCGGTCCGCGAACGGCTCCAGCCGCGCCAGCCGCAGCATCTCGGCGATGCGCGCGCTGGCGGCGGCGGCCGGCATGCGCCGCATCTCCAGGCCGAAGCCGATATTGCGCGCGACCGAGAGATGCGGAAACAGCGCGTAGCTCTGGAACACGATGCCCATCTCGCGTCGGTGCGGCGGCAGTCGCGTGATGCTGACGCCGTCGAGGCGGATGTCGCCGGTGGTCGGCGTCACGAAGCCGGCGATCATGCGCAGGGTGGTGGTCTTGCCGCAGCCTGACGGCCCCAGCAGGACGATGAGCTCGCCCGGGGCCACGTCGAGATCGACGCCATCGACGGCGACCTGCGCGCCGAACCGCTTGCCCAGATCGGCGAGCGCAAGCCCCGCCGGGCTCATCGCACGACCTGGCCAAGTCGGACGAAGCGGTCGAGCACCAGCAGCAACGCAGCGACGCCGACGATCTGGACGACGGCGACCGCCGAGACCAGCGGGTCGATGTGGTATTCCAGGTACTGAAGCACCGAGACCGGCAACGTGGTCACGCCGGGGCTGGTCAGGAACAGCGCCAGTTCCAGGTTCTCGAACGAGATGACGAAGGCGAACAGCGCCCCGGCGACGATGCCGGCGCGCATCGCCGGCAGGGTCACGCGCCAGATGACCGCGAGCGGGCCGGCGCCGAGGCTGGCCGCAGCCTCCTCGGCGGCCATATCGTGGTTGCTCAGGCTGGCGAGGCAGAGCCGCACCACCCAGGGCGTGGTGATCAGGACGTGTGCCAAAACGAGGCCGAGCATCGAGCCGGTGAACGCGGAGCCGAACCACTCATCCATCGCGACCAGGGCGACGAAGATCGCCAGGCCGAGTGCGATGCCCGGGACGGTGAGCGGCGCCAGCAGCAGCGTGGCGATGACACCGCGACCGCGGAAGCGATGGCGTGCGAGGCCGATGCCCGCCGGGACGCCGAGGAGCAGGCTGCCGGCCACCGAGGCCGCGCCAAGTTCCAGGCTGGTCAGCGCGGCACGGCCGAAGTTCGGGACGATCGCCGGATACCAGGCCAGCGTGTAGCCGCGCGGCGGGAACAGGATCAGCTTCTCGTCAAACAGCGAGAGGTACACTGTCAGGATCAGCGGCACGACGATCAGGATGGCGCCACAGGTGGTGAGCGTGAGGACAAGCGCACGCTCGGCCAACCGCGCAATCTGCTCAGCGCTGCTACGGCTGGACGGCGCGACGGCGGTGCCGATTGTCATGCTCGCGCCCGCCGGGACCGGGCTGCGCCCACCTCTCCCGTCCTCTCCGCCCCCAGGTGCGGAGAGGAGATAACTTTAGAACGTGTCGTCGTTTGACGATCCGCCGCCGCTGTCCCAGCCGGAGTCGCTGCTGTTGTCGGTCCAGGATGACTGGTCGTTGGTCGAGGTGTCCCAGGTGCCGTTGTCGACATAGCCGGGATCCGTCTGACCGCCACCACCGCTGCCGCCCGAGGTATCCCAGGTCCCCTGGTCGACATAGCCCTGGTCGGCAGGTGGGGCGCCCCATGGGCCGCCGACCGCAGGTCCGCCAAAGCCGCCGCCGAAACCGCCAGCGGCACTATGGGATCCGGAGAACAGGTTCATCAGCGCATTGCCGGCGACCAGGCCGCCAGCGACACCGGCCGCCGTGGTCAGCGCCGAACCGAGGAAGCCAGATCCCTGCCGCTGGAACATACCGGGCTGGTAGTTCGGCGCGTATTGCGGCGGCGGCGGGGGCGGCGCCTGCTGGTATCCCTGCTGATAACCGGGCTGCGCGCCCTGGCCCCAGACCGGTGCACCCTGCTGCGGTGGCGGGGCGGAGCGCGAGCCGCCGCCGAACAGGCCACCCAGGAAGCCACCGCCGCCGCGCTGCTGTTGCTGCGCCTGCTGCGCGGCCTGCTGGGCCTGCTGGAGCTCCCACTCGAGGCGCTGGATGCGGTTCTGCGCCTCGGTCAGCGCGTGCTCCTGCACGAAGGCGAGCTGAGTGATGCGATAGCGCGCGGCGGGATAGCGGTTGAACAGGTCGCCGATCAGCCGATCCGCGTCGCCGTCGACCGGCGGAAGTGGCGGCGTCGAGGTGGCGGGAACGGAGCCGCCGAAGGATGGCTGCGCCGCCTGGGCGCCGCTCACGCGGGTGATGAACTGGGAGATGATGTCGCGTTCTTCGTTGGTCATCGGGGCACCCTCTGGGTTCCGTGGTCTGCGATGTGGCTTCGTTGGGTCGTTGCTTCAATGGCGCGGCAGGCCCAGCCGGCGGACTTCGATGACCGGGCAGCGGTCCATCACGACGGCGATTCCGGCGGTGCGCGCCCTTTTGGCGGCAGCTTCGTCGATCACGCCAAGCTGCAGCCAGACGGTGCGTGCGCCCAGGCGGATCGCCTCGTCCACCGCAGCGCCGGCGTTGGCTGAGGCGCGGAATATGTCGACCATGTCCAGTGGCTGTGCCTCTTCCAGCCCTGCCAGCACCGAATGTCCGTGGATGGTCTTGCCGGCCAGCACCGGGTTGACGGGCGTCACGTGGTAGCCGCGATCCAGCAGGAAGCGGAACACGCCATGCGACGGTCGCCAGGGCTTGTCCGAGGCGCCGACCACCGCGATGCGGCGCGTGCCAGCAAGGATGGCACGGATCGCATCGTCGCTCTGGCCGTCGATCATCATTGACAGATGATGATGGAGTTGCCCCGCCGCCGCCAGTGTTCTATGTCGCCCCCGCACTCAACCGATCCCGGCCAGATGCACAGCACGTCGCCGAGTTTCCAAGCTCTGATCCTGCGGCTGCACGACTACTGGTCGGAGCAGGGATGCGTGATCCTGCAACCCTACGATGTGGAAATGGGAGCGGGTACGTTTCATCCTGCCACGACGCTGCGGGCGCTGGGGCCAAGGCCGTGGCGGGCTGCGTATGTGCAGCCGTCGCGGCGGCCGACGGACGGCCGTTACGGGGAGAACCCGAACCGCCTGCAGCATTATTACCAATACCAGGTCATCATGAAGCCGTCACCCGACGATGCGCAGGACCTGCTGCTGGGCAGCTACCGCGTGCTCGGGCTCGACCCGCTGCTGCACGACTTCCGCTTCGTCGAGGACGACTGGGAGAGCCCGACGCTGGGTGCCTGGGGGCTGGGCTGGGAGGTCTGGTGCGACGGCATGGAGGTGGGGCAGTTCACCTACTTCCAGCAGGTGGGCGGCATTCCGGTGACGCTGCCGTCGTTCGAGATGACATACGGGCTGGAACGGCTGGCGATGTATGTGCAGGACGTCGACAACGTCTACGACCTGGACTTCAACGGCGCCCCAGGGGAACGCAATGTGCGCTATGGCGATGTGTTCCTGCGGGCAGAGCGGGAATATAGCGCATTCAACTTCGAGCATGCGGATACCGCGCTGCTGACGCGCCACTTCGCCGATGCCGAAGGCGAGTGCGGCGTGTTGCTCGAGCGAGGCCTGGCGCTGCCGGCCTATGACCAGTGCATCAAGGCAAGTCACCTGTTCAATCTGCTGGACGCGCGGGGGGTGATCAGCGTGACGGAACGGGCGAGTTTTATCGGCCGCGTGCGTGCCCTTGCGAAGGGGTGCTGCGAGGCCTGGGTAGCCGGCGAACAGCAATGACGAAACAAATGGAGGAAGTGGCCATGACCGAACTGCTGATCGAGGACGTCGAAGCCTGCGAACTCGCGGCGGAACTGGTCGAGCTGACCGGCGACAGCCTGCGTATGGCCGTGGTCACCGCGCTGCGCGAAGAGCGCGACCGGGCGCTGGCACGCCGACGCAAGCACGAGCGGATCATGGCAATCACGCGGGAGATCGCCCGCGGCCAGGGGATGGCGGCGTAGAGCGGAAGCGTGACTCCGGGGTGCCGGCCGGGTATTCTACCAGGGCGATGTTCTTTTCTACCCAGGTACGGCGATGGGCGCCCAGCTGAATATCAAGAGCGAGGATGCCTATCGCCTGGCATCTCGGCTGTCCGAGTTGACCGGCGAAAGCCTGACCAGCGTGGTAACCAAGGCGCTGCGCGCCGAGCTCGAACGGGAGGAGCGGGCTCGCGATCGCGAAGAGCGACTGCGGCGCGTTCGGGAAATTGCGGCGGAGATCCGCCAGCACCTGGGTGAACCACTGCCCACCTCTGATCATGACTGGCTGTATGACGAAAACGGGCTGCCGCGATGATCGTCGACAGTTCGGCTCTGCTCGCCGTCATCCTCAATGAGGCTGACGAACCGCGCATCGCCGCAGCGATGGTCGATGCGCCAGTGCTGCGCATGTCGGCGGCCAACTGGGTCGAAGCGGCTATCGTGGTCGACGCTCACAGGAATCGCGCGGTGCAGGTTCGCTTCGACAATCTGCTGCGGGCCCTGCGGCTCGAGGTAGAACCGGTGACCCTGGAGGACGCGCATCGCTGCCGCGCGGCGTACAGCGATTACGGGAAAGGCTATCATCGGGCCCGGCTGAACTATGGCGACTGTTTCGCCTACGCGCTGGCCAAGGGGCGCGGGGAGCCACTGCTGTTCAAAGGCAATGATTTCTCGCAGACGGACATCGAACCGGCGCTGACGGCCTGAGCCGTGCCGGAGCTCTTCCTCGAACTGTTCAGTGAGGAAATTCCGGCCCGCATGCAGGGCCGGGCGGCGGAGGACCTGGCGAGGCTGTGCGCCGATGCGCTGGCGTCGCTGTCGCCGGCCAATCTGCGGACGTTCCACGGGCCGCGGCGCATTGCGCTGGCCGGCGAGGTGGCGGCGGCGGTGGCGGCCAGCAGCACGATCGAGCGTGGTCCTCGCACCAGCGCACCGGAGCAGGCGCTGGCCGGCTTCCTGCGCAAGCATGCCGCG